>JBBTSP010000020.1:0-13948 GCA_038064655.1 Patescibacteria group bacterium | reverse complement strand
GGTCCTAACCGACACGCTCAACAAAACAGAGCAGCAAAACAGTGGTTGACATTTATTGTTATTTAGTATTAGAATACTCAACATGGTAATTACTAAAGCAAGGAAATATGAAGAGATCAAAGCTCATTAAACTTTTATGTTAAAAACTCCCTTGGCTTCTGCGCACAAAAGACTTGGGGCGCAGATGGTTAATTTTGGCGGTTGGTATATGCCGGTTTTTTATACTAATCTGATAGAAGAACATCAGGCAACACGGGAAAAAGCCGGCCTGTTTGATATCTGCCATATGGGCGAGATAAAGATTACCGGCACAAAAAGCCAAGACTTAGTCCAACAGTTAATAACAAGAAATATTGATAATATGCCTATTGGTAAGGTTTATCTATCAGTAATCTGTAATGAACAGGGTGGAATTATCGATGATCTAACCATTTATAAAATAGCAGAAGATGAATATATGCTGGTAACTAATGCCGGCACTAAAGATAAAGATTTTGGCCAGGTTTTAAAAGTCAAAAAACAGCTGGGTTTAACTGACTCTGAAGTAAAAGTCTCTGATATCAGTGATAAGATTGCCAAGCTCGATCTTCAAGGCCCAAACTCCAAATTAATTTTAAAAAAAATCTGCTCGGCTGATCTTGATTCGTTAAAGTTTTATCGTTTCATTAAAACTAAAATTTTAGATATTAAAGTCATTATTTCTTGTAGTGGTTATACCGGAGAGCTTGGTTATGAGTTGTATTTTAACGCCAAAGAAGCGGTTAAAGTTTGGAATAAATTATTAAGCATCGGTAAGAGGTGGGGGCTAAAACCAATTGGTTTAGGAGCTCGGGATACTTTAAGGTTAGAATGCGGTATGAATCTTTACGGTCATGAAATTAGTGAAGAGTTTCATCCTCTACAATCACGCTACGGCTGGGTCGTAAGTTTTGATAAAGAGTTTGTGGGAAGACGAGCTTTAGAGAAAATTAAAGTCAAAGGTTGGGAAAAACAACTCGTCGGTTTTGAGATGGTTGGCCGAGGAATTGCGCGGAATTGCTACCAAATATTTAAAAATGGCCAAAGGGTTGGATGGGTGACTTCAGGCACTTACTCTCCAACATTTAAAAAAGCTATCGGCATGGCTTATATTGATAAAAAATATGATAAACTGGGAAATAAATTAAAAATTAAGATTAGAGATAATCTAGTTGAGGCAAAAATTGCCAAATTACCATTTTATAAAAGGAGATGATTATGGCTAAAATTAATCCTAAAGATTTAAAATATACCAAAGAACATGAGTGGGCTAAAGTGGATGGAGAGATAGTCACTATGGGGATTACCGATCATGCTCAAGAGTTGCTAACGAGTTTGGTATTTGTGGAGCTGCCAAAAATTGGTAAAAAAGTTGAGCAGATGAAACCATTGGCGATAGTTGAGTCGGTTAAGTCGGTGTCTGATGTTTATGCGCCGGCCAGCGGTGAAGTGGTCGAAGTTAATACTATTTTAACTAAGAAGCCGGAAATAATTAATCAAGATGCTTTTGGCAAAGGCTGGATAGTGAAGATTAAGATGATTAACCCTAAAGAGCTTGATAAGTTGATGAACGCAGACGATTATACTAATTTTTGCAAAAAAGAAAAACATTAGTATGGATTTTGTACCCACTACTTCTCAAGAAGAAAAAACAATGCTCAAAACCGTTGGAATAAACGGGCTAGATCAATTGTTTAAGGGAATTGCCAAAGAGCATCGTCTAAAACGAGACTTAAATCTTCCGGCCGGCCTATCTGAAATCGAGTTAAAAAGAGAGATCGAGTCAATGGCCGAAAAGAATCGAGTTTATAAAACCAGTTTTCGAGGTGCCGGAGCTTACCGCCACTTCATCCCTAGTGTGGTCAAACATTTAGTAATGAGAAGTGAGTTTTATACTGCCTATACTCCTTATCAAGCGGAAAGAAGCCAAGGAATGCTCCAGTCAATCTATGAATATCAAACGATGATCTGCCGCTTGACCGGAATGGATTTGGCCAATGCGTCAATGTATGATGGCGCCTCGGCTTTGGCTGAAGCCGCTTTAATGGCCACCAGAATTGTTGATAGAAAACAAATTTTACTCAGTCAGGCAGTTCATCCGGAATATCAAAGTACAGTCAAGACCTACTGTCATGCCAATCAGATTAACGTGATAAATCTACCTTTTAAAGATGGAGTGACTGATTTAAAAGAACTAAAAGCTTTATTAACTGATCAGGTGGGCGGAGTCATTATTCAGAACCCAAACTTTTTTGGTTCTTTTGAAGAGATAAAAAAAATCGCTCAAATAGTTCATGAGATAGGAGCTATATTAGTAGTCAATGTGGTGGAGCCAACTTCATTAGCTTTGGTCAAAAGCCCTGGAGAGCAAGAAGCAGATATTGTGGTTGGTGATGGTCAAAGTTTTGGAATTCCCCTTAATTTTGGCGGTCCATATATAGGCTTTATGGCAACAAAAAAAGAATATATGCGCCGGATACCCGGCCGCTTGGTCGGGATGACTAAAGACACTCAAGGCCGGAGGGCTTTTGTGTTAACTCTTCAAAGTAGAGAACAGCATATAAGACGCGAAAAAGCGACCAGTAATATCTGCACTAACAGTGCTTTGTGCGCCCTAACGGTTTTGATTTATCTCGCTACCCTAGGACCAAAGCTTCGAGAAGTGGCTGAGTTGTCTATGGCAAAAGCTTATTATTTAGCTAAAAAGTTGGCGAAACTGCCGGGAATAAAGTTGGTTAAGAGTCAAGGTTTTTATAATGAATTTGTGGTTAAGGTAAAAAGCAGTCAGATGGTTTTACAAAAATTAAGAAATAAAGGAATTGAAGGAGGTATTGATTTAGGTAAATACTATCCTCAGTTGAAGAATCATTTGCTGTTTTGCGCCACTGAGCTAAACACTAAGGAAGAAATTGACAAAGCAGTTAAAATTTTAAGTTAAATATGAAACTGATTTTTGAAAAAAATATCTCTGGCCAGTCAGCTGTTTCTCTACCAGAAAGTGATGTTGGTAAAATAAAAATTGATCAACTATTGCCAAAGTCGATTATAAGAAAAAAGCTGGATTTACCATCGGTTAACAAAACTGATTTAGTTAGGCATTATACCAAGCTGTCTCAGCGTAACTTTGGAGTCGATCAAGGTTTTTATCCTTTAGGTTCTTGCACGATGAAATACAGTCCAAAAGTTAATGAGGACATGGCTAGTTTAGCTGGCTTTACCCAGATTCATCCGTTAGCTCACGATGGCGATGTCCAGGGGGCTTTACAGTTATATTATGAATTAGAGCAGTACTTAAAAGAGATTACTGGTTTTATAGCGGTCTCCCTACAGCCAGCAGCCGGAGCTCATGGAGAGGCGACCGGAGTGATGTTAATGAAGGCTTATTTTGAAGACAGAAAAGAAAAAAGAACCAAGATTTTAATTCCTGATGCGGCTCATGGAACTAATCCAGCCAGTTGTACTTTATCCGGTTTTGAGACCGTGACAATTAAGTCAAATAATGAAGGCGAAGTAGACCTTGATGATCTTAAGGCTAATATGGACAAAGAGACAGTCGGTTTGATGTTGACCAATCCTAATACTTTAGGCTTGTTTGAGCAAAAGATTAAACAGATCTGCCAAATTGTTCATCGTCAAGGAGGTCTTGTTTATTGTGACGGAGCCAATATGAACTCGATGTTAGGGATTACCCGGCCGGCCGATCAAGGTTTTGATTTGATTCAACTTAATTTACACAAATCATTCAGTACCCCTCATGGAGGTGGCGGGCCAGGCTCTGGGCCAGTAGGAGTAAATAAAAAGCTCGCCCCCTATTTACCTGTGCCGCAAGTTAAGAAAAAAAATCATAAATATTATCGAGATTATAACTATAAAAAATCGATTGGCAAGGTTAAAGCCTTTATGGGTAATTTTGGAGTGATGGTTAAAGCTTACACTTATATTAGAGCTTTAGGGCCGAAGGGCTTAAAAAGAGTTGGTCAACATAGTGTGCTAAACGCTAACTACTTAATGACAAAACTAAAACCATATTTTGATTTAGCTTATAACAAAATCTGCATGCATGAATGTGTGTTTTCTGATAAAAATCAGCAAAAATATGGAGTAACGACTTTGGATATTGCCAAACGTCTGCTTGATTATGGATACCATGCGCCAACTATTTATTTCCCAATGATTGTTCATGGAGCGATTATGATTGAACCGACGGAAACAGAAAGTAAAAGAACTTTAGACGAATTTGTCGAGGTGATGATTAAAATTGCTGATGAATGCAAAACCAAGCCTGAACTAGTTAAAAAAGCTCCTCATAATATGCCTGTTACTAGATTGGATGAGGTGACAGCGGCTCGAAGCCCTAATCTTAAATGGGAAGAATAAAAAAGATTTTTTTTACTGATCTGTCCTCTAATCAATCTATATCAGTAACTGGTAGCGGCTGTGCTCTTAACTGCCGTCACTGCAACAAAAAATTTTTAAAACCGATGAGCGGATTTGCTGATGGAATAAAGCCAGGAGTTAGAAGTATTTTAATTAGCGGCGGTTGTGATGATCAAGGTAAAGTGCCGGTATTGAGATTTGCCAAAGAGATTAAGAAGTTAAAAAGTAAATACAAAATTAATACTCATGTGGGTTTGGTTAGCCAAGCAGAAGCTAAAAAAATTGCTGGTTTAGTGGATATAGTTAGTTTTGATTTTGTGACTGAACAGAAAATCATTAAAGAGGTATACAACTTGAATAAAAAGTTAGTGGACTATTACGAGAGTTTAACGGCGTTACAAAAAGAGGTTAGTATCTTTCCTCATATTACTTTGGGTCTGTGGCAGGGCGAAATTAGTTGGGAGTATCAGGCAGTAGAGTTGTTAGTAAAAAAATTTAACTGTCAAAAAGTTGTTTTTAATGTGTTTTTGCCAATACCGGGAACAGAACTCAGTCAACAAAAATCACCTCTCATTGAATCGGTGGAAAAATTTTTTTATTATTTAGAAAAAAACTATCCTAAACTTGATAAAAGACTGGGTTGCATGAGACCTGGCGGACAGTATCGCGACCAGTTAGATAAACTGGCGGTGTTGACCGGGTTTAAAGTAATCACTCGACCAAGTAGACAAGCTGTAAAATTGGCAAAAAATCTAGGTTATCAAATATTTTGGCAAGGTCAATGCTGTGTGTTTACATGATTAAAATAGCTTTAGCCACTGCCCATGTGTTGGGTTTGAAAAAGACCAAGATCGAAGACAAAAGCCTACCTTCGACAGCTCATTTTATGACCACGGGTCGGTGTGTTTATGACTGTAGTTTTTGTACTCAAGCAAGATCGGCAAAATTAGATGATCAATACTTATCACGAATAATCTGGCCGGAGTTTGAAAAGGATAAGATCAAAGAAATTTTAAGAGAAAAATTGGATAAAAAATTTAAAAGAATCTGTTTACAGGTCACCCAAAGCCCTGGTTATTTGGAGAAAACATTAGAGTTTCTTGAATATATAAAAAAATTAAGTCACCTTCCTTTAAGTGTTTCTATCAGACCAAGAAACCTAAAAGAAGTCCAGTTATTATTTAAGAAAGGAGTGAGTCGGTTGGGGTTGGCCTTGGATGTGGTTGATGAAATTGACTATCAAAAAATTAAAAAGGGTAACTATCAGGAATTTTTAAAGTTTTTATTAAAAGCTGGCAAACAGTTCCCCGGTAAAATAACTACTCATTTGATCATTGGTTTTTCCGAGACAGAAAAGCAGGTGATTGAGTTAATAAAAAAGCTTCATCAGAATCGGCTTACCATGGCTTTATTTGCTTTGACGCCAATTCAAGGAACCGCTTTGGCTAAGCAAAAACCGCCTAAACTGGTCAAATATCGAAGAGTTCAACTGGCACAGTTTTTAATTACGGGTCACTGGCGTTGCGATTTAAGATTTAATAAGCAGGGTGAGTTAAGATCGGTCGGTTGGAAAAAAAAAGATTTATTAGAAAAACTTTATGGGACTAATTTATTTCAAACTAGTGGCTGTTCGGGTTGCAATCGACCTTATTATAATGAAAAACCTAGTGGCATGTTGTATAATTATCCTTATAAACTATCAAAAAATGAGTTCAGACAAGCAATTAATGAGTTAAACTTAGAAACAAAATGATAAAAAAATCTGTCTATAAAATCCCTGAAGGAAAACTAGTTAAAGTTGAGTTGGAAACAGAAAAAGGAAAAATTAAAAAAATTAAAATAACCGGTGATTTTTTTATGCATCCAGAAGAAATGATCGAAAAGCTTGAGGAGAATTTGGTTGGTTGCGAGATGAATCAAGAGGTTTTAAAAAAGCATTTAGATAATTTTTGGAAAAGTTATCATATTGACTGTTTTGGAATTAATAGTTCAGGTTTAGCGGAAGCAATTTTAATGGCCAATTAAAGACTATGAAAATTAGATTATTAACCACTGGTTTTAAAAGCGCCTATGAAAATATGGCTATTGATGAGTCAGTTTTACTTCATGCCCAAAAAAGCCATCAAGCCACTCTTAGATTTTATGGATGGCAACCAGCCGCGATTTCCATTGGCTATTTTCAAAGTTTGAAGGAAGAGGTTGATCTAGATGAATGTCAAAAGCAACAGGTTGACTATATTAGAAGAGTGACTGGCGGTGGTGCTGTCTTTCATCAGGCTGAGGTAACTTATAGTTTGATAGCCCCAGTTGATGGACAGTTTATTCCCCAAGATATTATCTCCTCTTATAAAAAAATATGTCAGGGAATAATTGAAGGTTTAAAGAATTTAGGAATTGAGTCTCAGTTTGTTCCTTTAAATGACATTACTTCTTCCGGTAAAAAAATCTCCGGCAACGCACAAACGAGAAAGAAAAATGTTTTACTGCAACACGGAACAGTTTTATTGGATGTAGATGTGGAAAAGATGTTTAGTTTGTTAAAAGTGCCTCAAGAAAAAATGAGAGATAAATTAATTAAAGATGTCAAGCAAAGAGTGATAGGAGTTAGAGGTTTGTTAGGGAAAAAGATTGAGTTTGAATCTTGTCAAGAGGCTTTGATTAAAGGTTTTAAAAAAGCTTTAAAGTTAGAATATGAGAAGACTCCGCTAACCGCTTCAGAATTAGCGATGGTACAAGAATTAAAGGATAATAAATATACTCGGTCTGAATGGAATTTGATGAGATAGTGTGAAGTGGTGAAATGATATAATAAAATTATGAAAATCAAATCCCTTCACGCTCAGGAAATTTTGGACAGCCGGGGAAATCCCACGATTGAATGTGTGACCATCTTAGAAGATGGAACAACTGGTTGGGCGGCCGTTCCCTCAGGCGCTTCAACGGGAAAGTACGAAGCCGTTGAACTTCGAGATAATGATCCTAAGCGCTACGGTGGTCAAGGTGTTTTATCCGCGATTAATAATGTCAATACATCAATTCAGTCAGTTGTCAAAGGACTTGATGCCGCAGATCATAAAAAACTGGATCAAACAATGATTGAACTTGATGGGACAGAAAACAAAGTAAAATTTGGCGCAAACGCAATTCTTTCGGTTTCTTTAAGCGCTGCTCGAGCAGAAGCAGTCAGTGAGAAAAAACCACTTTACAGTTATCTTTCAAAATTCAATCCAGACTTCAATGGTACTTATACAATGCCTTTGCCGATGTTTAATGTTTTAAATGGCGGTAAGCATGGAAATTGGGCCAGCGATATTCAAGAATATATGATCTTTCCGGTTGGCGCCAAAAATATTCAGGACGCAATCAGAATGGGAGCTGAAGTTTACCAGGCCTTAAAATCTATTCTTAAATCAAAAGGTTATGCGGTCGCCGTTGGCGATGAAGGCGGATATGCGCCTCAATTTAAATCCAACGAAGAACCATTCCAGATTTTGGTGGAGGCGATTGAAAAAGCCGGTTATGTTCCTGGAACGGACATTAGCTTGGGGATTGATGGTGCCGCCTCCGAGTTCTACAAAGACGGCAAGTACCAATTAAAAAAAGAAGGATTAATTTTATCAACCGATGAATTGGTAGAATTTTATCTGAATCTTTGGAAGAAGTACCCAATAGTTTCGATGGAAGATGTCTTTGATCAGGACGATTGGGGTGGCTTTAAAAAACTTTATGAGAAAACCGAAGGAAAGATGCAAGTAATGGGCGATGATCTGTTTGTCACTAATATTAAAAGACTGCAAAAGGGTATTGATGAAAAAACCTGCAATTCAATACTTATTAAACTAAATCAAATTGGAACGTTGACCGAGACGGTGGACGCCGTTCTTATGGCTCGTAAAGCTGGAATGACAGCGATAGTTTCCCATCGATCAGCCGAGACAGAAGATACTTTTATGTCCGATTTTGTTGTGGCCATGGGAACCGGTCAGATAAAAACTGGTGCGCCGGCTCGAAGCGAACGGACCGCAAAATATAATCAGTTAATGAGGATAGAACGAGAACTGGGAGACAAAGTCCGATTTACTAAGTTTCCATTCAATCCAATTATATGATCAAGGCGCTCATCTTCGATTTTGCCGGAGTAATTGGATCGGAAGGATACAGCCTTTGGGCAAAGGAACAAAAAGCCAAAGGTATTGAAAGTAATAGTACTTTCTTTGGTGACATTTCAGATAATATGGATAGAGGTGATATTTCTACTCAAGTGTTTTCTCAAGAGGTTGCTAAAGTGGTTGGAATAGCCAGTAGCGATGTTTGGAAAGAAATATATCAGAGAATAAAGATAAATCATGAGTTATTAGATATGATTGTTAAACTTAAGAAAAAATATAAAATAGGTTTATTGACTAATTATAGCGATGTTTGGATGAAAGAATTAATTTTTGAATATAAATTAGATAAATATTTTGACTCTAAGGTTATTTCTTCTCTCCATAAAGTGATAAAGCCAGAAAAAAAAATTTATCAAATATCCTTAAAACAACTTAAAATTAAACCAGAGGAAGCTGTCTTTTTTGATGATAGACCAAGAAACGTCAATGGAGGCGAAGTTGCTGGAATAAAATCCTTTCTTTTCACAACGAATGAAAAACTTAAAGAAGATTTAGAAAGTTTCGGAGTAGAAATATAATCCGTACAATCTGCGAGGTTGGATTTGGTAAATATAATACGTCTCTTGTACGATCGTGAAACAGTCGTATTAAACATTATGAAAAATAAAACAAACTTGGTTTGGAAAATATTTTTTCTCTTGGTAACTATTTCTGCATTAAAACTATTCGGAACATTTTACGGAATTAATCTTGAAAGATATGGATTGTTTAAGATAATTTTTTTAAGTTTCCCAGTACTACTTTTGTTATTTCATTCAATTATCACTTTATTAACAAAAAAAGCAATTTTTTTTATTTTATTAGCTTCTACAGTTGGTTTTTTAATGGAAAGATTAGGATTAAAAACAGGAACTATTTTTGGTGGACATTACGTTTATCGATCTGATCAACTTGCCATTAGTAATGTTCCTTTATCAGTAGTTTTTTATTGGGCAGTATTTATCTATACTGGCTACTGCGTTGTCACCTCGTTTTTATATTGGTCAGATTTAAAAAAGCCAAATATTAAATTAAAAAATTTTTGGCTAGTGCCATTATTAGTTTTTATTGATGGTTTAGTGGTGACGGCAATTGATTTATTTATGGATCCTTTACAGGTAAAAACCGGGTCATGGACATGGTTAGATGGCGGACCTTATTTTGGGGTTCCGATTGGAAATTTTATTGGTTGGTTTATTGTCACAGTTATGGTTACTGGATTATTTAGAACCTTTGAGTATTTTTTTCCAACAAAAAAAGAAGAATTTAATAAATCAATTTTCATTGTTCCTGTCTTAGGTTATGGATTTTTAGCTTTATCTTTTGCTTTATCAGCAATAAAATACCAAATGTTAAACTTAGCCATTATTGGTTCGTTATTAATGTTACCAACAGTAATTTTAAATTTATTTCTATTTTTTAAACAGACAAAGCGTTCTTTTTAATGCTATGTCACACTATTACACGGCCGTTTAAAAGTGTGACATATGCTTCTCTAACCTATCCCTGACGGCCGTCACGGATAGGTAATGAAACAACAGGAAAGGTTTTTAATACATTGCTTGAATAGTGTATTTTCCGTCGGAGTTTAAGATGAAAGCCTTTTGCGGGTAGAAAGGAAGAGAGGAAGCTACTTTCTCTTTTGGAATAAGTACTTTTCCGTTATATGCAGGAATGTCTTTATAACTTTTTCCATAGATATAAACTCTATTTGTGTCAAAATAGTACTGGGCGGTAAAAAAATCAAGATCATCGACATACACCAAATCTTTTTTACCGGAAATTGCCTGAATTTCCCTTAATATTTTCCTCATATCAGTTTTTTTTCGGTACTCTATTTGTAGTTTTTGATAACTAAAGGTAAGAATAATCAGAATAGTAACTAGAAGGGTTTTTAAATAAATATTCAATTTTTCTAAAATAAAAATAACCAACAGTAGATAGCCGACGGTGGCAAAGATCAGATAGCGGGGAAAATACATAGGCTTAACAAATGAAATTAATCCAATAGCCGAAGTAATACCAACCCCCCAGAGAAAAAATAATTGAAAAACAAACAGTTCTTTTTTAGAAAGCTTTTTAAAATAAAAATAAATTCCGGTGGCGGTAATGACAAATAATATAAATGAAAAATAAATAACACTAAGCTCCATTTTTTTTATAAAAGTGTTTGCATAAAAAGAAGACTCGTTCCCAGTGTAAATAACTCCGAATAATCCAAATATATCACGGAAATATGGTTTAGATATCCAAAAAGTAGCCGGCAGACTATTTTGATTAAAGAAAAAAACTAACCAGGGAAAAAAAACTAATAAAGACGAATAAACAACAGTTTTTTTGAAATTATTAACGCCATTTTTATTTAAAAATAGAAATAGTAGCTGACTAAAGACGACAAAAATCATGAAATAATGAGTAAACAATCCGCTGATTGTGGCCAGTAAATATAAACGGTAGTTTTTTTTACAAAAAGCGTAGTAAGACAAAGTAGCCAAGAAAGCAAGCATTGAGTACATTCGAGCCTCAAATGCATAGTACAACAAAAGGGGATTGATGATAAAGAAGATAAGATAAAAAAAAGATTTTTTCAGTTTTATTTTTAGGATATCGTTTAAAAAGAAAAAGGCAGTGTAGACAGTTGCCCAGAAAAAAATTATTGACAAGCTTCTTAAGGCGATTTCCGATCCGCCAAAAATCTTCATCCAAAAATGCAAAATCAGATAATACAATGGCGGATTAAAATCTTTCGCGGTTAGAAAAATAATTTCAAAAACATTTTTTTTGGCTAAAAAATAGGTAAAAGCTTCATCTCTCCAGAAAGACTGGGTGAGGAAGAAAAGGGGAGTTTTGGTAAAAAGCCATGTTAACATAATTATACTTTTTCCGTCACTTTATATTTTAACTTCTTTCCTAATAATATTCTAGTGTGGGCATCAAGGGCAGGGAGGGATGAAAAGAAAAAAGAAACCACAGGCAATAAATACCACTGGATAATCAACAACGGGAGATTTGAAACGCTCGTTTTCATATTTACTTTTTGTCTAAGTTTAATGTCTAAATAAATATACAGAATCAACATACCTGATGACAAGGTCAAAATCAAGGCGGACAGTTTTGGCAATAATAAGCCAAGGACGGTTCTTTTAAAAGAAGGATTAATCAAAGGCGGAACTGAAGCGCTGATTGTCAGAATAAAAAACGAAACCGGCCAGAAAAGATGGGTCTCAACGATAAAAATAATCCTTTTCATTTTCTGCCAAAAATCAATATTTGGGGTTTGGAAAAATCTTTTTAAGACATAACCGACGTCGCTCACCCCCCAGGCCCAACGTTTTTCCTGCTCATACCTATTAACTAAAGTTTTCATTGTCCCGCCGGAATAGACGGCGTCACCGTTGACGATGGTAAAAAGCGGAATAGTTCTTACATTTTTGCCAAAAGTAAAAAAAGCTTGATAAAATATATGCCAGTCTTCAGGAATAATATCGGTATCCCAAAAATTTATTTTCTTAAGCATCCAGAGATTGGTTGAATATGTAGAGACCTGAATAAGATTTTCTTTTTGTGATAAAAATGACAATCTCAAGATCGAAGATAGGGTTGCCTGAATTCTCACTAAAAAAGGCAACTGCCAAAAATTATTATAAAGTAACACCGGAGCCCAGTAAAAATGAAAGAGCCGGTCTTTATCCCGGAGATATTCAAAACTAAGATAAGAAAAATAGTTTTTAGGTAACTTGCTATCGGCGTCACAGACTGTAATAAGAATATTTTTTCTGTCGAAATTATTTTTTATAACATAACGATCAACGATCTTTGCCGCAAAAGTTTGATTGCTGGCCTTGCCCGGTTCTTCGTTTTTTTTCAAAGGATGATAGCAAGAAATAATTTTATTAAAATGATTGCCGTATTTGGCGGAAATTAACTGGCTTTTATTAACTGCCTCCCGCTCGCGTTTTTCAAAAGCAAGGACAAGATAAAGATTTTTTTTATTTGGGAAATCATTATCAATTAATACCTGGATCGTTTCGTCCAATTTATGGAGTGGTTCTTTGAAGTTTGGAATGATAATAAAATGTTTTAGAACATTTGCATTTTTAAGACTTTTTAATTTTTTATCATATTTTATTTGACTGTGAAAGAGAATTTCGTTGTAAGAGACAACCGAAGAATAGGCGGTTGACAGGGATTTGGAAAAAAAATAAAGATCAAAGGCAATAATAAAATAAGCAACAATGGCCGGGTGAAAAGGGGAGAGCCATAAGGGCAGAGTAATCAAAAACCAGGAGCTGATAGGAACAATTATTTCCAACAGCCTCTGGAAAAATCTTGTTTTGATAAATCTATTTGCCATGCGATATTATACAATAATTAATTATTGCCACGCCTCGCAGATGATTTTGAAAGAACAGAAATCGCAGTGTCTGCCAGGATTGGCCGTAAATTTGTTCTTTCTAATTTCTTCTACCATCTCGACGATTTTTTCCTTGGTTTTTACTAAATCTTCCCCATTTCTTTTTAGGGAAATTTTTTCCGGCTCTTGAAGATAATAAAAGGTAAGGTTGATATCGGCTAATTTTTTATTGAACAAATTTTTATCATTGGCGGCCATCGCATAAATAGTTAGTTGAAAATTTTTTGTCAATTCCCGCTCATTTGGTTTTTTTCCGGTTTTATAATCAATTATCTCTATTTCATTTTTATTTAAACTGTCAATCCGATCGATTTTCCCTGTTAAAAAAATGTCGTTGGCAATTTTTATTTTGAATAATTTTTCCAGCCCGATTATTTTCAGGTCTGAATGGTGAAATTTTTTATAAAAATTAACTAGCATTTTTTCTCCTTCTTTTTTCATTCGGTTTTCGTGGGCGCTTGACGAATAACCGATCGGAATCCAGGTTTTTTCATAAATACTCAGGAGATTTTTTTTATTTGTTTTTTTATTTTTTAGAAATTGATTATAAAATTTTTGCAAAGTTTGGTGAACAGTCGTTCCAAAAGATTCGGCGGCGGTTGGCGTGGTCGGAATTTTAAAAAAATATAGATATTTATATTGGAGAGGGCAGGTTTTGAAAGAATTGAGTTGGGAATATGAAAAATTATTGGTAATAGGCAATCGATCCGTTGGGGCATTGCGCGCAATGCCCGTACCGTCATTTATGGTTTTTTGCATTTTGAAATCGAAAATCGTCAATTGGGATTTTTGTTCTTTTTTTAAACCAACCTCTTGATTTACTAATTCTTTACCCAATGTTTCAATTACAAACCGGGAGATTTTTCGCGGCCGTTTTCCTTCCCCGTAAAATCTGGAAGAAGATAAAAATACTTTATCTTTGGCCCGAGTTAGCCCAACATAAAAAAGTCGGCGCTCTTCTTCAATGTGATAATCTCCGGTTGGCAAAATT
>JBBTSP010000019.1:0-7440 GCA_038064655.1 Patescibacteria group bacterium | reverse complement strand
TAATGATGAAAGAAGTAACCGTAACCCAATTTTTTTAGTTTTATTTATAGTCGCCTTAATTTTAACCCCCATTGTTGCCACCATAATTCAATTGGCAATTTCGAGAAAACGGGAATACTTGGCCGATGCCTCAGCTACTCTTTTAACCCGCTATCCTGAAGGTTTAGTCCATGCTTTAGAAAAACTCAATAATGATTCTCGGCCTTTAAAACGTGTCTCCTCTTCAACCGCCCATCTTTTTATTGATAGTCCTTTTGGAGGGAAAAAACAATCTTCCTGGCTCAACAATCTTTTTTCAACCCATCCGTCTATTGAAGACCGGATCAGGATTTTGAAGAGCATGTAGGATCAAATAAATGATAAAATGTCCTAATGAAGAACATTTTAATTATTTTAATTTGTAAAATAATCAATTGGATAAGTAAGGTCTTCAATCTTGGTTCTGGCTCAACTTGGCCCGGACATATTGCGTTAATTCTTAATGATAAATTTATTGAAAATGTTGTTAACAAAAATAAAGGTTTAAAAATTATTGCCATTGCCGGGACTAACGGGAAGACAACTTCGACGGCTCTTTTAAAATTTCTTTTGGAAAAGTCCGGCAAAAAAGTTTTTACCAACAGTGAAGGGGCTAATCTATTAAACGGCGTAGCATCTTCCATCATTAAAAATAGTAATATTTTTTCCCAACTGAAATATGATTTTGTAATTTTTGAAAGCGATGAATTTAATTTACCGTTGCTTCTCAAAAAAATTTCTCCTGATAAAATTTTGGTTTTAAATCTGTTTCGTGATCAGCTTGATCGTTATGGGGAAGTCAATACAATTGCTTTAAAATGGTTAGAAGCATTAAAAACTTTAAGTTCAAAAACCGAAGTTTTTATCAACGGCGATGACCCACAGCTTTATTTTATCGGTAGTAAACTTTCGCAAAAAGTTCAGTATTTTGGCATAGAAAAAAGCTTGATGAAATTGAAAGATATTCCCCATGACGTTGACTCAATTTACTGCCCGGTTTGTTTATCTCTGCTACATTACCATCAACTATCCTATGCTCACCTCGGAGATTTTTATTGCTCAAATTGTCAGTTTAAAAGGGGAGAGGTAAATGATTTTTCAAACATAAAAATTAACTATCCGATGAGCGGTCTATATAATGTATATAATACAAACGCGGTTTTATTGCTGATAGAGTCTCTCTTTGTCATTCCCGCGCAGGCGGGAATCCAGACTAAAATTACATTAAATGACATAAACAAATGGCTCTCTGAGTTTACCCCTGCTTTTGGCCGCCAGGAAGAAATTATTTATAAAAACCGTAAAGTATTTATTCTTCTTTCAAAAAACCCGGCCGGATTTAATCAGTCGATTCAAACTGTCAATGAAATTGTAAGAAAAGGGAAGGCCAACTTCCTAATTGTTTTAAATAATAGAATTCCCGATGGTCTGGATGTTTCCTGGATCTGGGACGTGGACTTCAAACCAGTTCTTACTGTTGCCAAAAATATTTATGTGGCAGGCGATCGGGTCTATGACATGAGTCTAAGATTAAGATATGAAGGTGGCGGAAAAAATGTCCTGACTTTTGAAAATTTACCCGATGCCGTCAGGTCAATCGTTGACAAAACTAAGGAAGGGGAGAGGTTTTTTGTTTTGCCAACCTATTCGGCAATGCTTGAGGCAAGAAAAATATTATTAGGCAGGAAATTATTGTAATTAATTTAGCAAAAGCGAGACGCTTAATTTTTTACGACTTTGGACTTCGCGACTGCGAAGCGGCTCCAACGGAGTAAAAAATTTAGTGGCGAGCTTTAAATAATATGACTATAAATATCTGCTGGCTTTATCCGGATTTAATGAACACCTACGGTGATCGGGGAAATATTATTGCTCTAAGCTATCGAATGAAAATCGCAGGGATTAAACCAGTTATTAATAAAATTTCCGTCAACGAACCGGCTGAATTAATTTCCAAAATGGATCTTATTTTTATGGGCGGCGCTCAGGATAAACAGCAGGAAATCGTTAATCGTGATTTGAAAAATAGCAAAGGAAAATATTTGAAAGAGGCGATTGATAGCGGGGTCCCCGGTTTATTTGTCTGCGGAGCTTATCAATTTTTGGGAAAATACTATAAAGCCGCCGACGGAACAATGATTGAAGGTCTGGGCGCTTTTGATCTGTACACGGAAAGTCCTGGCCTTAATTTTCCTCGTTGCATCGGCAACATCATTATTGATTCAAAACTTTTTCCGAAAATTAAATTGGTCGGTTTTGAAAATCATGGAGGAAGGACATATTTGGCCGACAAAAAATTAGCTTTTGCCAAAGTCGTCAAAGGTTATGGAAATAACGGAAAAGATAAAACCGAAGGAATTTATTACAAAAACAGTTTTGGCACTTATTTGCACGGGCCAATCTTGCCAAAAAACCCCGAGCTGGCTGACTATTTGATTAAGAAAGCTTTAGAAAGAAAGTACGGGAAAGAAGTTAAAATAGAGAAAATTAATAATAAGTGGGAGAATATGGCAAGAGATTTTGTGATAGATAAACTATAATGAAAATTAATTATGAAATATCCCGAGGATTTTATAAATAAAATAATTTGTGGCGATTGTGTTGAAACGATGAAAAAAATTCCGAGCGGAAGTGTGGATTTAGTGGTTACTTCGCCTCCTTATAATCTAAAAAATTCAACAGGAAATGGAATGAAAGACGGTCGAGGCGGTAAATGGGCGAATGCTGCTTTACAAAAAGGGTATTCCCATCATGATGACTGTATGCCTCATGATAAATATGTTAAGTGGCAAAGAGAATGTTTAACTGAAATGATGAGGGCTATTAATGATGAAGGTGCTATATTTTATAACCATAAATGGAGAGTGCAAAATGGATTATTACAAGATAGACAAGATATAGTTAATGGCTTTCCAATAAGACAAATTATTATATGGAAAAGGAAAGGTGGGATTAATTTTAATAAAGGTTATTTTTTACCTACTTATGAAGTAATTTATTTAATAGCAAAACCTAAATTTGAACTTGCTCCAAAAGCAAATTCTTTTGGTGATGTCTGGGAATTTACGCAAGAGATGAAAAATCCGCACCCGGCAGCTTTTCCTGTAGATTTAATCGAAAGAATCATTGGATCAACAACCGCTCAGGTTATTCTTGATCCTTTTATGGGTTCGGGAACAACTGCTGTTGCTGCAAAAAATTTGAAAAGAAAATATATTGGAATCGAAATATCTCCAGAGTATTGTGAGTTAGCTGAAAATAGAATAAAGAACGGAGTGATTATAAAAGATAATGAAGAAGAATTACCAATTTTTTCCCAATCTTCTTATGTAATAAATATATGAAAACTTTTACGAAAGATGAATTAATAAATAAGCTTATAAAATTAGCAAAAATGGGCTGGGTAGCTAATGGAAGATTTGGTAATCATGGCGGTATTGGGAATACGTTAGAAGATTATTTAAGAATAGAAGAAAATAATTTACCTATACCAAATGCTTCAGAGTGGGAGCTTAAAACTCAAAGATTAAATACTTCCTCATTAACCACATTATTCCATACAGAACCATCTCCTCGAGCAGTTAGATTTGTGCCAAAGGTATTATTATCAAAATATGGTTGGCCTCATCAAGAAGCTGGAAAAAAATATCCCAAAAATGAAATGAGTTTTAGACAAACGATACATGGAAAATCATCAAGTGATAGAGGTTTTATGGTAAAGATTGATAAAGATAATAAGAAAATATTAATCTCTTTTGATTATAAAGCTGTAGATATTCGGCATAAAAAATGGTTAGAAAAAGTTAATAAACTAATTGGATTAGGTGAATTAAATCCTCAACCTTATTGGGGTTTTGACGATCTTGAGCATAAGGTGGGAACAAAACTTCTCAATTGTTTTTATGTCCAAGCAGATGTTAAAAAAGAAAAAGGTAAAGAATTTTATTGGTATAAAAAAGTGATGATGTTGCAAAAATTTAATTTTGAAGGTTTTTTGAAAGCGATTGAAGAATCTAATATTTTAATAGATTTTGATGCGAGAACTGGACATAATCATGGAACAAAATTCAGGATGAGACAAAATTGTTTACCGGAATTGTATGAAAAAGTAACGGTTATAATATAAAAATTTAAATTTTTTGCTATGAGTTTCGTTCATCTTCACTTACACACCGGTTATTCCTTATTAGACGGTATGTGCCGTATTGACGATGTCATTGATAAAGCCATTGCAGAAAAAATGCCGGCGGTGGCCATCACCGATCACGGCGCTTTATACGGCGCTTTTAAATTTTTTGTCAAGGCACAAGAAAAGGGGATTAAGCCAATTATTGGCGTTGAAACCTATAAAGCAAAAAATTCCCGTTTGGACAAACAGTCACATTTGGATCGCGATCAATATCATTTGATTCTATTGGCCAAAAATCTTACCGGTTATCAGAATTTGTTGAAAATCGTTACCACCGCATATCTTGAAGGTTTTTATTATAAACCCCGTATTGATTTTGAAATTCTGGAAAAATATCACGAAGGTATCATTGCTCTATCCGGATGTTTAAGCGGAGAAGTTCCCTCATTAATCTTGGAAAATCAAACCAAACAGGCTGAACTGATTTTGGAAAAATATTTGAAAATTTTCAAGGATGATTTTTACTTGGAAATTCAGAGACACCCAAAAATTGAGGAACTGGACAGAGTCAATAAAGAGCTCATCAGAATGTCGAGAAAGTTTGGTGTCCCGCTGGTCGCCACCAACGATGTCCACTATCTGGAAAAGGAAGATGCCTATGCCCAGGAAGTCCTTCTTTGTATTCAAACTCAAAGGACCATGGTTGAAAAAAACCGGCCTTTATCAATGATTGACTGTCCTGACTTTTATTTTAAATCAACGGCGGAAATGAAAGGCAGTTTCATTGATTTACCGGAAGCGATTGAAAATACGGTTAAAATTGCTGAAAAATGCAATGTGGAGATTCCCAATGGCAAGTGGATTTTGCCGAAATTTCCCACCCCTCATGATGAACCGGTTGATAAATATTTAAACAAACTGGTCGAAAAAAGAAGAAAAAGGGTCTCTTCATATTCGCAGGATTTAATTACAAAAAGAGTTAAATATGAGTTAGATATCATCAACAACAAAGGTTATTCAACCTATTTTTTAATCGTCCAGGATTTTGTCAACTGGGCAAAAAATCAGGGAATAGCCGTCGGGCCGGGCCGAGGATCAGTTGCCGGATCATTAGTGGCTTATATTCTTGGAATTACCGATATTAATCCAATTGATCATAATCTGCCGTTTGAGCGGTTTTTAAATCCGGAGCGTCCGACTCCGCCCGATATTGATATTGATTTTGCCGATACCCGGCGCGAGGAAGTTTTAAAATATGTCACTAATAAATACGGGGAAGATAAAGTGGGGCAGATTATTACTTTTGGGAAAATGGAAGCCAGGCTTTCCGTCCGTGATGTGGTCCGGGCTCTTGGCATGTCTTATTCTCAAGGCGACCGGCTGGCCAAAATGATTCCTTTTGGTAAACAGGGATTTAATATGACAATCGCCCAGGCCCTGGAAGAATCACCTCAGTTAAAATTTGCTTATCAGACCGAACCGGAAACAAAAAAGGTCTTGGACGTCGCCCGCCGTCTAGAAGGCTTGCCGCGTCACTCATCGGTTCACGCTGCCGGGGTTGTCATTTCCGATAAAAATCTGATTGAATACGTTCCGCTTCAACGCGATAGCCGCGAGGGAAAGATTATTACCCAGTATGACATGTACTGCCTTGACTTAAACGCCGTCTCAAATCAAAAGGCCATCGGCCTGCTTAAAGTTGACTTTTTGGGCTTAAGAAACCTGACAATAATTGAAGAGGCCTTGAAATATGTGGAGAAAAATGGTGGGAAAAAAATAGATATTCACCAAGTTCCCTTGGATGATAAAAAAACTTTTGATCTCATATCCAAAGGCGATACCATTGGTATCTTCCAGCTTGAATCCGGCGGGATGAAGCATTTGGCCAAAGAACTCAAGCCCAATAAATTATCTGATATTTCGGCTATGGTGGCCCTTTACCGGCCGGGACCGATGGATCTTATTCCGGCCTTTTTGGAAGGCAAAATGAATGCCAAAAAAATTAAATATCCTCATCCCGATCTTAAATCGGTTCTTGAAGAAACTTACGGAGTCCTGGTCTATCAGGAACAGGTAATGGAAATCGCCAATAAACTGGCTGGTTTTTCCATGAGTGAAGCTGATAATTTGAGAATGGCCATGGGAAAAAAGAAAAAAGAGCTGATGAAAAAAGACAAGGAAAAATTTTTTCAGGGTTGCTTTAAAAAAGGTTACAAAAAAATAATGATAGAAAAAGTCTGGAACTTCATGGAGAAGTTCGCCGCCTACGGATTTAATAAGCCTCACTCGGCATCATACGGCCTGATTGCTTACTGGACCGGCTATATAAAAGCCAACTATCCGATTGAGTACATGACCGCTCTTCTTACGGCCGAACTGCAGGGAGTGGCCGGACCGCAACGTGAGATAAAAATGTCTCAGGCGATAGAAGAATGCCGTCGGATGGAAATCAAAGTCCTGCCCCCTGACATTAATAAATCGATCTACAGTTTTTCCATTGAAGGTCCGGCAATTCGTTTTGGTTTATCGGCCATAAAAAATATCGGTGAGGCAGCCATCGAATCAATTCTTGAAGAACGGGCAAAAGGAACCTTCCACGGTTTGAAAGATTTTTTGTCCCGGGTTGATCTGCGGCGGGTTAATAAAAGAACTGTTGAAAGCCTTATTAAAGCCGGCGCATTTTCTCTCCTTGCCAATAAAGCCACTTTAATGCTTAACTATCCGCTGATTGTTGCCGATATTCAAAGAGCAAAAGTCAAAACCGAGAAAGGTCAATATGATTTATTTGTTACAGCCGATTCAAAAAAATTGACTGATAATTTTAAAACTATTCCTGAATACGAGGAGGATATTTTATTTATGATGGAAAGGGAAGTGATTGGATTTTTGATTGGAAAAAATCCCATGGCCAAATATAAAGATATTATTGAAAAAAAGACCACAAAAAAAATCGGGGAAGTGACCATTCAGGATGCCAGCCAATCTGTAATTTTGGCCGGTCTTATCAGCGGAAAAAAAATTGTCAAAACCAGAAAAAATAATGAGGAGATGGCTATTTTGCAGGTTTTTGATGAAAGCGGAACAATAGAGCTGGTCGTTTTCCCCCGCAGTTACGCGACCATGAAATCTTTTTTGAATATCAACCGGATTATCATGTTTAAGGGAAAAGTCAACGAACGCGAAGGCCGGATTGGAATAATCCTCGAAAACGCCGTTGATTTGGAGAAAGTGAACCAGAGCTAAGGACACTCTTTATAAAGACAGTCTTAAATAAGACTGTCTTTGTTTTCTAC
>JBBTSP010000018.1:0-28830 GCA_038064655.1 Patescibacteria group bacterium | reverse complement strand
CAGTTACAGTCTTTCCGGCCTTATACAAAAGATCTGACTCGATATCTTCAAAGATGACAGTTTTTTTAACCATGCCGCTTAAGTCCCCATGAAAATAATGAATCAGAGGATTTTTCAAATAACCAATTTGACCCTTTATTTTGGGAGTTGAATGAATTCTTTTTGGCCAGTTAACGAAATATTTTTTATTGATTAATCTTATTTGGTAGTCTGGCCACCAGCCTCCATATTTAAGCCATTTAACATCAGCAAAGATATTCTTGCGGGGGATTTGATAATAGGTTGTAGGTTGTAGGGTGTAGGGTGTAGATGGAGACATAATAAGAGATTTGATTTCGCTTGCGAGTTCTTCCGTAATTCTTTCATCAGCATCTAAAATCAACACCCAATCCGTCTTGGCCTGTTTGATACCTGCTTCTCGGACCGTTTCAACAAAAGTGGAAGTAGGAAAAACAAGAATAATATTTTGAGTCAGAAGTCGAGCCGATTCAATGCAGTCTTTAATGTTTTCGTCTTCTTTAGGTGTAAAAATGACGACGGTAATATTATTCATGACAATGTCTTTATTATATAATATAAACCAATGAAACTTCTTAAGAGCTACTGGCCGGTATTATTTTTAACCCTGTTATTTTCCTTTCTTATTTTTTACCGGATTGACTGGTTGACATTGGCCAATTGGGATGAGGCCTGGTATGGAGGGATTGCTCGGGAAATAGCTCAAACAGGAAATTTCATGAAAATGGATTGGAATGGGAAAATTTATTATCATCATCCACCTCTTGGATTTATGTTAATGGCACTATCGATAAAATTATTTGGAATTACTGAATTTGCAGTAAGATTTACTTCAGCATTTCTTGGACTTGGGTCAATAATATTGATTTATTTAGTAGGCAAAAAAATATTTAAAAGCAGTTTGGTGGGCATTGCTTCATCTTTAATTCTTGGTACATCGGTTTGGTATTTAATCCGAACCCGATCAGGAGATTTGGACTCAGTTTTTATTTTCTTTTACCTTTTAACAATCTATTTTAGTCTTAAGGTCAAGGACAATTTTAATTGGTTTATTGCAACTATGATTGCGTTTGCGTGTCTCATTATGTCAAAGACATTGGTTGGGTTGTCAATTGGCGTGTTGATATTTTTTAATAATTTCAAGGATATATTTAAAAGTAAGACAAATTTTTTAAAAGCAATCATGGGCGTTATATTATTTTTAATAATTGTTTCACCCTGGTACTTCGTTCAATTAACCAGTTTTGAACCTTTTTTCAGAGAACATTTTATTGCAGTGGGAATGAGAAATAAAAATTTAGGATCTTTTTTTCATATAGAAACTTTTTTGCCGTTATTTTACCTGCATATGGGAATAAGAAAATGGTATTACATTTGGATAACCTCAATTGGTTTAATTTTTATTACCCTTAGATTTATTAAAAAAGAATTTATGTTGCTTTTATTTTGGAATTTACTGGTTCTATATCCTTTTTTAACAACTAATGAAACTCAAATCTGGCATCTGATTCCGGTTTATCTGCCGATCTCTCTCATAATCGCGGGAGGAGTTTTTTGGGGAAAAGAATTATTTATTAAATTCACTAGATTAAAAAAACTTAATTGGTTAGCTAATATCTTTTATATCCTGTTTTTTATATTTATATCAGGACTGCAAATAAAAAATTTTTACAAAGAAGTATATCCAACCTCGCACTTTGTTCCCGATGATGTCGATATTGCTAAAAAAGCCGCAAAATATAAAATACCCATTTATCTCGATGATAATTTTTATCCGGTAGCAATCTTTTATTCCGGAAAACGAATTTATTCGTTGATTGATTTACCTGATCCCAACAAAAAAGCAGTTTCTTTTTTTGAAAACCAACAAGGAGAATTTGTTTTAATCACCCGAAACTATATACTCAGAGAATTAGATAATGCCGGTTTAAAATATAAAATTCTTGATAGCAATAGCTTTCTTTCAATAATTAAAAAGCCATAGTTTGAAAAAATGAAAATAAAAAAACTGGCAAATTTTATTAATAAAAATAAATTTTATCTAATTTTTCTGTTGATAGTTTTGATTGGAATGTATTTGCGGTTTTATAAGATAGACGATTATAAAACATTTGGCTGGGATCAGGCGAGAGATGCATGGAAAGTAAGAGACATAATCAAAGGTCAAATTGTTTTGATTGGACCCCGTACCGGGGTCGGGCAGTTTCATTTAGGGCCGTTTTGGTACTATCTTCTTGCACCTTTTTATTTATTAACCAGAATGGATCCAGACGCGGCCAACTATCTTAATATGTTGGTTAACTTATTTAATTTTGCAGTGATTTTTACAGTGACAAAAAAAATCTATGACAAAAATATTGCTTTATTTGCCAGTTTTTTTTATGCGACCAACCGATATTTAATTGAGCTCAATCGTGTTCCCTGGAACGTCTCTTTAATTCCTGGTATTGCTCTTTTGATTTTTTATGCAATTTATAAAGTTGTCTATGAAAAAAAATATAAGTGGATATTAATTCTTAGTTTTCTGGTTGGATTATTTTTTCATCTTCATTTTTCTGTAGTGTTTTTACCATTGATTGTTTTTTTATCTTTTATTTTGGCAAAGGATAAAAAAAGAACATTAATCTGGATTATTATCGGTCTACCTTTATTATTTGTTTGGTTTATTCCTAATGTTTTATATGACATTCAGACAAAAAATAATAATTTAAGGTTGTTCAGTAATTTTTTGAAAGATTATTTAATCAAAGGTTTCCACTTCAGGTTTTTTCTTCACCGGTTAAACGATGCCTTTATTCAGTTTAAGACAATTTTATCATTGCCAAGTACTTATAAATTCCTAAAATTTGTCATTCCTTCCGTTTTTTCTATAGTGGTTTTTTTTGATAAAGACAAAAAGCAAAAAATACTTAGTTATTTAATACTGCTTTGGTTTTTGGTACCGGCGATTGGATATAGTTTCTACGGAGGATTAACATCCGAGTATTATATGCTGATGAATTCAATTCTGGTTATCTACATATTGGCTTATCTACAAAGGAGAATTTTACAGATTAAATTTAAACAGATTATTTTATTGTCAACTATTTTCTGGACATTTTTTACATATGTTCAGACAAAAAACTTGTGGATAAAAATACCGGATAGAGGATTGGATGTTCAAAAAGAGTATGTGCGAAGTCGCATGAGAGACAATAATAAAATTGAATATAAAGAAGGAGAAATAGAATCATACCTTTGGCAGATATGGGTGGAGGATAAAAAATGACAAATTTTTTAAAAAAATACAAACTGATTTTTGTGTTCATAATTTTCCTGAATATTTTATTGAGTGCCTGGTATGTCATAAACAAGGACTTGATGTTTCACACCGATATTGCGAGGGATTTTTTAGTACTGGAAGACATAGTAAGGACTCATAAGCCAACTTTATTAGGACCAAGATCAGGAGGAATACCCGGGGTTTTCCATGGTCCTTTATGGTTTTATGTAAATCTTCCGATTTTTATTCTCGGAAAAGGGAACCCGGTCGTAGTTGGATGGTTTTGGGTTTTTTTATCAGCTTTATCGATATTTGCTACCTATTATTTCGGTAAAAAACTTTTTGGCGAAGAAACCGGTTTATTGGCTTCATTATTGCTTTCAGTTTTTTCCATATCTTACACGAATAATTTATTTAATCCCTTTGGGGCGGTTTTGCTTTTTCCAATATTTTTTTATTTGTTAATAACTTATGTAAAATCGGCCAAATTTATTTATTTAATAGTTGCTTTGTTTTTATTAGGTTTAATCATTCAGTTTCAGATAGCCTTTGGACTACCGATACTTGTTTTGTTAACGATATATTTAATCCCGTTTTTTTTCAAAAAGAAAAAGTTATCTCACATTTTTGCTTATTTTATTCTCTTGATTCCTTTATCCACTTATTTTTTATTTGAGTTAAGACATAATTTTTTGCAAATCAGATCAGTTATCAGTTATATTACGACAAAACAAAGTGTTGGAAGCTTAAGCATGTTAAATATATTTATACAAAGGGCAAGAGGAATATTATTTGACGGAATTAATATAATTCCCCAAAATTATTTATTAAATTTTCCAGTGACAATTTTATTTGCAATCCTTATTTACAAGCTTAAAGACAAAAAATTTAAATACAGAAACATATATTACTTATATTTCTTTTTTTATTTCGGGTTCTGGATTCTAACATTGGCTTTTAAAGGAGTTGTCTGGGGTTATTATTACTGGCCTTTCTTACCATTGACATTAATCATTTTCACCTCTTTATTCAGCAAAATTAACAAAAAAATATTTGCATTGATCTTTATATATATTTTTGTCATCAATTTTATATCTGGAATACAAGCGATCAAATCTGCTGGCACAGGTTGGAGGTTTAATTATGAATTGGCAAAGAAAATATATAAGGATGCTGATGGAAGCGATTTTGGCTATTATATTTATACTCCTGACCAATTTGCGTACTCTGAAAAATACTCGATTCTTTATGTCCAAAATATTTTTGGACAAACAGTAAGTCATCCCTATGAAAAAAAAGCCCTTACTTATCTGATTATTGCTCCGCCTCCCGAAGACAAACCTTATTTGAAAGGGGATTGGTGGAAAAGCAATCAGGTAAAAATCAACAGAAATCCCGATAAAGTATTTAAATATTCAAATAACATGATTGTGGAAAAATATCTGTTGAGTAAGGAAGAATTAAAGATTCCCTCTGATCCCAATTTAATTCAGGATTTAATTTTTCGTTAACGTCCATAGTTCTACTGAAGTGCCGTTTTCAAACTTGATTATTTTATTCAACTCAGAATTTTTTGGAATATACTGTTCTCGCCACTTATCAACTCTAAATTGGTAAGATTCTTTGTCAAAGATAAAATAACACTGATTATTAGTGAATTCCTGTCTTGGATATTTTATTTTTTGGTGATTGGCATAATAAGAAAACAGATAATAATAAGTGAAGGGAATAACCGGCGGAGTATAGATTCTCAAACAAAAATACTTATTATTTGATTTTTCTACAAAATATCTAACAATTTTATCATCAGCTCTCAAGCCAATCAATGGAATGTTTATGTTGGATAGATCTTTTGAAAAAGAAATCAGCATTATGAAAATAAATGTTCCCAGCAATATATTTTTTACAAATTGTAATCGGTTTTCTAAATTGAAGATTAAAATAAAAATAAATAAGATAATAAACTGAACACCGTCAAGATAATAATCCCAAAAAAAATTATTTCTATTAATCAAACTTACCAGGAAGATTACCACTGTCAATAAAGAAAAAAATAAAAGGGTATTTTTTTTCTTAGCATTTTTTCTTCCTTTAATAAATAAATAAATAAAAAATAAAAAAAATAATGCGCCAAGGTAAAATTTTTCTTGCGAAATTAATTGAAGATAATATTTAAGAAATAATTGTGTTCTTTCGGTCAAAGTTGAAAAGAATGATGATTGATTAGTAGCAACAGGGTGAATATAAAAATTAATAAAAGCCTTGGTCTGGATAAAATTATTTTTTAATTCAAATAATAATCTTGGGGAAATAGGAATGATAATACCTGATAGAAAAAAGACAAGTTTTCGTAAATTTATATAACTTTTTCTAAATAATTTAAAAAATAAAGAAGTAATAAAAAACGATATTGTTATTAATATTCCAGAAGCTACTTCAAATTCAAAAATAAATCCTAATGAAAAAGATATTAAGAATAAATATTTATTTAATTTAGTTTTGAGGAATTGATAGACAGAATAAATTAGTAATAAAACAAATAATGGGCTTAAAGTATTATTACTCGTAAAAAAAGCTAATTTAATAAAGAAATTTCCGGTTGTAATAATCAATAAAAATAGTAAGGAAGTTTGCCAACCAAATTCCTTTTTAATAAAGAAGTAAAATAAGACCATTGCAATCGTTGATAATATAAATAATCCATAATAAAATCCAATAGGTAAACCATTAAAAAATAAATAAAAAATTGTAAGAATATAATACCACCAAGCTCCGTGATAAACACCTTGGATTCCGGTGGTTGGTCCGATAAAAGTAAAGTTTCCGTTACGGATAATTTCTTCAGCTTTCAAAAAATCTCTTCCTTGATCATAGGTGTAGGGGACTGTTTGATTGATGATGGGAGTCAGGCGAAGATAGAAAAAAATAAACAGGACTGTAAGAAAAATACTCAACTTTAACCACTTCATATTTTTTATTACCTTTGATTTAAAAAGAAATTTTTTATCAAATGAAGTTTTGTTCGAAAGGGAGCATATTTAAAACCGAAGATTATACGGTTTTTTCGTTGATATTTTTGGTGGATAGAAGAACCGGAACCGCCTGTTGACTGGGCGTTTTTATGATAGATTATCACTTTCGGATTATAATATAGTTTAAAATCGGCTTTTTTCGCTCGTTCGCAGAAGTCGGAATCTTCAAAATATAAAAAATATCCTTCATCCCAAAATCCTACCTTGTCAACGACTTTTTTGTTGAAAAAAAGCATACAGCCGGTGATAAAATCAGTTTCCTCAAATTTTTCATATTGGTGATTATCAACCTCATCGACACCGCGATGAGAGGTATAAACATTTCTCCAATCATTTATCCCACCTGCGTACCATAGTACTTTGCCGATATCTTTTTTTTGATAATTTTTGTGATATTCGTATCCTGGTGCATAATAAATCTTTCCACCAAAAATATCGGCCTTTTCAAATCCCAAATGGGCTTGTGTAGAAAAATTATGGTCAAAAAAAACATCGTTGTTAATTGCGCAAAATTTATCAAGACCTCTTTTAAGAAAGTATTTTGTTCCTTCATTGATTCCGAAAGCGTATCCGTTGTTGGGGAGAGATTTTAAAATTACCTTCATTGGATATTTATCAATCTTAAATACTTCTTTTTTGTCAGATACATCGGCAATGAAGACAGTTAAGTCTTTAGTGTTCTTTACAGTTACGAGAGAATCGAGGAACTCACGGGTAAGCTGATATTGGTTGTAGTTGACAGTAATAAGGCCGATCATAAAATTTTTTGTATTATTCTTTCCCACAGGCTCTTTTCCTTCTTCCAATACAACGTCTCCTTTAAACCTTTTTTAAAGAACTCTTCTTCATTGATTTTCCCTTCAATTTTGAATTTTTTCATTTCTAAGTAGTAAAAATAAACGATGATATAGTAAAACATTTGTAAAAAGGCTAACACTAATCCTTGACTGCCGTCTTTATATCCTTCAGCGGCAAAGTACCGGCTAATAAATTCATTGATGGCTTTGATAATAGCATTCGAAAAAGTTAAATCTTTTTTAGAATCATAGACTTCCTTGGCCTCGTATTTAGCGTAACGTTTAAATTTAGATAAGTATTCATCAATAGTTTGATAGCTATGATGAAGAAGAGAATATTTTTCGTTTGCTTCAATTGTGTATCCGTGACCCTCAACTTTGGGTTGGCGATGAATAATCTTTGGCCAGACGACCTTATCTTTTTTAAAAAGCCTTACCTGGTAATCGGGCCACCAACGAGAATGTTTGATCCAGCGGTCAAAAATAATATTTTTTCGGGGAATTTTAAAATAATCACAAAAGTCCAACTGTGATTTGATAATATCTTTTAATCCCGGGGTAACTATCTCATCAGGATCTAGGAAAAAAATATAATCGCTTTTGGCAAAATCCTTGGTTTTTTCCCGGATCAGTTCAACGTAGGGGACTTCATCTTTCATCTTAACAATTTTGACTAGCTTATTGTTTTTTAGTGCGGTTTTTAAACCATCATCAATGCCAATATCAACAATAATAATTTCACAAACCAAATCCTCAACAGAAGAAATAACTTTTGATAGATGAACAGGATTATCTTTAACAACGATGACGGCTGATACATTTTTCATAGTTATCTAAATAATAATCTAACTTCCTCAATTAAATTAATTTTAAATATTAAAGTCAAGCTCAAAATATAAGTCATTATACCGCCCACAACGGGGATAAGCAAAAATGGTAAATTAAAAACAAAAAATTTTGTGAGAAAAAATACCACCACTCCCATCATCAATCCGGAAAATACAAAGGGAACGATATTTTTTAGGAATAAAAAGGGAACAATCTTTTTTGTTTCCCGTTGGACCAGTAAGAATGACGATGACAAAATTACCAAAGTAACAGGAAAACCGTAAGTACCCAAAAACTTAGTCAAAATTGGTGTCAAAATCCAAGTAGCGATGGTCCAGCCAACCATAAAATAAAATGTTACTTTGACTTTTCCAACACCATTTAAAAGATTCATAAAAGGTGTTGAATAAGAGGAAAAAAGAGAAGAAAGGCAGAATAGGTAAAAAAGAGGTAGGGCGCTTTCCCACTTGGAATAGCGGGGAATCAACTGGACCATTTTACCCATTATTAAAGCTAATCCCAATGTTGCCGGAATGATCAAAGACGACTGATAATAGATTGTTTTTTCAATCAGACGGGAAAGTCGGCCTTTTTCTTTTTGAAATCTTGAAAAAAGAGGAAAGAGAATCCGACTCAATGAATCCATAATAATTCTAATAGGTGACTCTGCCCATTTTTTTGCCCAACCGATATATCCAAGGGCTTGAAAACCAAGCACTCTTCCAAGATATAGAGTTAACAAATCGTCTTTGAGCAAGGCCAGAAAAGAACTCATTTGAAAAGGAACTCCGAATGAAAGTAACCTTTTCAGCGAAATAATATCAATTCCAAATTGCGGTTTCCAAAAAGAAATACTGTAAATTACGATTACTCCGATTAAGGATCGTAATATTACGGCGACCGTGAAGCTTTTTAATCCCCAACCCATCAGGGCCAAAATAATTACAAATAAATAAAAAGTAGTGTTTTCTATTATTTGGACGAAAACGATTTTTTGAAACTGTATTTTTCTTTCCAAAAAAATTGAAGGAATGGTTTTGAGGGAAGACAGAAAAAATGAAATAAGAAGGGCTTGATAAAGAAATTTACCTTCAACGGGCAATTTATAAAAAGAAACAATAAAAGGACTGGCAAAAAAACCAATAACTACCACAATTAAAATCAATATTTGCTGGACTGTGAATACGGTTGATATTTCTTTGTCTTCAATTTCTTTTTTTTGGATAAGTGAGGCGGCCAGGCCAATATCGGAAAAATAATTAAGGATGGCGATGATCGAAAGAACGGTAAAATAAATTCCGAATATCTGGGGAGAAAGCAAAATAGTTAAAACCAAGTTAGCAGCAAAACCAAGGACAGCGGAATAACCGCTTTGGAAGAAAAGACTTAAGGTACTTAAAATAGTTTGTTTTTTAAGTTGATTTTTATTATCCATATTTCAATAAACAAAATTTTATCAAAGTGAACTCGCTTACCTCAAAGACAATTATTAGGTTTACAGTTTTTTTATATATTATTTCTTCCTTTAACTTTATTTGAGGGGCGCTCAAACATACACTTTTCAAAAATTTTGTTTTTTTGAAAACTAATAAATATTAGTAAAAATAGAAATACTATCGAAATTGTATTAGCTACTTTTTCTATCAAAGTTTGTTTGTTCTTATCAAACGGCTCAATCGATGATTTGGCTATAAATTCTAAGGGAATTCCTTTTTTCTTTTCCAAACTCTTCCAGTAATTATAGTCAATGGTTTTTGGCAGATACTCGGGAATCGCGTAGGCGGCTTTTTTTTCGATGTATTCTTGGGAAAGATATTTTTTTTCAAAATTAATTTTATCCATATCCTGTCCTTTGAAATATTTACCATTAATAATAATGACAGTCAATACCAACAGAAAAATCACTGGAGATTTTCCCGGAATTTTTAGATTTTGAAAAAAATAACCGGCAAAAAAACTAATACCAAGTAATGAGAGACCAATAAAACGCCAGGGGAATTGAATAATTGACACGATTGGAGAGAATAATTCCCAGATAGGCTGAGATTGATAAAGGGTAAGGAAAAGAAATAATAAAGAATAAATAATAAAGAATAATGAGATTTTGTTTGCTTTATTTTTTTTGACTAAGGTTTTATACAAAAACAAAGCTATTCCGAAAGCAAAAAATATTATTTGTGCTTTTCCAATCTTCAAGGACATTCCGTCATTGATACAGCCCTTGGTTGATCCTCCATATCCCCAGGGGAAATCCCAGAGTTGATTAATGCATAAAAAATGATTTCGAAAATTTGTCAGAATAGCTACTTCCCTTGCCCAGGTAAAACTCATTTCGGCAATGGCCGGTAACCAAAAGTAAGCGGAAAGAAAAAAGGCGAAAAGAAAGGAAAGCAAATTGATTTTTTTATTTTTCAAAAGAAGAAGAAAAGTAATGGCGACGGGAATAAATATGAGAGAAAAAATATTATGACTTGTTAAAGTAAATAATAAAACTATTGTTGTAATAAAAAATGTTTTCTGGTTATTTTTTAAACTGTTTTTATAGAGAAAATGAAATGATAAAGGAAGAAGAGATAGAAACCAAAGTTCGGCCAGGTTGCCGCGGACGAAAATATCCAAAGGAAAATAAAGAGAGGTGATATAAAGAATTCCTCCTAACAAGGCCGGATAAAAATCAAAAAAGTTTTTTAGGAATAAGAAGCTACCGGAAAAACCAATCAAAAGAGTAATGAGAGAAAATATTTTTATTGTGGAAACGATGTCTATCCCAAGAAAATTTATTATTCCTGTCAGCCAGTATGAAGAAGGCGCATAAAAGTTAAAAACGGGAAACCCCAGTCCGAAGTTAAAATCCGGAGCTACACGGGGAGGGATATAAAATTTTTTTAATTCCGAGACAAACTGTTGAATGCGGACAGGTTGGGTGGAGTCGTGAAAAGTAAACATTGTTGAAGAAAAAGGATTGAGATTACGGCCAAGGAAGAAAATAATTAACAGCAAGATGACGGTAAAGATTATCTTTTTCATCAAATTAATTATAGCAAAAGAATATCAAATGAATTTATTACGAAGGAATTATTAGGAATTTTTTTATCTTCAAATCCGTAGACAGCTTTTATATTTGATCCGGGGAAAAAATGGTCAATAAAGTTTTGGTCGCTCAGTGTCACTTTTAATTTTTCTGATCCACCCCAAGGGTTAAAATCTTTTTTATTAGAATCTTTAAAGTAGATATATTTATGTTTTAAAATTTTAACTTTGTTATTAGAAAAATATTTAAGAGTGTTTTTAGTTATGTTCGATTCAAGCTGAAATGTACTCGATGACTCGTGGATGGAGACGCCCAAAATACTTATAAGAATATATAATCCAATTAGAAAACCACCCGCAATTTTTTTTAATCCCTTCTTTTCTATCAGTAATTTAATTCCATAAGCCTGAATGAAAGAAACAAATATCAGGGGTAAAGCTAACCTTACCATCCACTTGTGCTGGAAGAAAGCGATCGGACCAATAAAAACTAAAAACCCAGAAAACAAAAATGCTGTCATTAAAAAAAATTCTTTTAGACGACTTTTATTTTCTCTTAAATAAACAAAAATAGTTACTAATAAAATCCCGAAATAACTAAGAAGTGAGTAAAGAAAAATCTTAATACTAGGGAAATTGGTTAATAGCTTGTCGAATTCACGAATAGGGGGCTTGAATATGCTAACCATATAATCAGGCATAAAATTAGGTAAGCCTAAGCTCCATAAAAAATACCACATTAGATTATTGACGACCAATCTTGGGTTAAAATTGATTTTGTAATTATCCAGAGCAATGACATATTTCAGACTGTATTGGTAAATTAAGGAAAATGTTATTCCCAAGATTAAATATGGCAACAAGCTTTTCCAGCTGATTTTTTTATCAAAGAATAATTTAAACAAAATCAAAAACGGAACAAATAGAATCGCTGTTTCTTTTGATAAAAGAGCGAGAATAAAAAAGGCTATCGATAATATTCTTTTATTTTTAAGAAAATTATAAAAAGCTAAACAAAGAAAAGTGAATATGATAATGTCTTGGAAAGTAGCTAGATAATAGAGCTGAAAAACGTGAGTAAAATTGATACCATAAAAAAAAGTTGTTAAAAAAGATAGCGGTTTGTTCTTTGTTAATAAAAAAATGATCTTGTATAGATAATATAGACCTATAAAATAAATAAAAAAAACTAAAAGGTGGGCCAAAAAAATATTTTCTTTCAGAAGATGAGTTAGGAAGTAAAAAGTTTCTTGAGAAATGGGTTTATAAGAGGCCTGTCTGATAGGGGAGAAAAAATTGATAAATTGGTCAAAGGAACTGATACGGCTAATTTTCAAAAAAAAGAAATCGTCATTAAAAAAATAAGTAGTAAAAGCATTTCTGAAAAGAAAGGTTGTAAAGGCAAAAAGTAAAAAGAAAAACATATTAATCGTAATTATAGCAATTAAGCAATTTAAATTTGTATAATTGATGAATGAAAAAAAATAACTCAACCTATTTTGTTCTTCTTTTTGGAGTGATTTTGTGGGGAATGTTTCCGATAATTACTCATAAGTTTGTCCTTTCAATAGATCCTCTTTTTTTAGTTAGTCTCTCGGTATTCATAGCTTCAATTCCTTTTATCATACAACTTTTTGTTAAAAAAGAATTCAATAAGCTTTTTTCCGTAAAAATATTAAAAACCTTACTTCCCGTTGCTTTTTTTACTGCCATCGGTCAGGCTTTATTATTCATTGGAACAAAACTGACGTCAGGTGTCAATACAGGACTACTTCTTCAAACGGAACCAATTTACTCACTTATTTTGGGAACAATTTTTTTAGGAGAAATAGTTAGAAATGGACAAATTGGAGCGACTTTGTTAATGGTTATTGGAGCGATGACGATTGTATATAGGGGGATCGGGAGTAAATCTGAATGTAGGCGATATTTTTATTTTACTATCCCCACTTATGTTTCAAATTTCCCATGCAATAGGAAAAAAACTTTTAGACAAAGGGACAGAGGTTTACATCATCTTGGCTGGAAGACAATTTTATGGAGGATTAATGCTTATATTTTTTTCTTTTCTTACAAATAAGTCCACGATTAGTTTATTTAGTCCAAACAACTTAACAGTTGGCTTCTATTTGGGTATATTTACAGCAATTGTGGCTTTATGCTGGTATACGTCCATAAAAAAGATACCAGTTTCGATTGCATCGTCTTTTCTTCCACTGACAGCATTGGTTTCTTTATTTGGATCTGCCTTTTTTCTTAGAGAAGTAATTAGCGTTCAACAATATATTGGTTTTTTCTTTATAGTTGGTGGAATGTTATGGCAGACTAAACTTTTTTCTCACAACACTTCGAAGGCTTAAAGAATTTATTTTTTGCCCACTAATTCAAAAATACGGAAAGTAGATTTATTTTTCGGCTTGGTAATTACCTGAAAAGGCTCGAGCATAATTGACCAATTTTTTGGAACTTCTTCCTGATGGGAAAAAAATACAAAAACATTATTGTCTTTTAAAAGAGGTAAATTTTCCCGTAATTGCTCATCACCGAGTGGCCAGTAGGCTTTGATGGTGATTTTGTCATCACGTTTAAGAAAAACGTCAAGGACATCGCCGGCCATTCCAAAGTTGCCCTCGGCGATAATGACAACCGGTTTTATTTGGGATTGAACTCGGGCGAAGTCCATAAACTCTTTAACCCCCCAACCGGCCGGCCAACCTTCAATGTATTGTCCGCGGTCAACCTGGGGAAAGGGGATGTTTTTATAATCAAAAATAATCGTATAGTCAAAGTAAGCGACCGCCAAAATTACCAATATTAATAAGAGCACTCGGGCCTTTTTGGAAATGTTTACCAGCAGATAAGTAGCTAAAATCAATAATAAAGAAGTTAAGAAAATCAGATAACGGGGGAATAAGACCTTGGTAAAAAAGACAATGGCAATAAAAGGTAAAATGAACCAGATAAACAGATAACCTGTGAGTCTTTTATCTTTTTTTGCAAGAGCGATGATTCCAAGGATGGCCAAAAGAGGCACAACAAATCCCGATTCCCAAAAAATATATAGCGGAGTAAAGACAATATTATTTAAAAATAATTGAAACGGATCTCTTAAAAATTCATCAAAACTGAGAACAAAAGAAAGATTTTTTTTATCAACGAACTGGAAAAAAGGCGAGAGACGTTGGACATTGTAGATTACAATAGCAATACCTACCGATAATCCAAAAAGAAGATAGTAATTTAAGCTTTCTCTAAATAATTTTTTCCAATTTTTTCCCAAGAAAAGTAAAGGAGCAAAAACACCCAACATCAGGAAAATTCGAACGGAAGACTTAGCCAAAAGAAAAAAGCCTCCAATGAATCCAAGTAGCAGGGCTGTTTCCAGCTTTCGCTTTTTGGCTAAAACGATAGTTAAAAATAGAATCCAGATAAAACCAGCGTTGACTCCCGAATCGACCAAAGAGATACGATCAAAGAAAAGAAAGAACGGAGTAATTATGTAAAGAAAACTACCAATAAATGCGCCGGTTTTTCCGAATAGAAAAAATAGAATTAAAAAAGTTCCGGTCAAAGCAGCGAGACCGGTAGTTGTTGAAAATAATCGGCCAGCCAATAAAGAATTATCAGGAAAAAGCTTCAAAAAAGGAATTGTCCCCCAGGTCTGTAGCGGTTGTTTACCGTCAGTTAACGAGATAAACCTCCATGAGGAATCATGCCAAGCAACTTTAGCCCAACGGATATAAATTCCCTCATCTGAAAAGATCGGAAACTTGTCGAGATTAACTAGACGAGTTAGAAAAAATAAGCTAATTAGCAAAATAATGATTAAAACATCTTTCCGGGAAAAAGTTTTTTTAAGAAAAGAAAATATTTTAAATAAGTCAAACATAGTTAATATTCAAACTCATATATTTTAACATCAGAACCGAATGGATTCATGTCGATTATTTTCCCCCATGATAAATCAATTGGCGCCCTGGGGCAAATGGCGGTTTCACAAAGGTAATAGCCTTTTTTTACTTTCGGGTCACACCGGTAATACATCGCCAAGTCACAATTATCGTAAACAGGTTTATTTTCAGCAAGAGTTATCATATAACGGTATTTACTTTCAATAAAATTTTGGGGAAAGATGCTGTAATTTATACAGTATTGTTTTTGATTGGTGATTTTTTTAATTGACTCCCTGATCCAAAGGAAGGTTCTGTCATACGCACCGAAAGCAGGCGATTTGAAAAGGTTTATCAATATTAAAAGAAAAAATATTATTATGGCAATTTTTTCTCCGACAGTTTTTTTAAAAATAAGAACAAAATAAATGATTACAATAGGAATTAAAAATAACAGATAAAAATCAATAAGTGAATTTTTATAAAAGAAAAGCATAATAAAAGAAAAGATTAAAAACAGATTAAGAAGTTTGTAAAGTTTATCAAGTTTATAAAGTTTGTAAAGTCTAAAGAGGAACCAAAATAAAGAGAGAAATAAAATAAAAAGACATAGATAACCTAATAATTGATTTTTGAAAAACATTGTTCTTGCAAGAAACAAAGAAAAGTCTTTGATAATGAATTTAATAAAGAAAGGAATACCAAAAAACTTAAGTTTGGTAACCGCCTGAGACTTTATCAAGAAATTAATAATGCCGAGTATATTTTTGAAGCCGTTTTGCAGTTCATAAATAATAAAAGGGGAAACAAGCAGAACGTTAATGATAAAGTAATGAAAAAAACGTTTTAAAGTAAATTTTTTAGAAAACAAAATTACAAGGAAATAAAAAATAAAGATTACCAAGCCTTGATAATGGAGCTGAAAGGCAAGGTTGGCAGTAATTGTTCCAAGTATAAAATATATTTTCTTTTTTTCCTGCCTGCCGGCAGGCAGGTCATACAAGAACCCATACAGGTAGTAAAAAGTCAGCATAACGAATAAAGGAATAGGATTTGGATTCCAGGCAAAACGGGAATATTCAATTGATAAAGGTGAGACCGCGTATAAAACAGCGGTAATAAAAGCAAGCTGAATGGAAAAAAATTTTTTTACGAAAAGAAAAATAACAACGGCAGTGACAGAAGAAAGGACTGCAGTTAAAAAAGCCGGGGCTAAGGGCGACTTAGAAAATAAATAGGCAAAACTCATCAAGTAGTACCAGAAAGGAGGCAGAAAAAAATTACCTACGGATGCCTTTGGTCCTAAAAGAATCAATTTTCCCTGCTCAAAATACTCTTTAATATAATAAAGATCGCGGATTTGATCTTGATGATAGGAAATGTAATAAGGAAGGCGGAAGGTTCTTAAGAACAAAGAAAAAAGAAATAGCCAAAGAATAATTTTAATTATTTTTTTCATTAATTCTTTCCAGCAAATAAAGCTGGTAAATTTTATTAATTGTCCATTTTTTGACAATCTTTGAGGGAATAAAGGTATTAACTTCATAAGCGGGATTACTCATATAATCATCTCCTTCATTAATAACGAACAGATAGCGATTATTATAATAATCTTTCGCAAGTCCTTGGTAATTATCTTTTGTGAGAAGAAATTTCTGAACGGTGGCATTGGTGTCATAACCTAAATGAACGATATTAACATTTTCTAATTTTTCATTTTTGATTATCTGGTAAGTTTTTAGTTCCATCGGATAGTTCCAGTTATTATTCATTCCAAAACCGTGAGATGGAATTTTTCCATACAGAGTAAAACCAAAAATAATCAAAATAATAGTCATTATTAAAATAACTTTTCCTTTAAAATACTTTGCCAGATAGCCGTCGATTATCAATAACAAAAATAATCCGATGCTTAAAAAGTAGTGGGGATTGACCGCTAATGAACCATTTTTATTGAAAAAAACTTCACGATAATTTTTTATGTATAAGAATAAGGTTTGTAAATTATAAAAATTATTTCTTAACTCGAAGATAATCATTGGGGATAGACCGGCAATTGTTCCGAATATAAAAATTAGAATTTTCTTGAAACCGACTTTTTTTACAAATAGAAAATAAACGGTTAAACAGGCAACTATAACAAAATATTGATAATGAAATAACAAAAGAAGTCCGGCTAAAAAACCAGTTAAAAAGAGTAGGTAAGTTTTTTTAAATTTATGGAAAAGACTAAAGAGTAAGATCAGAGTTGGTGTGAGAGCCAGTTGATAATTGGGATTCCAAAAAAAACGGGTATAGTCAATATAAATTGGGGTTAAAGTGTAAATAGCAATTGTAAAAAGAGCTCCGTAGTAACTTGTCAAAATGAGAGCTCCATAATATAACGGGATGATCATCAAAGCGGCGAAGATCATAAAAAGATAAGAACCGGCTATCGGATCAAATCGGGTCAAGAGAAGAAAGATGAGCTGGAAATAATAGGTGATTGATCCAAAATAAAGATCCCGGCCAATAAAATGAAAAGAAATAGACGGACCGATTAATGTAATCTCTTTATTTTTCCAGATTTCAAGTATCCGTAAAGAAGAACTGGCTTGATCGGAAGAAAAATTTAGATGTTGGGTAAAATTAACAGACCTAATTAAAATAAACAAAAAAATAAAAAAAATAATTATGAACCAATTATTGATTTTTTTCATAAACATTTTTCATTTTAATAGCTTTTTCCAAAGGATATCTTATTTCAAACGAATGTTCAAAAACCGGCGCCTGATATCTGAAGTAAGTGCGCAGTTCATAGAAAGAGGAAAAAATCAGTATTAAGTATAAAGTATTAAGTATTAAGTATCGATATATTTTTTTATTTAATGACCATCTTTGTACGATCGAGCTAAGATGGTAAATAGCATTTCCAATAAAATAAACCACGGCGGGAATGACAGTAAATGTCCGAAGCATGTTGGGGTTTTCCCAGGGATAAATTGCAAGGGAAGGAAATAGGGAAATTAAGAAATAAAGTAGAAATAATTTGTTATACAAATTCTTATAATTCTTTAACGAATAAATAAATCCAATAATAAACAAAGTACCTAAAACAGGATTTAGGGCGGGTTTGCCGGGATAATTATGCTTTCCGTTCATATCACCATTAGTGAAAAACATCAGGCTGATCGTTTTGGCATTGTTTACGGTACCAATTATTTTTTCGTTAACCGTCATCTCATGATTTTTCCAGAAAAATAGTTTATCGATACGGGAGTCTTTATTTGAAAAGAGATATGAACTAAGAGGGGTGATTATTATTATGAAGGGGATTAGAAATAGCAATAGAGACAAGGCAATGCCTTGTCTATATTTTTTCAATATAATAAATCCAATTGGCAAGATAAAAAAAATCCGGCCGGGGATATAGGAGAGAAAGGCCAAGCTAGCGAATATGCTGGAAATTAACAAGTACAAAAAACTCGACACCGTTTTTTTCGACCGCCACACCCCCACGGGGGCCCCTGGCGATTGTCTCAAAAAAGATGTCTTCTTTTTTTGATTTTCGTTAAATTTGATTAAAAAATATATTGATATTAACTCAAGAAATAAAAGAAAAGTGGCTTCAAAAGAAAAACGAGCAAAGTTTAAAAACCATCTTGACGTCAGAAAAATTATTGATAGAAGAAATGGAAATAATTGTTTCATTGTTACATTGTTCAACTGTTGGAAAACCTTTCTCATTATCAAATAAAAAAACACGACACTTAAAATTCCAAAAATTGCCGCGGGGAAACGGAGAGCAAATGGATTAATTCCAAACGTTTTTAATGAAGCAAGTAAAATATAAAAATATAAAGTGGAATGACCGGTAGCTAAGCTTGAGTAAGGGGTATAAGGCTTGTTTTGTAAAGATAATGCAAGTTTGGTAAATTCAATTTCATCGAAAGCCAAATATTTTGGGATATCGGGAAAACGATAAAATATCAGAAAAGCTGAAATAATTGTCAAAATAATAATTGGAAAAGCTTTTTTCATAACTAAAGTAAATTATATCAACTATAATAATCCTATGTCCCAATATTATAATCCGAAAAGAAAGAATTATCTTTATACACCTGGCTCACTGTTTCCTTTCCGCATAAGCCGTTCAAAGATAGATTTATTTCTAAATTGTCCTAGATGTTTTTATTTTGACCGCCGTCTTGGTGTTGCCCAGCCGCCTGGCTATCCATTTTCCTTAAATTCAGCCGTTGACAAATTGCTGAAAAAAGAATTTGATGTTCATCGTGCCGACGGAACTCCGCATCCTTTAATGAAAACCTATAGAATTGATGCCATTCCCTATAAAAATAAAAATATGGATAAATGGCGGGACGCACTTCGTGGAGGCATTGAATATCTTCATAAAGAAACTAACCTGAATATTACCGGGGGCATTGATGATATCTGGGTTAATCCGACCGGAGAATTAATTATTGTTGACTATAAGGCAACTTCTAAAGTCGGAGAAGTATCACTCGACGCCGATTGGCAGATCGGGTACAAAAGGCAGATGGAAATCTACCAGTGGCTTTTCCGGAAAAACAGTTATAAAGTTTCCTCAACAGGTTATTTTGTTTACTGTAATGGTGACTCTGATGCGGAAGCTTTTGACGGAAAGCTCGAATTTGATGTAAAGATACTTCCCTATGTTGGAGATGATTCTTGGATCGAGAAAACGATTATTGATATTCACAAATGTTTGAATGAAAAACTTCCTGAATCGGGAAAAGATTGTGATTACTGTAAATATAGGGAAGCAATTAAAGAAGTTGAATAATTATTTATACTTTCCCTGCAAATCAAGCAATTTTATTTTAACGATATCAGTTAATGTTTCTAAAGAATCCCTGATAAAGTTCACATTTTTCGTCTCAACATGTCTCCAGACAACTGGAACTTCAATAATTTTGTAACCCGATTTTTGGCCTAAAAACAAGAATTCTATATCAAAACCGGCAGAAACAGATGAACCTTTAGCAATCCTTTTATCATGAAAAACCTGAAGTTTATCAATAATTTTTAAAGCGGATTTTCTTTCAAAAAGTTTGAATCCACATTGAGTATCTTTAATTCCGGGTAATCCTATAATCATATTTCTGATGATAATTACACCAAAAGCCATTATTTTTCGCAACATCGGTGCGCCAGATCTATCAGATGAACGTGATCCAATAATAATTTGATACCCTTTTTTTATTTCGCTTATTAATCTTTCGGCTTCATCAATTGGCGTTGCCAAGTCAATATCGGTAAACATGACAAAATCTCCTTTAGCTTGTTTAATACCGGTTAAAACGGCAAAAGCTTTGCCTTGATGAGAATTTTCCAGTAATTTAAATTTTGGATAAATTTTTAAATACTTATTTTTAATAACGGTTTTTGAAGAATCGTCTGAACCGTCATCAACGATGATAACTTCAAGAAATCTATCATCTTTGGCAACATAGTTACCGATCTTGTCTAAGACACCTTTTTGAATATTGACCTCTTCGTTATAACAGGGAATAATTAGGGAAATTTTCATCTTATTAATTTATAAATTTTAACATCCCCCACCTTCCACTCACCAACAATTTTATTCGGCGCAAAATAGGCAATGTCCCACTGAGGATTACCGATTATTAAATCACATTTTTTTTCACAAACAACAAAAAGTTCGTCGGCTCTATCCAAAGAATCTTTTTCAGTGGCTCTTTTTCCCCAGATTTCCAAAAAATAACGATAGGTGGAGTCGGAGTATTTTTCCGGCAAGGCGGTCACCGTAAATTTTTCCCTCTTAATATTATCAGAAATTTTCTGAGCAATGTTTTTTGCCAAACCAATTTGATTATTAGAGGGATTACGGAAGTAGGGGTATTTTTGAAAGTTCAAAAATATAAATCCTGAAATAAAAAAAATAATAAAAAGTTTTTTCCAAAAAAACTTTTTAGGAATGGTAAGAAAATAACTAATAATAATATAGTAAAGGGGATACAGAACGCCAAAATAGTGGGGATATTTAGGGCCGCTGTATAATGCCATTCCCAGGATAGTCAACAAAAAAATAAAAAGAAGAATTCTTATGTTTGACACTTGTTTTATTAAGGAAACAAAAATGATAACGAGGAATAAAAATAGAAGATAAACAAAAAATTTATTTAAAACAACATTTAAAGAATATAAATTTAAAAAATAAAAAGAATCAAAAAGACTATTCACTTTCATTAATAGGTTTGTTCCTGATGATTGAAAAAGGGCAATAAAATTTTTGGTATTTATAAATTGATGACGAAGATCGAAGATTATAAGTGGGGAGGAGAAGAGAAAAAAGTTAAAAGTTAAAAGTGAAAAGTTAAAAATTGATTGTCTAAGAAATTGCTTCGCTAACGCTCGCAATGACAACAGATATAGAATTACAATTGGAGGAATAAGAAATAGAGATAAATAATGAAGTTGAATCGAGAAAGAGAGAAAGGCGCCGGATAAAGCAAAGAAATACCACTTGCTTGTTTTAAGACTTTTTATAACAAAATAAATTGTCAGTAAAGTAAACAAGGGAAGAAGATTTGGGTTCCAGGAAAAGCGGGAAAAATCAATTAAAACCGAAGAAAAACTCAGTAAAATTGTGGAAATTAAGGCAGTTTTATTGTTGAACAATTCTTTAACAATTAAATAGTTAATTAAAAGATATAAAGAAGAAAAAAAAGCAACGCCGACGGCCAGACCGATTGGATTAAGATTAGATAGAAGTAGCCAAGGTGCAATAAAATAATAATAAAAAGGACCAAGATAAACCTGGCCGACCGAAGTAGGAGCGCCGATTGCCGGAAGATGTTCTAAGGTCAAAATTCTTTTAACGATGATTGCATCACGTCCCTGATCACCCAAAAAGGTGGCGAAACCGGTCAATTTGTAAAAACGCAAGAAAATTCCCATGAGAAGAACAGTGACTAAAATCAGATTTTTTGTTAGAATGTTAAGTATGCGGCGCATATATCCTTTTTTAATTCTAACATTTATTGTTCTAATTTCTACTTTTGTTCTTTGGAGGGCCGTCGGTTTTCTTACCATATATAAACAATATGATGGGCCTTTATATGTGATTCCGGCAAAAACTTTTTATAATCCAAAAATGATTAATGATCTTCATGTTGAAAATGGAGTATCGAATAAATATTTTGCTGCGCATTTGCCGTTGTATCCTGCGCTAATTAGACTCATGAGTCTAATTAGACCAATTGGAGATTTAAGATATCTTAAATCAATGGTTTTAGTAAATTTATTATCAACTATTGGATTGGTATTATTTTTTTATTATTTACTCAAGAAATTTAAACTGACAAAAAATCCGTTAATGTTAGCGTCGGTTTTTTTGTTTCTTCCTCGGTTTTTGGTAGTGAGATCAGTGGGTGCTCCGGAAAGTTTGTTTATGCTATTGATTTTATTATCACTTTTCTTTTTTGAAAAAGAAAAATTTTGGTTGGCAGGTTTGTTTGGGGGATTAGCAACAATGACTAAGACCCCGGGAATACTTTTATTTCCTGCATATATATTTGTCTTAATTGAGTCTTATGTCATCCCCGTGAAGACGGGGATCCAATCTAAAATATTCAATTTTAAATGGCTTTATTTGTTTCTGATTCCTTTTGGCCTGTTTGTTGTATTTAGTATTTATGCGATGCAGTATAAAGATTTTTTTGCTTATTTTCATTCCGGTGACAACATTCATCTGGGTTTTCCTTATTCGGTTTTTAATTTTCAAAAACCTTGGATTGGCACGGCTTGGTTGGAAGATGTGATATTTTATTTTTTTCTTTACGGTTTGGCAGTTATTAACATAAAAAATATTAAATACAGAAGTTTTTTTTATTTTGGTTTAGTATTTTTTACAGCTACTTTGTTTATTCAGCATCGTGATATCAGTCGTTATTCTTTAGCATTATGGCCGTTAGCCTTGATTGCTTTTGAGAAATTTTTCACATCAAAAAAATTTTTAATTATTGGTACAATCATACTTCCGGCGGTATTTTTATTTGCCTGGAATTTCCTACTTTATAACGTAATGCCGATCAGTGACTGGTCGGCGTTTTTGTGATAAAATTTCCTATGATTAATTTTTTTAAAAAAAAATGGTATATAGTTTTGGGCGTGATTATAGTTTTGGCGATAATTTTTATTCTTAATCAATCAACTCCGGTGAACAAAGAAAAAAAACCAGAAACCTACAAGATTAAAAAGGAGATCTTGAAAGAAACTCTCTCCTTGTCAGGGGAAATCGACGCAGAAGAAAAAGTCACTTTAAAATTCCAAACTTCGGGAAGACTGGCTTGGGTGGGAGTCAAAGAAGGTGACTATGTAAAAAAATATCAAGTGATTGCTTCTCTTGATCAGCGCGATTTGAAAAATCGATTACGAAAACATCTTAATACTTTTACCAGTCAGAGGTTAACTTTTGACCAAACAAAAGACGATTACTGGAATAAACAGTATGATCTTTCCGAATCAATAAGAAAAAGTGCCGAGCGCACTTTACAAGACAGTCAATATGATTTAAATAATGCGGTTTTGGATGTTGAACTGCAAAGTTTAACTGTTGAATATGCCAATCTCTGGACACCAATTGAAGGAATTGTCACTCGGGTGGATACTCCTTTTGCCGGAGTCAACATTACTCCATCCGGAGCTGAATTTGAAATAGTTAATCCAGAAACGATTTATTTATCAGTGACAGCCGAGCAGTTGGATGTGGTATTTTTGGAAAAAGGAATGACAGGAGAAGTAGTTTTTGATTCCTACCCTGATGAAACTTTTTCCGGTAACATCAGTTATATTTCATTTATACCAAAGATAGGAGAAACCGGAACAGTCTATGAAATTAAATTAAGTCTCGATGAGGCAGCCCAAAAATTACCTCTAAAACTGGCTATGACTGGTGATGTCAGTTTTATTACGAGAGAGAAACCAAATGTATTATCAGTACCATTGAAATTTATCAAAAAAGACAATAAAGGTAACTATGTAGTAAGAGAAAGAAAAGGCAAGAAGGAAAAAATCTATGTTAAACGCGGAGAAGAATTTGACAGCAAAGTAGAGGTTAAAAATGGGGTAGAGGTAGGAGACATTATCTATGATTAAATTGGTTGATGTAACAAAAGAATATGTTATTAACAAAGAATACACGTTCTACGCTTTAAAGAAGGCAAGCCTTGAAATAAAAGAAAAAGAATTTGTGTCGATAATGGGTCCTTCTGGTTCGGGAAAATCGACCTTGATGCATATCATCGGACTTCTAGATAAACCAACCACGGGTAAAGTCTACGTTGACAATAAAGAAATCTCTCGTATAAGCGATGATGAATTATCCCGTCTTCGTAATGAATTCGTTGGGTTTGTTTTTCAACAGTTTAATTTGATTAATAAGTTAACAGTAGTTGAGAATATTATGCTCCCAACAATTTATTCAAGAAAAAAATTACCTTTTGATCCAAAAGAAAGAGCAATGTCTATTTTGAGAAATTTTGGTTTAGAAAGCAAAATAAATTCTTATCCTAATAAATTATCAGGAGGAGAGCAACAACGAGTGGCGATTGCCCGAGCTTTGATGATGAAACCAAGATTAATCTTAGCTGATGAACCGACAGGAAATCTTGACAGTAAAACAGGACATGAGACTATGACTTTACTGGCGAAATTAAACAGTACTGAAAAAATGACAGTGGTTCTTGTGACTCATGAGACTGATATTGCCAGTTATGCGAAAAGAGTAATTAAGATTAGAGATGGAAAAATCGTATGAAAAATTTAATTTTTATTTTTAAATCAGCAATTGATGATTTTTCGAGAAATAAGCTTCGAACTTTTTTAACAAGTCTGGGTATTTTAATTGGTATTTTTGCCGTTGTCGTTTTGATTGCTTTAGGATTAGGATTAAAAAAATATATTTCCGATCAGTTTGAGTCATTAGGTAAAAATTCTCTTTTTCTTGTTCCGGGACGAATTCTTCAATCGGGCGGGTTCACCGGGTCAGTTTCATCATTTACCCGCCGGTTTGACGCCCGCGACCTGGAAAACTTAAAAAAAATAAACAATGTCACCGGTGTTGCTCCTATCGCTTTTAAGTCAACCAAAATCAAAGGATTATTAAAGGAAGATTTTGCCGATGTGATGTTTTCTTCAGAAGTGATAAAAGAAATTATGGGTTTTGAGGTTGAGGAGGGTAGGTTTTTTGAAAAAGCCGATGTGACAAAAAAAGCTAAAGTAATTGTGGTTGGATCAAAGATTGCTATGGATTATTTTGGAAATATTGAAGAGGCAATTGGGAAAAAAGTGACCATTGATGATGTAAAATTTACGATTATAGGAGTTACTAAATCCAAAGGAGGCGGAGGAATGGGGGGATTTGACTATGATAAATATTTATATGGACCATATACAACAGGTTTTATCTTTAATCCGGATAAGAAATTTTTCCGGTTAACCGTCAAGATAGAGAATGAAAGTTATGTTTCTCAAGTGAAAGAGGACATAAAACGTATATTCTTAAAAAGATATAAAGAAGATGAGTTCAGTATTGTTGAACCGACCGAGCTAATGTCTGCAATTACATCTATTTTTTCGGTTTTAAATTTAATTCTTGTTGCTATTGCTGCTATCTCACTGGTCGTGGGGGGGATTGGAATTATGAATATTATGTATGTGACGGTATCAGACCGTATTAAAGAAATCGGAATAAGACGGGCAATCGGAGCCAGAAAGTCAGATATTCTCTATCAATTTTTAGCCGAGGCCGTTCTTCTTTCATCAATAGGAGGAATATTAGGTTTAAGTTTGGCTTATTTAGCAGTTTTGGCAGTTCAGAGTCTTTTTCCTGCCTATATCGATTTAGGATCAATTTTACTTGCCCTTGGTATCTCCTCTGCGATTGGAATTACTTTTGGTGTTTTCCCGGCCCGGAAAGCTGCTGCTCTCGAGCCTGTTGAGGCCATCCGTTATGAATAAAGCTGTACAACCTCGTAGGTTGGATGAGGCTATTTTTGACAGTTTTGGCAAAAAAAAGAGCTACGGCCGTTGTGTTTGACTCGTTTTATAATTGTTTTACAAACCAAACAGGGTTTTCCCTCTCGTTGATAAACTAAAAAATTCTTTTGATGATTACCTCTTGATCCGTCAGGTAAAATAAAGGCTTCGTCGGCGCCGGAGGAACCGCAGTCTTTAATTCCTTGGCTAATAGTTTGTTTAATAGTTTTATAAAGGAGGGATGTTTCTTTTTTTGTCAAAGAATTAGATAATCTTTGCGGATGAATTTTAGCTAAAAACAAAGAATCGTTAGCATAAATATTTCCAATACCGGTTATTAAATCTTGATCAATCAAAACTGGTTTAATCGGTCTTTCAGTTGAATCGGTTAAATCGGTAAGAAATTTTAAAGTAAATTTTTTATCCAAAACATCGATACCTTTTGGTTTTAATGGTTGGTCACTAATCTTTATCCAGCCGAATTTGCGAAGGTCGTTGAAAAATAATCCTGAACCGTCGGTAAATTTAATAATAACTCTTGTTGTGTTAGCAGGCATTTTGTTTCCGCCAGTAAATGGAATAATATTTTTGAAAACAGCATGATTAACATCTTTGGCAAAAAGAATTTGGCCGGATAATTTAAAATGGAAGTTGAGAAATTTTTCATGTAGGGGTCGGTCTTGACCGACCCTAATCAATTTCATTACCAAAACCTTCCCATAGCGATCAACGGAAATAATTTTCTTTCCAATAACATCTTCTTTTTTTCCAACAAAATTTTTGGGAGACAAAATTTTAACTTCAGAAATGATTTTTCCAATAATATTGGGTTTCAGTTTTTGTTTAATGGTCTCAACTTCTGGAAGTTCGGGCATGTTATTTAGAGACAGTCTTTTTAAAGACTGTCTTTATTAAACTTAAAATTCTTTGCTTAAATTTTTCCTCACTAAATCTTTCTGCCGTCTTTCTTGCTTCTTTTCTCATTGCCAAATATTCTTGATTTGTTAAATTTGTTAATTCGTTAATTTGTTTAATTAAAGAGTCCGAATTTAATTCGTCAAATAAAAATCCGTTAATTCCATCTTTGACATATTCTGGTACTCCGCCTGATTTATAAACAATGACCGGTAATCCATATCCCATGGCTTCAACTATCGCAATTCCAAATTCTTCGTCGCGGGACGCAAATAAAAAAGCCTTAGCGTTTAAATAAATTTTTTTCAATTGTTCGTCACTCAAATTTCCCAAAAACTCAACCGTTGGCCCAGCCATTTGTTTTAATTTTTCTTCATCACGGCCGGAACCAACGATTTTCAAATTGAATTTTGACTTATTGGCGGCTTTTATTAGAACATCAATATGTTTTGCGCGGGCGAGACGAGAAACTGTAAGGAAATAAGTTGTAGGTGGTAGGGTGTAGGGGGTAGATCGAAACGAGATATTAACCGGTGGATAGATGACGGTAGAATCGCGGCGGTAGAATTTTTCAATTCTTTTTTTTGTTTCTTCACTGTTGGCGATTAAAAAATCAGGGCGCTTGGAAGAGGCAAAGTCCCAGATCCGCAAAAAGTGATTGACAATGTGTCCGTAAATTTTTACCAAAAAATATTTCTGCCATTCAATGGCCGTTTCATATCCATAAAGATAACGGGGTGGGTGATGAATATAAGAAATATGGACAGTCGGTTTACTTGTTTTTACTCCTTTTGACATCCAGGAGCCGGATGAAGAAATCACTAAGTCATATTTTGAAAAATCAAAACTTTCCCAGATCAAAGGCGTTAGAAATCTAAAAGGGGAATAGAATTTATTAAGAAATGGAATCTTTCCAAACCAGGAAACGTAAATTTTCCAATCTTTAATCAGTTTTTTATGAGAGCCAAGTGAATTTAAGTCAAAAGTAGTTGTATAAATATCAGCCTGGGGAAAGATTTTTTTCAAAGAAACAAGGACGCGCTCGGCGCCTCCGAATTCGAGTAATTGATCATGGACAATAGCAACTTTCATTCGTATATTATACTAAGAATATTATGTCATTCCCGCGAAGGCGGGAATCCAGACTAAGAATGGATTCCCTCCTACGAGGGGATAACAATTTTGACTTATGAATATTTTTAATGCTATTATTTTAGGATTAGTTGAAGGGGTTACAGAGTTTCTGCCGATTTCTTCAACCGCTCACTTAATTATTTCTTCTAAGTTATTGAATATTCCTCAAACCGAGTTTCAAAAGTTTTTTGAAGTATTTATCCAGTCGGGGGCAATTTTGGCAGTTGTTCTTATTTATTGGAAAGTGATATTAAAAAATAAATCTTTAATGGTGAATGTTTTTTTCTCTTTTATTCCGACGGCAATTGCGGGCTTCCTGCTCCATAAAGTTATTAAGGGGATTTTTTTCGAAAGCTTTACTTTAATTACGGCAAGTCTTTTTGTAATTGGTTTATCTTTCATATTTTTTGAATATTTAATAAAAAAGAAGATCGTTAAAACCGAAAAAAAAATTATTCAAATGACAATTATTCAAGCTTTGCTAATTGGAGTAGGGCAATCTTTAGCAGTTGTTCCTGGAATTTCAAGAGCGGGAGCTGTAATTTTGACAATGATGTTATTAGGATTTAATCGGGAAGAGTCGGCTCTATATTCATTTGTTTTAGCTGTTCCAACCCTTTTTGCCGCCTCAACTTTTGATTTTATTAAAACAGATTCCCAATTAATTTTTTCCGGTAATAATTTGCTATTTTTATCTATTGGATTGATTGCTTCGTTTTTCAGTGCTTTACTGGCGATAAAATGGTTTATCAAATTCTTGCAGAAAAATTCTCTGACGTATTTTGGAGTTTATCGCGTCATATTAGCTTTACTTCTCTTTTTGGCTATATAAGTGCCGAGAGTCAGAATCGAACTGACATCTGGGGTTTTTCAGACCTCCGCCGTGACCACCTTGGCTATCT
>JBBTSP010000017.1:0-5356 GCA_038064655.1 Patescibacteria group bacterium | reverse complement strand
TTAAAGGCAGGATGATAGTCGTCTCTGAGGCCAAACCGCCGCGAGAAAGAACTGATTTTGGTGGGGGACAACCACAGGTGTAATTAAAAAAAATCAAAAGCCTGCCTAATCCGCCAGTTAACAGGGGTGGGCTTTTTTTATGGCCGAATTTGAATAAAAAGATAGTTTAGATTATAATATCAAGTTAATTATGTCATTAGAGCCTTTAAGAATCTTACCACTTATAAAAAAGACAATTCCGATAGATAGCTTTGACCCCCTTAATTTATTATCAACAGCAGTGTTTTTAAGAAAAAACTGCGGTTCTAATATACGTAATTTTTTAAACGAACAGAACTTTTTACAGATTAAAGATTTAGTAATAGATTTACATAAAGATTTTTCCAGAAAAGTTACAGGCGATTCCTATTTTAAACATTTATTTTATACGGCTTATTTATGTTTCGAGCAAGTTGGCGATCTTGGGTTTAAGGACGATTCTCAAAAAAGAATTTTTATCAGTAGTGCTTTATTACACGATGTATTGGAAATAAAAAGAAAGAATCATCAAACGTTTACAGAAGAAAATCTTCTCGAACAGTTAGCGCAAAGTGGCATTGATGAAACTGAGGCAAAGAAAATTACTACGATTGTCAGTTTTCTTACTCCTGAACCGAAAGGTCCTGATCTATCATCAGCATTATGGAAGGTAAAAAAAAGAAAGGATTTTGATCGAATAATAAATTTTGAACCTTCCGATGAAATGCCTTTAGAATTATTAGAAATGGCAAAACAAATAAAAATAGCTGATGAGATGGCTAATTTAAGGGAAACAGTCGATGATGTTAAATCTGGTAAAGACGGTCAAGATAGGGAGATTTACGATCATAAACCTTTTACAGATAGGGTAGCGGTTTTTGAAGAAAGAATTAGTACCATTGCTGGAAAATATCCTAGGCATTCGTTCTTACATCAACTCCAAAGTGATCTTAACTTTCTCAAAGGATGTCTTCGTTCAAGTTAATTTTTCTGCTATATTTTAATTAATGATGATAATTAGAATTTTGTTTTATTTGGCCTCGTTCTTAATTATCTGGTACTGCTCCGGAATTATTATTAAATCGGTTGAAAATTTAGCCCATAAGCTCAAAATATCTCCCTTCACGATGTCTTTTTTTGTTCTGGGAATTCTGACTTCGATTCCCGAGTTTAGCGTTGGGATCAATTCAATTATTAACAAAACCCCGGATATTTTTGTTGGCAATCTTCTCGGAGCCTCATTGATTATTTTTATTTTTATCATTCCGCTTTTGGCAGTCTTTGGCGGCGGAGTAAAACTAGTCCATCAGTTGAGCGAAAACAATCTTATTTTTTCACTTCTCGTTGTTGCCGCTCCGGTTTTTCTAATTGCCGATAATTTATTGACCCGGACTGAGGGAGTATTTTTGATCTTAATCTACTTTATTCTTTTTTATTTTATTGAAAAAAAAGATGGTTTAATGGGAATCAAAATCCCAAAAAAGAAATTCTTTGATAAAAATTTATTGGGAGAAACAATTGAACTGTTACTTTCAGCGCTAATTATATTTTTAGCCAGTAAATATATCGTCACCCAAACGGTATATTTCTCGTCCGTATTTAAAGTGTCTCAATTTTTAATCAGTTTAATCGTGCTTTCAATTGGGACCAACTTACCAGAAATTTCTTTAGCGGTCAGGTCAATAATTAATAGAAAAAACGAAGTCGCCTTAGGCGATTACTTGGGATCAGCGGCGGCCAATAGCTTATTTTTTGGGTTATTTACTCTGTTTAACGGCAAACGAGTTAATCTCAGCGTTTATTCTTTCAGGATTATGTTATTGACTCTGTTGGGACTGGGTGTATTTTATGTTTTTTCTCGTTCAAAAAAAGATATTTCAAAAAAAGAAGGGATAATTCTTCTTTTAATTTATGTATTGTTTATCGTTTCTCAAGTGTTATTTCCTTAAGTGAGTTATTAAAGCCACTCCGTCTGTAACGGTTATTTTTGCTGTATTTTTATTCATTACGTTACTTATTCCTCTCGTTGATCCGAACAAAAGCGTATCGTCGATTAATCGATAATACAGTCCGTCAGTTGCCACTTTTTCCAATTTCTCACTGACGGGAACAATAGAGACTTCGTCGCCAATCTGTCCGTTGATAACAATTTCCTTATTTAAAATAAATATTTCTTTTTTTCCCTCAATAATTTTTATTTTTATTGATTTATTTTCAGTCTGGATTTTTGTTAACAAAAAAATATTGGCAAGAAGATGATCAATCCGGTCGCCTAAAAATCCAAAGATAATAATTTCTTGGAATTTTTTTTCAAGACAATAATCAGTCGCCAGTTCAAAATCGGTTGCGTCTTTTTCCGTTGGATATGTTATCAATGTAGGGGCGGATCTCATATTTTTAGGCGTTGAATCAAAGTCGCCAATAACAATATTAGGAATTAGTCCAAGTTTTAAAATATGTTTGACCCCGCCGTCGGAGGCGATCAGGCAATCCGTTTTTTTAATAATATTTTTTGCCTGACTAAAATCTGACAAATTTCCGTTAACAAAAACAATTGCCCGTTTCATAAGCAATATATTACACTATTGACATAATATTTTTTATTTGTCATAATGAAGCAAAATTTAGGGGAGCCGAATTACGGCTGAGAGTCCCGACTAAGTAGGGAGACCCTTGGAACCTGTCCGGATAATTCCGACGTAGGGAAAATATATGCATAATTCCAGTATTTCTTTCCAGGTCTTACCCAAAGCAAAAACTGACAAGAAGATGATAAAAATCATAGATCAGGTTATTAAAATGATCAAGCAATCGGGTGTTAGTTATGAAGTGGGGCCGATGGAAACGACGATGGAGGGGGATTTGGAAACCCTTTTTCAAATAGTTAAAAAAGCCCAATATCTCTGCATAAAAGCGGGAGCGAAAAATGTTTTTACTAACGTAAAAATTATCTATAATCCAAAAGGAGTCTTAACGATTGAACAAAAAGTTAAAAAACATCGTTTGATATGAATCTATATTTTTTACCAATACTGACAAGTTTAATTACACTGTTTTTATGGCAATTAATGGTCACATTGTTTCATATTGAGCAGTGGATATTACCGGCTCCGACGCAAATTATTAATTCATTTTGGCAGTCGCGGTCATTAATTTTTTATCATCTCGTACCAACGGTTGTTGAAGCAATAATCGGGTTAATTGGGGCGGTTTTTGTCAGTATTTTCATAGCCATACTGATGGAAAGATTTAAGACGATGCGAAAAATTATTTACCCGTTTCTGATTCTTTCCCAAACAATTCCCTTTATTATTTTGGCTCCGCTTTTGACCCTTTGGTTTGGATTTGGATTATTGCCAAAAATTATTATCATTAGTCTTGTCTGTTTTTTTCCGATCACAATTAATCTTTTTGACGGATTTCAGGGTGTTGATCCGGCCATATTACGTCTTTTAACTTCAATGGGAGCGAATCAAAAGCAGATGTTTAAATGGGTAAAGTGGCCAGCCAGTCTTCCGGCTTTTTTTTCTGGACTGCGGATTGCGGCCGCCTATTCTATTTTGGGGGCGGTTGTCAGCGAATGGATGGGGACTGATCGGGGCTTAGGAATTCTTCTTATCAGGTCGACCAAATCCTATCTCACCGATCGTGTTTTTACGACCATTGGAATAATTACAATATTAAGTATGGTCGCCGTTTTTGCAGTGGAAATTATTGCCAGATTATCAATTCCCTGGCACTATTATAAATTAACAAAAAAACTATGATAAAAAAAATAATTTTTTTGGGGATCGTTTTAATTTTATTAAGTATTGTTTTTGGAAAAAAAACAAACAAATCAACAAAATCCAGTGCACAAAAACAAAAAGTGACTGTACTTTTGGACTGGTTTCCCAATACCAATCATACCGGTCTTTATGTGGCCAAAGAAAAAGGCTATTTTGCTAAGGAAAATTTAGAGGTAGCAATTTTGCAACCGGCTGAAGGAGAAAATACTCAGGTGGTGGCGGCCGGAAAAGCTGATTTTGGCATCAGCAGTCAGGAATCAGTCATCCAGGCCAGAGCGGTTGGAATTCCATTGGTCTCAATCGGAGCAATTATTCAACACAATACTTCTACCTTTGCTTCGCTTGAGAAAGCTAACATTAAAACAGTCAAAGATTTCGAAGGTAAACGCTATGGAGGTTGGGGATCGCCGATTGAAGAAACTGTTATTAAAGCGGTCATGAATGAAGCCGGGGCGGATTATGACAAAGTAAAAAATATCACCATCGGCGAAACTGATTTTTTTAAGACAATTGGAAGAGACAGCGATTTTCAATGGATTTTTTACGGATGGGATGGGATTGAGGCGCGACGTCGGGAAATAAAATTAAACGCAATCATGCTAAAAGATTTAAACCCGGTTCTTGATTATTACACGCCCGTAATCATCACCAACAAAAACCATGTAAAAAATCAAAAAGAACTGGTGGCAAAATTTATGAAAGCAGTCAGTCAAGGATATGAATTTTCTATAAAAAATCCAACTGAGGCCGCCCAAATACTGATCAAATTAGCTCCGGAATTAAATCCGGAATTGGTTAAACAAAGTCAGGCCTATCTAAGTCAAGAGTATCAATCTGATGCTGAAAAATGGGGGATACAACGCGAGGAAGTTTGGAGTCGATATGCCCAGTGGTTGAGTGATCATCAGTTAATCAAAAAGATTATTAATGTTAAAGATGCTTTTACCAACGAATTTTTGCCATGAGAAATCAACCAAAATTAATTATTAACAATCTTTCCCAGTCTTTTTGGCAAGAACAAGAAGTAATAAAAAATATTTCTGTGGAAATTTTTGAGGGCGAGATTGTCAGTATTATTGGCCCTTCTGGTTGTGGTAAAAGCACCTTGTTTAATATCATTTCTGGAATATTAACACAAAATAACGGCATTATTAAAATTAATGGAAAAGAAGAAAAAAATAGGCAGGGCAAATTCGGATATATGTTTCAAGAACCATTACTTTTTCCTTGGTTAAAAGTCTTGGAAAATGTCATGTTGGGGTATGAGGTTAAGGGATTAGAAAAAAATCAGGCAAAAATAAAAGCCTTGGATTTATTAAAAAATTTTGATCTTTTTGAATACGCAAATCTTTATCCTGATGCCCTGTCCGGGGGGATGAAACAAAAAACAGCCTTATTGCGGACAATTGCTTTTAATTCATCACTACTGCTACTTGATGAACCTTTTGGGTCATTAGACGCAATCACCCGCAGTTCCCTCCATTTATATCTTCTGGAAATTTGGAAAAAATTAAAAGTGATCAAAATCATGAGGAAAAAGTAAATGAAGA
>JBBTSP010000016.1:0-5191 GCA_038064655.1 Patescibacteria group bacterium | reverse complement strand
AAAACCGGAAATCATTTTAGGAAACAAAGTAATAATGGAGATTTTCATAGTAGAATTATAACAATATGAAAACAGTTATTCTTAAGTTTATCCGTTTTTACCAGAAAACCAAATTCTTTCATGGAGCTATCGCCCGGCAGTTATTTTTAACCGATAGAGTATGTAGATTTACTCCCACCTGTTCGGACTACACTTACCAAGCCGTTGAAAAACATGGAACAATAAAAGGAACGCTTCTTGGACTAAAACGAATTATCCGTTGCCATCCTTGGAGTAAAGGCGGTTTTGATCCGGTGAAATAATCAATATTTATTTCCCGTCTCTCGCCTGCGACACTTTTTTAGCTCTGGTCATAAAAACATCCTGAGCAGTTTTGATATTCTCCGGTTTTCCCATCCAGGCCTGTAAAGCTTCCTGTTGCAAAGCTCTTCCAAACGAATAACTCAACTGCCATGGTAAATCATGATATAAGGCGTTCATTGTTTTTAAATATTCCGTCGATTGATCAGGTGTTAATCCTCCTGATAAAAAAACAATTCCCGGGACTTCGGCTGGAACGGTTTCTTTCAATGTCTCAACCGTCAGACGGGCAATTTCTTCAGCGGTTGATTTATTTTGCGAATCTTTACCCGGAAGAACCATGTTGGGTTTTAACAGCATTCCGGAAAAAAGTATTCCAAACTCCTTTAACCAATAAAAAACATCTTTAAGAACTTTTAAAGTCTCTTCCTTACTCTTGTTAATATCGTGGCTTCCTTCCAAAACTAATATTTCCGGCTCTACAATTGGCACCAATCCGGCCTTTTGAGAAAGAAGAGCGTATTCGGCTAATCCAATAGAGTTTGCTGCAACCGCCGCTGTTGAAGGCATATTGTCACCAACTTTATAAACCGCTCTCCACTTGGCAAAAGCCGCCCCCAAACTCTTACACTCCAATAGTCTTTCTCCAAGTTTATCCAAACCCTGGGTAAAGCTTTCTCCTTGTTCATTAATTTTGACCACACCGGCATCAACTTTGATTCCGGGATGAATATTTTTTGATTTAAGCAGATCGGCAATCATTTTTCCGTTTGGCAAAGGTTGACGTAGCGTTTCATCAAATAAGATTACTCCACTGATTGCCTCTTCGATTCCTTGAGCTTCGGCCATAATTTCCCGCCACATTGAGCGATTTTCCGGAGTAGCTTCAACTCCAATCGCATCCAATCTCTTTTTCATTGTCCCGGTACTTTCATCAGCGGCCAATATTCCTTTTCTTGGAGCGACCAATTCATGGGCAATTTTTGACAAAACGTTTCCATCTGCCTGATCAGTAATCATATTAAATAAATAATTGATAATCGAAAATATTTTATCATTATTTAATAGACAAACACAAGTTTATTTAGTATATTAATCAATATTGAACCATGGATAGAAACCTTGCTTTAGAATTCGTTCGGGTTACGGAGGCGGCGGCTATTGAAGCCGCTCATTGGATTGGCCGGGGAGATAAAAATAAAGCTGACGGAGCCGCCGTCAACGCAATGAGAGCCCGCTTTAATCAAATAGATTTTTCCGGAACCGTTGTCATCGGTGAAGGAGAAAAGGATGAAGCGCCAATGCTTTATACCGGAGAAAAAGTCGGGACAAAAAAAGGACCGGTTATGGATTTGGCAATTGATCCACTTGAGTGTACCGAAAGTGTTGCTTATGGAAGATATAATGCCACGACGGTTATTGCTTCCGGCCCAAAAGGCAGTCTTCTTCACGCTCCCGATACTTACATGAAAAAAATTGCCGTTGGCCCTCTTGGTAAAAACGCCATCAATCTTGAAGCATCGGTAAAATCAAATATTGAAAAAACCGCCAAGGCTATGAAGAAAAAAGTTGAAGATATCACTGTTGTTGTTTTGGATCGGGAAAGACATCAAGATTTAATCAAAGAGATTCGGGATGCAGGAGCTCGTGTTAGACTTATCACTGATGGTGATGTTGCTGCCGCCATCGCTACCTGTTTTCCGGAAAGCGGAATCGACTTGCTTATGGGAATCGGCGGGTCAACCGAAGCGGTCTTGGCGGCCGTACCTGTAAAAATATTAGGTGGGGAAATTTTATGTCAATTTAAACCTAAAAAAGAAGCTGATATTCCAAAAATAAAAGCGGCCGGTGTTAAAGACATTAATAAAATTTTTACCGCTGAAGATCTGGCCAAAGGGAAACTATTAACATTTACGGCGACCGGTGTTATCGAGGGTCCTCTTCTTAACGGAGTTATTTTTGATAAAAATAAAGTGATTACTCATTCTCTTGTCATCCGAGGCACTTCGGGTACCATTAGATACATAACAACGCATCACCATTATTATAAATAATTGTATTTGAGAATTGTTATTCGAAAATAGAAAATAGTTATAGAAAATGGATAATAGAAATTTGAAACAGATTTCTAATTTCCAATTTCTATTACGAGTTACAATTTTCTAACAACTAATTTCTATGATTAAAGTAGGTCTTAATGGTTTTGGTAGAATCGGTCGGGCTTTTACCAGAATTGCCTTGACCCGGAATAAATTTGAAATTGTGGCCATAAACACAAGAAAAACTCCTACTTCAATGACGGCTTACCTACTTGCTTTTGATTCTGTTTATAGAAAATTTGGAATGGAAGTCAAAGAAGTGCCGGGCGGAATTTCGGTAAACGGAAAAAAAATTGTAACTTTATTAAATGATAAGCCGGAAAATATTCCTTGGGGCAAATATGGAGTAGAAGTCGTCGTTGACGCTACAGGTAGTTTCACAAAAAAAGTTGATTTGGAAAAGCATCTAAAAAGCTCTGCAAAAAAAGTTATTTTAACGGCTCCGGCAAAGGATGAAGAAACACCCTTTGTCGTTCTTGGCGTCAATGATGATAAATTTGATTTCAAAGGCGAAACGGTTATTTCCAATGCTTCCTGCACTACCAACTGCTCGGCCCCAATGTTTAAGGTGATTAATGATAATTTTAAAGTTGTTTCCGGATTTTTAACGACCATTCACGCAATGACCATTAGCCAAAAATTGCTTGATGATGCCGGAAAAAATGCGGGTGGATCAAGAGCCGCTTTTATAAATATTATCCCCTCAACGACGGGTGCTGCCAAAGCAGTTGCTCGAGTTATCCCAGAACTCAAAGGGAAAGTTGATGGTATGTCCCTTCGGGTTCCGGTTGCCACCGGTTCAATCACCGATATTTCCGTTATTGTGGAAAAATCAACGACGGCTGAAGAAGTCAACAAAAAATTTAAAAAAGCATCAGAAACAACAATGAAGGGAATTTTAGGTTATGAAAACAGAATTTTGGTTTCGTCTGATTATATTGGATCCTCATATTCTTGTATATTTGACGCCAACTATACAAAAGTGGTCAACGGAAATTTGGTGAAAATATTTGGGTGGTATGATAACGAGTGGGGGTATTCTTCTCGACTCGTGGATTTGGTCGAAAAATTGGCAAATTATTTATAATTTATCATCCTGAGCGAGTGAAACAAGTCGAAGGATCTTATGAAAAAAATTACTTACATCGACGAAATTGAAATCAAAAATAAGACCGTTCTTCTCCGGGTTGATTTTAATGTTTCATTAAACCAGGATTATACAATCTCCAATGACGCCAGAATTAAACAGTCACTGCCGACGATTAATTATTTACTGAAAAATAATAATCGCTTAATTATTGTTTCTCATCTTGGTCGACCGAAAAGAGTTGACAAAAAGTTTTCGTTAAAAGTTGTGACGAATAAGTTAAGGGAATATTTACCTAAATATGGCATTGTTTTAGCTAAGGATATTGAAGAAGTAAAAGTAAGAAAAGAAAAAATAGTTGTTTTGGAAAATATTCGTTTTTATCCCAAAGAAAAAGATTACTCAACATTATTTGCGAAAAAACTTTCGTCTTTGGCTGATGTTTATGTAAATGATGCTTTTGCGGTTTGTCACCGATCGGATACTTCTGTCATTGGACCGCCAAAGTTTATTCCTTCATATGGGGGGCTTCTTCTTAAAAAAGAATTAGCAATCATATCTCAGGTTATTAACAAACCTAAAAAACCGATTGTGGCAATTATAGGAGGTAACAAAGTATTAACAAAAATTGGGTTAATAAATAAATTAATAAAGGCTGTTGATTATTTGATCATCGGCGGTGGTTTGGCTAATGCTTTTGTCAACGCTCAAGGACATGATGTTGGAACAAGTTTTTGTCAATATGAAGCGGTCCAACTGGCAAGAAGATTACTTTCTTTATCAAAAAAAGGTCGCGCTTTAATAGTTCTTCCTGTTGATGCGATTGTTGCCACTACAAAAGATGATCGAGAGAGTGAGGTTGTAAAAATTGAAAACATCTCCTCAAACAAATCAATATTTGATATCGGACCGGAAACCAAAGCACAAATCGGTAATATTATTGCTCGAGCAAAAACTATTATATGGAACGGACCGGTTGGATATTTTGAAAATCCGGCTTTTAAAAGAGGTACTGATTTTATTTATTATTCAATCGCCCACAACGATCAGGCAATTTCAATAGTTGGGGGTGGAGATACATTAGCGGCCATTTCCAAGAAAGAATATTTGGACAAAATTACTCACATCTCAACCGGTGGTGGAGCCATGCTTGAGTTTATTGAGAAAGGGACACTGCCGGGAATTGAGGCGTTAAAAAGATAATTATTGAACAATTTCTATTACTTTATTGACGATTTTTGGAGAACTAACAGTTATAGCTTTCTTGTTCTTATTCATACTTGGTAAAAAACTTTTTCCAACAACTTTTTCCCCATCCATCCAATAAACTTCCAAATCCATATAAGTATTTTTATTCCAAAAACTTCTCATTTCTTTATCCGGAAAAATAAAAATCATTCCATCAAAATTAACCGGTTTTTTATAAAACATCAGTCCTCTCTCCCATTCTGTTTGATTTTTTGCTGTTAATAAGCAATAGTTTTTATTATTAATTGAGTAGATTTTTGTTTGGTTGTTTAAACAATGATTATTTTTAAATACAAAAAAATAAGTAATTACGGCTAAAACAAATGAAATAAAAAGAAATTTTTTCATGATTAATTTTAACATTCAATTTGTTAGTTAATCTATGGTAAAATTATATGTTTGATACGGAGCGTAGCTCAGATGGCTAGAGCGCAGCGTTTGGGACGCTGAGGCCGCG
>JBBTSP010000015.1:0-16390 GCA_038064655.1 Patescibacteria group bacterium | reverse complement strand
TATGTTATAAGCGATTGACTGGCTTTTTATTATAAGTATTATTTAATCAATAAATTTAAAGTTAATTTTTATCTAAAATATGACCAGGATTTCAAAACAATTTATTAAGGAAGAAATTATTACAAAACTTTATCGGTTATTTTTTGAGGTTTTTTCAAGATCGAACAATCAGCGATCTTTTTTGTCTTTAATAGACGAAATACTGTCTCCTTCGGAAAAAATTATGATTGCTAAAAGATTAGGAATGATATATTTATTGATAAAAGGGGTCGACTATCGAACAATTGCAGAAACACTTAAAGTGTCTACGGCAACGGTACTTTTTTATTCCGTTGTTTATAAAGAAAAGAGGACACAAATTACTGACTTAATCGAACAAATGTTAAAAAAAGAAAAGGTTTTGAATTTTTTGGAAGATTTATTTGCCGATCTGACTATTCACCCGGGAATTTATATTGGTCATCATAAACTAAAATGGGAGCATGAAAAAAAGAAAGAAGAAAGAAAAACACTGCCTGTTTGATTTTGTATCAATTAATCAATTAATTGATACAGTTAAAGTAAAAATGCATATTTTATGATTCTTTAGTTTTTATATACTATTTTAAATTTTTTGTATTCAAAGTTAATAAGTTGAAAACACTTCGACTTTGGAGAACTAATTCGATTTATACCAATTTTTCCTCCAATTTTTCTTTCAAAATCCCAACTATACTTCTTTGTGCTTTTGGTAAAAATTGTGATAGATCAAGTTGAAGTTTCTTTTGACTAACTTGCTTAATCCTCTTTAGCACACTTTCTTTATCTGTCAACTTCCAATCAACCTCAATTCTTTTTTCAAGTAAATACCAAACATCAAAAAAATCCCTCCCCATAGCCCTAGTCATTAAAGCAGAAATTTTTTCCGCCAATATTTCCTCAATCGAAAAGTGAGAAACCATGGGAAAAATAACGATAGGAAATCTTGTTACGACTGGCGAAACGATAATTTTTCCGCTTTTATTTATCAAGTGAAAATCAAGTCTTATAACCAAAGGGTACTTAAAATCAACAGATCGATATTTCAGACGAAATTTAATTCCTCTTTTACCGGTATATAAATGAATAATTTTTAATCCCGGCAGTTCTTTTTGCATTGATTTTTCTAAATTTTGAATTATTTTTTTTATCTCGCTCTTACTAAGCTTTGTGGAAAAATCAAGATCTTCGGAAAATCTCGATGAATTAAATAATAGTCTGATGGCTGTACCTCCCTTGAAGTAGATTAATACGGCTTCTCTCTCACGATAAAGATAGCTCAAAAACATGAGCTGCAGATACTCCCGCAAAATTGTAAAGCCGTCAATCTGGAAAAATTTAGATAGCTCTTTTATCTGTTCTTTATTTATCATAAAATTTTTCTTTTTATAACTTCTGATAGTTTACTATTTTTAAATCTTTTGCAGTAGGCTAACAACTTTTTTTTATTAATCTCTTTAAGATCTAAATCTTCCCAATCAACTGTTTTTAATCCTTTGCAATAAAAATACAAATAGTCTAACAGGGCTTTTTCTTTTTCGGCTATAAGAAATTTTTCTTTTTTTTCATAACCCCAAAACAAGTCCCTGTTAATCTTTGAGTATTTATATTCTTTCTCGGCGATACTGAAAGTTCGTGTTTTTTTTATAGTAATAGAGCTTATTGTATAGGCAAAACCGCTTATTATTCCGTAAAAAGACAGGGCCGATTCAAGAGATATGTAGGAAGGTTGATAAAGAAAATTGGCGAGATAATAATCGTCTGTTGCACCAAGTAAAAAAAAGTATTTTCCTTTTAAGAGTTTTTGAATAATTTTATTTTTTTCGAGCCGTTGAATCTTTTTGTAGAGAGAGTTTTGATTTTTGATATCAAACAAGCGTTGGAAATCAGCCAAAGTAAAAAGACTGATATTTTTTTCCCTAAAAATTTTAATAATGTCTATCGTAGTAAATGTTTCCATAATTAGTACAATTATATACAGATCATGGATTCGTGTCAATGGAGACATTTCGACTTTGGAGAGTTAAAAATCTTTTAATTCAATCACTTTGATGTTTTCAATATTTTTTCTTTGATGTTTTATATTATCCGTCACTAATTCCCCTTTTATTTTTTTTGCTAAAGACAAAAAGCAGGCATCATAAAAAGTAATTTTGTTTTTATAAGCAATTTCTATTGTTTCCGTAGCTATATCACTATCTAAAGGAACAAATTTTATTGACATGCTGTAAAGAGTTGAAAGCGAAGTTTTTATTAGCGAAAGGCTTAATTTTTTATAAAGCAGAGCGTTTGTTATTTCGTATTTTGAAATTTCCGGCATGAAAATCTCTATCTTTTCCTCTTCAAGATCTTTAAGGATTTTATCCGCCTGTTCCAAATTGTCTTCATCTTTAGTATTAAACCATTTAACTGCGACTGAAGAATCAACAACAATGTGTTTCTTTTTCATATTTAGTGATTGTATCTGTCTTTGGCAATAAATTTAGAAAGATTTCCTCTTTTACCTTTAAATGAGCGAGCTTTATTGATGGCTGCCCATATTTTTTTCCAATCTGTTTTTTTTACATTTTCCTGAATGTAGGGTGTAATGACAATCTCTTGGGGCGAATGATAAGTAATCTTTACTACTGATTCTGTCTTCATCCAGTTAAAAGCACGACGAATGACGTCGGGAATGGTCAACTGTCCCCGATTTCTAATAATGGCTGTTGTTTGAATATTGTTCATACATTCAGAATATCAGAAAATCAGAAAATGTCAAGAGAAGAAATCTTCTTCGTTGGAGATACTTCGACTTTGGAGAGTTAAGAAAAATTGACGATGATTGTTAGCAAAATCATACGCTGCATTTTAAAAACCCAAAAACTTAGCCAGCCGATTGGCGATGTCTCGACGCTGGAAGATTAACTCTCCTCCTTAATGATTGATTTAAATAACGAAATTAGTCCTGTGTCTTTACTTTTTATTTCTTTTAAATAGTCAAGCATCTCATAACATCTTCTTTGCCATCTTTTCCCTCGATAATAAAGCCAAATAATATCGCTTGTATTTATTTCTTTCCACTCCTTGTGAGGCGGTTCTTTTTGTTTTAAGACTTCTTTCATTCTAAAATCTTGAAGCATATTAACCATTTTTCTATTAAAATCATTGGCTGATCTTTCAAATACATCTTCCATCACTTTATTAATGGCTTTTGGTTTCTCGGAAGCTTCCTTAGCAGATATGACAGAGGTATCGATTGGATTTGATTCTTTATATATACCTACAGAGCCAACTGGAATTTCTATTTTCCTAGCAGGAACGTTTGGTTTTCCGCTTCCTTCAAGATAATAAAAAGTGTCACCAAAGTACGTGTGTAAATCCTTTATTGACTCTTGATTTAATCTTTGACCTTTTCTCACAGCCAGAAAAAACATTCCTCCTTGTCTACCAATAACAGTCTTTGTTATTTCTTCTTCAGAACCCAACGAATGTTTAAGACTCCACCAAAAACCATCCAACATCATATCAGTAAAGGCATATCCCATTAGTTCATTCATTTCTTTTAGCTTCAAATCAAAAACATAGAGCTGATCAAAATCTTCATCAACTAAGTGTTCTTTGAAGTCAGCAAAACTATAGACGTTAAAGCCCAATAGTGGATCGTAAAGATTATTTTCGACAAACCTTAGAAGGTTTTTCGATCTTTTAGTAATTTTTTGGGAGAGTTTCTTGGACTCGGCTTGATCAAAAATCTCTGCCAAGTTGAAAACAAGTTTTAATTCCGGATGTCTCTTAGTAATAAAATTTACCTTATCTTCTACTTTTTCTAGGCGTACTCTTTTCTTTCCCCTATTCTCCCAATAGTCGTAACGATGACTTCTTCTATTAACGACGTTAGTAATAAACATTTCCTCATCATAAAAAGTCTCTTTGATTAAAGAGATCTGTTCATTATCTAAGATTAAACCTCGCTTTAAATAATGAAAAAATATGGTTTTATCAAAAGAGGAATCTCGAGGGACTTCTAAAACCTCTATTTTATTGTCTTTTAATTTAATTTTGCCCGCTGTAATCTTCCTTAGCTTTCCTTCAACAGTTTCATAGTAACCAACTTGTTTTAATTCGTCTATTTTTTCAAGTATTTTTTGCTTGATTTCTTCGATAATATGCTTATTATAATCACCTATTAAACCTATTAAAAACTCATCTCCACCATAACGACAGGAAAAAACCTGTAAATCGCCTCTGCCTTTTAATTGGAGGTTTTCTTTCACCTCGACGACGGTATCTTGAATTGCTCCGGAAAACCAGTTTAAAATTAGGTCAGCAAAACTATTTCCTTTTTTATCTTGTACTAAATCGGCCGATCTTAAATTAGCTATGTCCAACATAAAAAAAGTAGCTTTTTTATTGTCTGCTTTATTTAATTCTGAATTTACTCTATCTATAAAAGAAGAGCGACGTAGTATAGCCACTGGCTCGACAACCATCACCTCATCTTGATTACTAATTATTCCTTTTGGGTAAAACTCTCTTTTTGTCCCCAATCCTGTATCAAAAACATGTTGATAAAATCCATTTAAAATTGATGTATAACTACCTACTTCTTGTTTAGAAACTAATTCAGTAGGAAAAATTCCTTGGAAGCTTTTTATCTCATTACCATAAAAAGATTGCAAAACATCTTGGGCAATAAGTTTATTTCTACGGAGTCTTTTTACCCTTGTTTGATTTTCCGGAGCTTCCATTAAATTACGAAGTTTTATTGATAATTTTTCTGTAGAGTTCATTTGTCCTAGTTAATTTTTAAGATCTTTTTTACTATTTTAATCTCTATCAATATAAAGGATGAAATTAATAAAAACCAATTCCGTAAAAAATTAATTAATGTATAATAATAAGAAAATGGAAAATAAATTAAAAAAACTTTGTCAACTCGCTTATAAAAGCTTTTGAAATTCTTTTGAGGCAATCTTAATGTCATCGATAATAGCGCGCAAAAGCCCCCTTTCCAATGTCTTTTCCCTGGTGAAATGGAATAAATGATGGTAATTTTGTCATAGAGAAGGAGAAAAGTTGGCCATGACATTAGTTATTCCAATAAATCGAGACGCCTCGTTTTCTCCAAAATCAATTGTATTTTCATATTCTTTGTCTTCTTCTGCTACTTTTAAACAGAGTTTTATTACTTCTTCAATATTTTTTTGTGCTTCTTCATAAGTATTTCCCTGCGAATGACATCCGGGAATAGATGGACAGGAGGCAACAAAAATACTATCTTCGTCCTGAGTGATGATTACTTTAAAATTAAATTTTTTCATATGCCTTTATTCTAATGTATTTTATTACAAAAATCAATAATTTTTGCTAAACTATTGTATGGTTGATTTTGAGAAACTGAAAAAACTTTGTCAACTGATCCGCTTCGATATTTTGACTTCGACGACCGAGGCCGGATCAGGTCATCCAACGACTTCTTTATCCAGCGTTGAACTGATGACAGCTCTATTTTTTGGAGGTTTTCTAAAATCTGATATTAAACAACCAAAAAACATCCAAAATGATCGAGTCGTCTTTTCCAAAGGCCACGCTTCTCCGCTTATCTACTCATTGTACCACGCCGCCGGAGTTATTTCATATCCCGAATTAATGAATTTAAGAAAAATAAATTCTGATCTTGAAGGTCACCCAACTTTTAGATTTAAATATGCCGATGTGGCAACGGGATCGCTGGGACAAGGATTATCCGCCGGGGTCGGCATGGCGTTGGGTATCAGATTAAATATCAAATATCAAATATTAAATATTAAAAGGGTTCCAAAAATTTGGGTGTTGTTGGGTGACAGCGAAATGTCTGAGGGCCAGGTCTGGGAAGCCGTTCAGATCGCCTCACATTACAAACTTAGCAACCTGATTGCGATAGCCGATATTAACCGACTTGGCCAAAGCACCCAAACCATGCTCGGCTGGGATTTGAAAACATATAAAAAAAGGTTTGAGGCATTTGGGTGGAATGTGATCCTTATTGAAGACGGACATGATCTTCAAAAGGTCTGCGACGCTTTTGAAGAAATAAGGACTGACCTGAAGAAACCTACGATGATTCTCGCCAAAACCATTAAAGGTAAAGGTGTTTCTTTTTTGGAAAATAAAGAGGGCTGGCATGGGAAGCCGGTGCCGAAGAATATGTTGAAGTCGGCATTGAAAGAATTGGGAAAAGTTGACCTTAAAGTAAGAGGAAAAATTGTATTACCACGAATTGAGAATTTAGAATTTAAAATTAAGAATGAAATAAAACTACCCCCTACACCCTACAACCTACAACCTAAATATGAATTAGGATCTCTTATTGCAACCAGGATGGCTTATGGAGACGCTCTGTTGGCTCTTGGTAACGTTAATGATAAAATCGTCACTCTCGATGCGGAAATGTCCAACTCAACCTATTCGGAAAAATTTGCCAAGAAATTTCCGGAAAGATACTTTGAAATGTTTATTGCCGAACAGAATATGATCACCACCGCACTCGGAATTTCAAAAATAGGATTTATTCCCTTTGTCTCGACCTTTGCCGCTTTTTTGACCCGAGGATTTGATCAAATAAGAATGGCCCAATACTCTGCGCCCAATCTAAAAATCGTTGGTTCTCATTGCGGAGTTTCTATTGGCCCGGACGGCCCGTCTCAGATGGGGCTTGAAGATATTTCCATGTTCCGGAGTATTTTGGAGAGTACGATATTTTACCCTGCTGACGCCGTCTCCACTTTTAAATTAACTGAAATAATGGCGGTTCGGGACGGTCTTTTTTATTTACGAACTAGCCGGAAAGAAACACCGGTGATTTATGGGGAAAAGGAAGAATTTGAGATAGGAGGGTCAAAAGTTCATTATGTAGGGAACAAAAATCTTTGTTCCGTACTTATTATTGCAGCCGGAGTAACATTGCACGAGGCGTTAAAAGCCCAGAAAGAATTGGCAAAATCTGGCATCGAGACGGTCGTCCTTGATTGCTATTCTGTCAAACCGTTAGATGTACAATCGATTAATCGATTAGTCAAGGAAACAAAGAATGTGGTAGTCGTTGAAGATCATTATCCGGCCGGCGGAATCGGCGAAGCAGTGGGGGGTAAGTTTATTCACCTCTGCGTCCGTCGTCTCCCCCGCTCTGGTACTCCCGAAGAACTTCTCCGCTATGAAGAAATTGACGCTGAAGCAATTATAAAAGCCGTAAAAAAACTTCTTCCATCGTCCGCAAAATATCCATACAAAGCTCCCTGGCTTCATTAAAGGAAATGGCCTTGATATTATGAGGAAAATAATGAAAGATTTGATTCCGGCCGTTCTTCCAAACATTCCAGACTTTGTCAGCTAAATCTTTAGAATATTGATTCTGAATTTTTATATAAAGAGAGTCTGGCCCTAATTTTCCGATTAAATTTGGAGACATTAATTTTCCCAACCGAAGATGGTCGGAAATGTAATCAAGACGGCTGATTAGTTTTTTATCTCTGAATATCTGTTTTAAGAATCCCTCAAAGGCCTTGGCAAAAGGAAAAACCAAAAAAGAATAGTCCTTGAATTGATAGGCATGATCGCGGACAATATCATCCATCAGATACATGCCTTCGCTAAGAAGATCTTTTTGCCCTTGGGAAAGGTATGACCAAAACATACTTTCTTTGTTGATTAAATAGTCCATATGTTTTAATAAATGTTATAATCATTATAATTGTTATAATATTTATAATCTATGGAAAAATTTTACGAAATTTTTCAAAAGAGATTTTTTCCTTCAAAAAAGGGCGAACATAGAGGTTCGCTTCTACAATATAATGGACCTTTACCCCTGATTACAATATCTCGCGAAATGGGATCGGGTGGAAAATCAACTGCTAATTTAATTGCTTTACGCTTGGGAAAACCCTGGAAAGTTTACGACCACGAACTGATTGACAAAATAGCAAAGAATAAAGGCTTGGAAAAAGAATTAATCGATTCTATTAATCCAAAAAGACTTTTATTGGTCGATATTATTATTGCCAAAACCTTTGGAAAAAGATTCCCCTACCTTTCCGGTTATCAACGGCACTTGATCCGGGTCATGACTTTAGTCGGTTTAAAAGGTTACACAATAATTTTGGGCCGGGGAGGCAACTTTCTTTTTCCTCAAGCTTTAAACATTCGAATGATCTGTCAACTTGACCAACGGATCACCTGGCAGATGACCTATGAGCGTATCTCAAGGCCCGAGGCAATAAAAAGAATTGAAAAATCGGATATTGAAAGAAAAGAATTTGTTGAATCGCTTTTTAATCATAATCACTGTAGAGCCTACCATTATGACCTGGTCATCAAGACCGGGTCGGATATAACGATTGAAGATGCGGCTAATATCATCATTGATCTGACGAAGAGGAAGTTCAAAATATAATAAAAAGCTAAAAGTGAAGAATTAAGAATTTAATGAAAAGTTAAAAATTACAAAGTAAAATTCTTAACTTTTAATTCTTAATTTCTAATTTAACCGAAGGGCTCATGGTAGATTTGATAAAGGCACTTTGAATGTGAGCTTTTCCGATGGCTTCGATAAATTTTTCCGCGTTGGTAATCAGGTTTTTTTCTTCAAAAGAAATCTTGCCAATCATCTGATGAATAAGAGGAAACTTTGCCTCGGTTTTCCAGCGCAACATGCCTTTTTCAAATTTTTTTACCACTTCTTCTGGCTTTATTGAGACCGTTCCCGCCTTAGGATTGGGCATCAGGCCTTTCGGACCCAAAACTTTTGCAAATTTGGCTAACTTTGGCATGAAAGAGGGGTGAGTCACCAAAACGTCAAATTCAATTTTACCCTTTTCAAGATCGGAAAGAACTGAATCATCAACAATTTTTACTCTGACAATTTTCCCGGTAGAAAAAGGTAGATCAATCTCACCTTTTATGCCAGTCTGATCAACAACAAAATGAAGCTCGACTGACTGATCGAATTTGGTTAACTTCATTTTTTTCAATAATTCTATTGCTTCCTTCAACGAATAGAATTTGCCTTTATCAACCAGGTTCTTTGCTTCTATATATTTTTTGCCTCTGACCGCCGTAGTTTTAACGGAGACGGTTCGGAGTGTCGGTTTTTTTACCTTTTTTTCAATGGCGGGTTCATCTTTGTCAACACCGACGTCAATAGCAGTATCTTTTTTTTTCATCATTTTCTTTTCCATTGATTTTGCTTTTTGCTCTTTTTTCTGTTTCTCCTCAACTTCGGTGTCTCCTATTAATCGCGGTTTGACTTTACCCATAAATATAAAAAAAATTAATTTTCAACATCAATCCCCATACTTCTGGCTGTTCCTGCTACAATTTTTTTGGCTGCCTCAACATCATTTGCGTTCAAATCAGCTATTTTTTCTTTAGCAATTTCTTCCAATTGAATTTTAGTTAGTTTACCGACTTTTTCCGTGTTTGGTTTGCCTGATCCTTTTTGTAACGACAGTTTCTTTTTTATCAAAGCGGCCACCGGAGGCAGTTTGGTAATAAAAGTAAAGCTCCTGTCTTCAAAGACAGTGATAACGGCCGGAATTATTTGGCCCTTCATTTTGGCCGTCCGGGCATTATACTCTTTGATAAACTCCATGATCGGCACACCATGTTGGCCCAAAGCTGGGCCGACTGGAGGGGCCGGAGTTGCCTCTCCCGCGGCCAGATTAAGTTTCAAAACAATTTTTACTTTTTTAGCCATATTTTTAATTGGAAAATGGAAATTGGGTTTGGAAACGAGTTAGGATTATGGAAGTTAGAAGATAGATTTTTTCTTTCTAACCTCCATCTTCAAACTTCTTGACCCGCATCTAAACCCATCTTCTATTTTCAAAGTTTTGTCACCTGTAGAAAATCAAGTTCCACCGGTGTTTCGCGATCAAATATTGAAACTAAAACCTTAATCTTTCCTTTTTCTTCATCAATCCCTTGAACTGACCCCAAGAAATCTGAAAAAGGTCCGTCCGTAATTTTGACTGCTTCACCGATAGAAAACTTTGATTTAAACTTCGGTTGTTCTTGGGTGACAAATTTCATGATTGCATCAACCTCTTTATCTGAAATCGGGGTTGGTTTCAAACCGGCGCCAACAAATCCGGTCACCCCCTCGGTCGTCCTTACCACTAACCATGAATCATCATTCAAAATCATCTTAACCAAGATATAGCCGGGAAAAACTTTTTCCGTTGCCTTGGTTTTTTTGCCTTTTTTAACAACAACAATTTCGCGGGTCGGGATAACCACATCAAAGATTTTGTCTTCAACTCCCAAGCTTTTGACTCTTTGTTCCAAGGCCTGCTTAACTCGTCCTTCATAACTGGTTTGGATATGGATGACGTACCACTTTGGTTGAGGTCCCGATGGAATATTAGTCTTTAAAGCTTCGTCTTGTTCTTTTGCAATTTGATCTGCTTGCATGAATATTTATCTGAACTTTGTAATTATCTCTAATCCTTTTGCCAAAAGAATATCTATTATACCCACATATAATCCAATTATCAAGGAAACAATTATCACGATTGCCGTCAGTCTGATTGTTTCGGATTTGGTGGGCCAGGTGACTTTTTTAAGCTCATCTATGACATCAGTGGCAAAATTTATACCGGGATTTATTTTCGTCATTCCATTATTGTAGCATAAATTTTGTTATATTTAAACTATGTCCAAGGAAATCGTTCATGCCCTGATTCTTGTTTTTACGATTGTTTTGACTTTTATTTTCCCAAAAACCAATCTGGCCCAGTACGACCTCCAGATCAGTGCCGGACTTTTTATAATTCTTTATCTGGCCAAAAAATTTATCGTCTCTAAAAATATCTATTCCCGGTTGATTGAATCGGTTGTTTTCACTTTGATCATCATGGGGATTGTTAATTCAACCGGCGGCTTGACTTCCCCATTCTTCTTTCTTACCTATTTTCTTCTTTTTTCCCTGACGATGATTCTTGAACCGATTATTTCGATAACAACCACGGTAACGTTGATTATTTTTTTCCTTTTAAATTTGCCTGCCAATCAGGATTTTAAAACTTTATTACCGATTATTTCCTTAGCTTTTATCACACCATTTGCCATGTTTATGGGGCAGGAGCATGTAGAAAGTCAAAAGTTAAAAGTTAAAAGTCAAAAATTGAAAGAGGAAACGTTTCTGTTTTTGTCATTGCTTTTGAAAAATCATCTGACAAATATCAAAGAAGCTTTGGAAAATTTTGTCGGCGACCATGAGCTCGGGATTATAAAAAAATCAGTGCAAAGGATGGAGAGGTTGATTGAGAAGTTTGAAGAAAGTAGTGGGTAGTTAGTAGTTTGTAGTTGGTAGTTAAAAAAAATGAAAAAAAAATTTTTAATATTGCTTTTTATTACTACAACCTACGCCCTACAACCTACAACCTGTTTTGCTGTTCCCATGGATTCGTCCCGCTTTAAAATAGAATCGGCCAACGTTGAAGTCGCCGGCGGCAATAAAACTTCCACTAGTTATAAACTGGCCGATACGGTCGGTCAGTTGGCGGCCGGTCAATATTCTTCCGATGGTTATATTGTCAAAGCCGGATTCCAATACCTTCATTCCATCATTCCTTTTCGTTTTTCCATTTCCAACATCAACATTGCTTTTGGGACTTTAGTCCCCAGCACTCCATCAACTGCGACCACTAATTTAGCGGTTTATTTTGGCGGTGCCGGACAGTATCAAGTGACGGCGATTGAAGAAGGTCCGCTAAAAACTCAGCTTGGAACAGCCATCCCCGATACCAATTGCGACGGAGGTGGCAATACCTGCAGTGAATCATTGGCTAAAGTTTGGTCATCAACTTCAGCTTACGGTTTTGGTTATAACATGTCAGGAAATGATATACCGGCTGATTTTATCGGTTCAACTTATTTTCGTCCTTTCCCCGACCGGACCGCGGCCGAATCCCCGGCAACTATAATGACAAGCTCCAATGTTGGGAAAAACCGTCAGGCCACCGTTACTTTTAAAACCAATATTTCATCAATCCAATCAGCCGGGAGCTATCAAACTGTTATTAATTTTGTGGCCACACCATCTTATTAATATGCGTAAGTTTATAATCTTTATAATTTTTATAGCCGTTATAACGATTATAACCCGAGGAGTTTATGCTCAACAGGTCTCTCTCTCCCTTTCCCCTCCTTTGCTCGAGCTTTTTATCAAACCCGGTAAATCAATCATGGTTGCCTATCAATTGAAAAATTTCGGTGATCCGGCTTTTATTAATTTAAAAATCCTGCCTTTTACTGCAAAAGACAATCTTGGCAATATCAGAATTAAATCGGAATTTGAAGGACCGGTCCGCTTTGGTTTGGATAATTCTGACTTGCAACTTGAACGTCCGTTTTTTTTGAAAACTAATTCTTCGCAACAAATATTGCTGAGAATTAGAATCCCGGAAAATATCAGCGACGGAGATTATTATTATAGTTTGCTGGCAGAAACCTCTCCCCCGACGGCTACTGAAGGAATTGGTTCGGCTCGGGCAAAAGCCACCATCGGTTCAAACATTTTAATAACTATTTCCAATTCCGGTAATATTGATATTAAGCCCCGGGTAGTTCTTTTTGATATTTTGAATAAGTTCAAATTTAATTTATTGGGAAAGATTATAAAAATTTTTGACAGCGCTGATAAAATTCCTGTAGTTTTAATTGTGGAGAATAAAGGAAAAAACATGATTAAACCGGAAGGCCAAATTACTTTAAAAGGTAATTTCGGTGAAACTGCTAAATATGATATTATTCCAAAAAATATTTTGGCCGAGTCGGAAAGATTGATTGAGGCAACACCGTCGGCTACGATTAATTGTGATAAAGGCAGAGACGCGGCATGCCGCGTCTCTACATCATTGATTTTATCCGGATTTTTTATTGGAAAGTATAATTTATCAACGCAGGTCAGCTTTGGAGAAAACTCCCCGATGATTTTTGGCTCAACGACATTTTACGCTTTTCCGTTTAAAGTTGGCGGAGGAATATTATTGACATCTTTGATTGTTATATATATTATTTCTCGTCATTCCCGCGAAGGCGGGCTATAGTCCCCTTTAGGGGAAATCCAGACTTAAATCTCCATATTAAAAATGAAATTGATAGCTTGGATCTCTTCCTACGAGGGGATGACATCTATCGTCATTTTTTTCCCTTCCTGATAATCCGTTAGGCTACTTTTGTAGGTTATAAGCGGTGGACAAGATTTTCTAGCGGTGTATAAAATTAAATATGCCATCCGGCTTTTTCAAATCATTTCAGCCTTTGTTAAAAAGATTAAAACCAAAAAAATATCTTTTGGAAATTATTCTTTTAAGCGTGGCTATAATCATAACCGTGACCGCTTTGGTTATTTATGTTAAAAACGGTCAAAATGCAGAAGAAGAAATTGCAACCTCTCCAAACTCCTTTACCCGCCGTAGCTTTAGCGAAGGCGGGCCAATTAAAATCTTTATAGACGTTTCCGGCGCTGTTAAAAAACCCGGCCTTTATCAAGTGATATTTGGGGCCCGGATAAAGGAGGCGATTGACAAAGCCGGCGGTTTATCTGATGAGGCAGATAAAAATTTCTTTGCCAGAAATTTTAATCTGGCCAGAATTGTTTCGGATCAGGAAAAGATTTATGTGCCATCGGTTTGGGAAGTTAATAACAACATCTTTATGGAAAATTCACGAACGTTGGATTACGTTTCGCCAACAACAAGTACGGGCATTGCGAGCAATGCCCCTACAGATACAAATAATCAATTAATTAATATCAATTTCGCAACAATCGAAGAATTGGATCAACTGCCGGGAATTGGCCAGATAACGGCAAACAAGATCATTGCCAACCGACCATACTCGACAGTCGATGAACTGTTAACAAAAAAGGTTGTTAATAAAGGAGTGTTTGAGAAGATAAAAAATCTTATTTTTCTATAAATTTTCAAATATATGTTTTCACCTCAAATATTCACATCTGTCATTAACTCTTACCTCCCCGAGCCTCATGCCTCACTTTTAAATGGGATAATTTTTGGAGTTAATTTGAAAACAACAAAAGAGTTTTATCAACAGCTCAAAGTCGTTGGCCTTTTACATATAGTTGTTCTTTCTGGAATCAATATAACCCTGCTTTCTGCCATGATTAGTTCATCAACGAAATTTCTTAGCAAACTACTGTCTACTCTGATAACGATACTAGTAATCATTTTGTTTGTTATTTTTGTAGGCCCTCAAGCCCCAATTATCAGAGCCGCCTTTATGGGTTTACTTACACACGTAGCAATTATAACCGGAAGAAAAAACTATACTTTGTACGCGCTTTTTCTCTCTTTGATTTTTATTTTAATCTTTTGGCCCGACTGGTTAAAGACAATTTCTTTACAACTTTCATACGCCGCCACTTTGGGAATCATTCTTTTTGGACAAAGTCAGTCCAATAACTATATTTTAAAAAATCTTCGTTTAACTTTGGCGGCCCAAGTCTTTACCGTGCCAATAATCTTTTTCTATTTTAAACAAGTATCTTTAATCTCTCCTTTGGCTAATTTGTTAGTGGCGGAAATGATTCCTGTCTTGATGGTCTTTGGATTTCTGACCGCGATTTTGGGAAAGATCAGTTATTTCTTAGGTTATATTCCCAGTTTGCTTAGTTACGGAATTTTGAGTTATCTGGTCTTTGTAATTGAAACGTTGGCAAAAATTCCTTATATATTTTTACAGTTTAAATGAATTCTTCCCCCGTTTCAAAAAAGACTGTTTTTCTTGCCATTATTCTTTCTTTTTTCGTTTGTTTGTTAATATTTTTCAATAACTATTTTGACCAGCGTACGAAAATCGTCTTTTGTGACGTTGGACAGGGCGATGCCGCCTATATAAGAATTGAAAATAAAATTGATGTTCTTATTGATGCCGGACCGGACAAAAGCGTTCTTTCTTGTTTGGGTAAATACATGCCTTTCTGGGATAGAAAAATCGAATTGGCTTTTTTAAGCCACCCAAATCGCGATCATTATAATGGTTATTTTTTTGTTGCCGACCGTTATCAAATAGATAGATTTATCACTGTTAATAGCCCGATTGCCAGCAAAACCTATAAAAAACTTCTCCAAAAAATATCAAATAAAAAAATTAAAATTGAAGAAGCTTTTGCCGGAAAAATAATCCCGGCCGTACAACCTCGTAGGTTGGATGAGGCTAAATTTGTTATTTTTTGGCCACCAAAAAATTTTATGTCTAATAATGATAATGATTTTTCTTCTGTGATTTTGTTTAATGGCGTGTTATTTACCGGCGATGCATCACCGTTTGTATTAGGAAGATTGTCCCATGGCGCCATTAAAAAAATCAACGTCCTAAAAATCCCCCATCATGGCTCAAAAAACGGACTGACTAAAAAATTTCTTGACTTAGCAGACCCGACTACTGCAGTGATAAGTGCTGGAAAAAATAATTTTTATGGACACCCGAGCAAAGAGGTTTTGGACATGCTGAAAGCCAAGGATGTAAAAATTAAACGAACGGATAAAATAGGAGATGTTGTGTTTAAAATTAACTAAGTAATATGCTTTTGATTTCTTTGAAAATATTCCACCCCTCAAATCCAATCCAGCTGTCACCGATTAACTCTTTGGGAAGACCAGGATCCTGACGGAGTAGACTAATATATTCACTAATGACTTCCTTAAACTTATCTATCTTTTCATCACCTGAAGACAAGACTTCATGCCATTTTTTGAAAAGTTCCCGGTAAGACTTATCAAGAGTGGATTTGCCCCAGACCTTTTCAATAAGAATGTCACGGTCGCCAAAAGTATGATCAGCTTCAAAGGCTTGGATATAGCGCTCTTCTTCCTTTTGGGCGGTTAGGGATTTTAGGGTGGTTAGGATGGGATGCGGAGTCAACCAGAAAGAGCGATGCCAGGGTCCCAATCCCCAACCTTGCATTTCCCGGCGCAAGCGGTCGCGGATCTCCCGTTTAATTTCGGGAATTTCGTAAGAGATTACCCGCCATTTTCCATCCCATTTTTCCTTGAGGAATCGGAAAAAAGGAAATTCTAGATATAATTCCGCAAATCCTTTGTTTGTTAATTTGTATTTTGAATTTTGGTCATTTGAATTTGTTTCGGATTTCGGATTTTGGATTTCGGATTTTTCAATCATTCCTTCCTTAATCAACCCGGACAATGTTCCTCTTGTTTTCTGATTTAAAGAAAGATCAAAAATCTTTTGGGTTTTTTCATCGAGATTTATAAATGGATGTTCAACGTCTGACAGTAAATATAAAGCAAGTAAAATCTTCGTCCGTCTTTCTTTAATTGCCATGTTATTTAAACTTTAACAGACGATGAAATTTCTGTCAATAGGA
>JBBTSP010000014.1:0-5820 GCA_038064655.1 Patescibacteria group bacterium | reverse complement strand
CCCGACAAGTCGCAATCGGGAGGCGCGTGCCGGAATCGAACCGGCGCAGTAGGTGTTTTGCAGACACCCGTGTTTCCTCTTCACCAACGCGCCTGAATTCAAATATTTTACCTTAAATGGAAGCTTTTCTCAACGAGCTTTGGTAAAATTAGCTCTATAGGAGATGTGCCAGAGTGGACGATCGGGCTAGTCTCGAAAACTAGTATGGCCGCAAGGTCATCAGAGGTTCGAATCCTCTCATCTCCGCCATGAAATTTATGGCGCTTCTATTACTAATTTTGCTTAGTATTTTTGGGGTTGCTGATGCCGGTTATCTTACTTATGAACATTATCAACAAATAGTCCCTCCCTGTACCATTAATCATTTTTTACCAATTCTATCTGACTGCGGAAAAGTTTTAAGAAGTTCTTATTCTGTCATGTTTGGTGTTCCTTTAGCAGTCTTCGGAGTTATTCAATACTCTTTCCTTTTAATTGCAATAATTTGTTTAGTTATTTACAGAAAAAAAATCTTTTCTTACTGGATTATCCTTCAATCGATGATTGGGGCAATATTTTCTTTATATTTTGTATATCTTCAGCTTATTATTATAAAAAGTATCTGCGTTTACTGCATGTTGTCAGCTCTTATAAGTTTTATGATTTTTTTTCTCGTATGCAAGATTTTTCTAAAAGAAAGATTTCTTCTTCGTTTGACCATAATTGCCTTTATTTATCAAAAAATAATCAAGCCCGTCTTTTTTTTGTTTGATGCCGAGTTTATTCATAATACTCACGTTTTTTTTGGTGAATTATTAGGAAAAAGTTTTTTTAAAAAATATATTAACTGGAAATTTAACTATCAATCATCATTACTAAAACAAAAAGTCGCTGGAATTAATTTTGCAGGACCGGTCGGATTGGCCGCCGGATTTGATTATGAAGCAAAATTGACTCAAATTCTTTATTCCCTTGGATTTGGATTTCAAAGTGTCGGAACTATTACTAATCTCCCCTATGAAGGAAATCCAAAACCTCGTTTGGGCCGATTACCAAAGTCTCAATCTTTAATAGTTAATAAAGGATTTAAAAATTTAGGAACTGAAGTTACCGCCCAAAATCTAATCCGCCAACCGGTGGACGAAATACCAATGGGAATTAGCATTGGTATGTCAAATAATAAATCGATTGAAAATACTAGTGAAGCAATCAAAGACATTATTAATGCTTTTAAAATATTTGAAAAATATAAAGTAAAAAATAGTTATTATGAGCTTAACATCAGCTGTCCTAATTTAATCAATGCTAATGCTGACTTTTATAAACCTACAAATCTAAATCAATTACTTCAATCGATTAAACGATTGAGGTTAAAAAAACCAATTTTTATCAAAATGCCAATTGATAAAACAGATCAACAATTTTTAGCTATTTTAAAAATTATCAGTCAGCTTTATTTTATCAAGGGAGTAATCGTTGGTAATCTTTTTAAGGATAGAAAAAGCCTCCTTCTTAACAAGCAAGAAGTTAATAAATTTAAAGTCGGAAACTTCAGCGGCAAACCGTGTGAACCAAGATCGAATGAACTAATTAAATTAACTTATAAAAAATATGGGGGTAAATTAATTATTATTGGTTGCGGTGGTGTTTTTAATGGCCAGGATGCTTATAAAAAAATAAAACTTGGCGCGTCACTGATCAAATTAATTACCGGCATGATCTATCAAGGACCACAACTTATTTCACAAATTAATATGGAGTTGGAAAAGTTACTGGAGAAAGATGGATTTAAAAATATTCACGACGCAATTGGTTATGAAAATAATTAATCAGATTTCCGCTGGCGGCATCGTTTACAAAAAGCCATCGCTAACTACTAACTACAAACTACCCACTACTAACTATCTCTGGCTTATCTGCCAGCATTCGGAGCATAAGGGCTGGGTTTTCCCCAAAGGCTTTGTTGGTGATGTTAATAAAAATGAGTCAAATGAAACAGCCGCTCTTCGGGAAGTTGAGGAAGAAGGCGGAATTAAGACCAAAATTATTAATAAAAAGCCTATTGAAACTTATTATGAATTTAAACTCAAAGGGACACTCTTTAAAAAGACAGTCTTCTATTTTCTAATGGAATACGTATCCGGTGATCCGAAAGATCACGACTGGGAAATGAGCGATGCAAAATTCGTAACTGAGGATGAAGTAAAAAAAATCTTAACCTACCCTTCAGACAGAAAAGCTTTCGAAAAAATTCTTCAGGAATTATAATGACTCTATGGATGAATCTAAAAACCGACTGACCATCTTTAAATATAATGCAGTTCTTTCTATTCTCTTTTTTTTATCTTCAACTTTTTACATGGGTGTCAAAACAACCAATTATAATTTTTCTGACTATACTATTTCTCAATTAAGTTATTTTTTAAATAATAATCAGCTGTCAGTTTTCAACTTTTTATTTTTTATAAAAAGTTTTTTGGACTTAAGTTTTGCCTATTATGTTTTTAAATTTTATAATCTTCGTTTAAAAACACTGCCTGCCATAACCTTCCTTATTGCTATTTTATCTTTTGGATTGCTTGGTTTTTTTCCTACTAATCAATTTCCTTTAATTCACTTAATAATTTTTATTATCACTTTTTTTTCTTGGATATCTTCCCAATATACTTTAGCAAAACTTACTAATGACGAAAATTTTGTTCATTTTTCAAAATTATTAATTCTTGTTGAAACTATTCTCGGAAATATTTTTTTGTTTTTTAATTATTTTAATGCCATTTCCGAAACTGTATTCTGTCTACTGATTTTCCTCTGGCTAACTATCTTTATTGGCAGATATTTGAAGTAAAAAAACTCGCATTAGCTCGTTAAGAAGCTCTAGAGCGGTGGACCGGATTTGAACCGGCGACATTCTCCTTGGCAAGGAGACATTCTACCGCTGAATTACCACCGCGACTCAACACTTATATTCTACCAGAGCCCGTCGTAATATCTCAATCGCTTTTTCCAAATCTTTACAATTAAGAACATAGGCAATCCGCACTTCATCTTTACCTTTTCCTTTTGTTCCGTAAAATCCGGCGGCAGGCGCCAACATGACCGTTTCATTTTTATAATTAAATTTTTCCAATAACCACTGACAAAAATCTTCACTGTCTTTGACCGGTAATTTTACTATGGTATAAAAAGCTCCTTCAGGTTTTTCCAAGTAAACTCCTGGAATCGACGTTAATCCCTTGTAAAGAACATTACGCCGGGTCTGATATTCCTTATGAACGGATGCAAAATAGGAGTCTTTAACCTCAGTCAATTTTTCCGCCATGGCTTGATCTACGTATCCGGAAGACAGTCTTCCTTGGGCCATCCGCAAAACACCATCCGTCAGATCTTTATTTAATGAAACGAACATTCCCAGTCTCGCTCCGCAAAGACTATAACGTTTAGACAAACTATCAAGTAAAATCATTTTATCAGGATATTTTTTCATAAACTCAAGAATTGTCACGTGTTTTTTCCCGTCATAAACAAATTCACGATAAACTTCATCGGAAATCAAAAACAAATTATTTTTCACACAAATTGAAACGAGCATTTCCATTTCTTTCTTTGTATATACTGTTCCGGTCGGATTGCTCGGATTGCAGATAATAATTGCTTTGGTCTTTTTGGTAATTTTCTTCTCAATTTCACGTCTAACCGGCAAATGAAAAGCAGTCTCGCCTTTTGTTAAAACCGGATTTATTTTAACACCATTGATCGCCGCATAAGAGTTGTAATTGGTGTAATAAGGCTCAAATGCAATTACCTCTTCTCCCGGTTGACAGACAGCAAAAAAAGCCATTAATATTGCCTCCGATCCGCCGGTGGTCACCTGAATATGGTTGGTTTTTATAAAAGAATATCCAAGTTTGTTGTAATAAGAAACTAACGACTCAAGAAACTTTGGCTCACCTTGGGACTGACCGTAAGGAATCGGATTAGCTGTCCATTTTTTCAAAACATCAACCATCACATCCGGAGTTTTTATGTCCGGATCACCAATGTTGAGATGATAGACTTTGACTCCCTTTTTCTTGGCCTCAACGGCGAAGGGGACTAATTTCCTAATAGGCGACGCTGGAACCTGTAAAAGCCGGCTGGAAACTTTAGTGTTTTTCATAATGTAATAATGATAAAGATTTCAAATAATTTTGCAAGGGGATTTTACTATCCTAGACTTTTTCGTAAAACCGCCATTCGATCCAAATATTTCAAATATTTTTTCTTGGAATTTAATTTTATCCAAAGCTTTTCAACGAGAATATAATGCTCTTTTTCTTCTTTCGTTTTTGGTTCTAATTTCTCTCCTAAATATTTTTCAATTTCCAAAACATCTCTCAAAATATCTTTCCAAATTTGAGATTTATTGGCTAATTTAATCAGTTTGTCTTTTTGGACAAACCGACCGGCTTGTCTTAAATCTTTTTTAATATTTAAATAGTATTTTTCTAACAACTTTATCTGGTTATTTTTTATTGCATATTTTATTCCCCTCCCTGTTCCTAAAAATTCTGGTGGAATTCCTAAAGAATATAAAGCCCCGGTAAAACCAATTGCTCTTGGCAGTTTGACTTTTCCCACCCCTCGGGAATAACCAAAAAGTCCAATATGCAAGACTCTTTCCCGTCTTTTGGGCAAATAAAAAGATACGTCATTAATTAAGGGGGCGATTTGTTCAACTGTGCTTCGATAATATTTTTCAAAAACCGATATCAATTTTATTAATAATTTTTCCTCAGATTTAGAAATTGAGACCGCTAATCCCTTAGGGAGAATTTTTTCCAGTTTTTTAATTGCTTTAATGACTGATTTTTTTTCATAATCATACCGGAAAGCGCTTTGTATTAAAGTCGTCTTTATTCCACGATATTCGTCACAAAATTGTTCTACCGTATCAGGTGTTAAACCTCCCCGGAAAGGCAAAGAGGCTGAACCAATAATCGGATAAAGTTTAATATTATGTTTTTTTTCAAATTCCAGATAATGAGAGAGGCCAATTTTAACGGCTAAAACTGTCGGTACTAATCCGGAATTTAAAGCCGGGTCGGAACGGGCCAAATAAGGACGAAGATATGATGGTTTAAAATGAAATTTTTTCTGGTGTAGTTTTAAATATTTTTCCAAAAGAGAATCTGACTTAATAATTGTTGCCACCTGTTCAAATAAAGGAATTATTTCTATATGTTTTAAACTTTCCTGACCAAAATCATAGAGAGCATGTTTTAATGATGCAATTTCTCTAAAGGCTTCTTGGATGGCAATCATTTCTTCGGCTGACTCGGTCATCGGCAGAATTACTTCAAATAAAGGCGGGCTGTGAAATCCTATCTTAGTAGTTAAACCAGCCGCACCTAAAATGCCCATAAATGCTCTTCCGAGTCGAAATTCTGTTTCCACTTTTGGATTAGGTAATCTAAAGGTTAAAAATTTATCTTTTCCCAGTGAATTTTTTTTAAAATAATCATGATGTTCACTGAGAAGTTTCTCTATTACTGATTCATCGACGTATTTACCCTCCCAGTCCCATTTATATTCTGAGGTATTCAAATCAGAAAAGGATAGAAAGCACTCTTTTATTTCCTCACCTGTTTTAATGAAGGCATTCCTGCTCCAGTAAGGTTTACTACCATGATCTGGGTGTTGAGAAATCATGGTTGCCGGAATTTTTCGCATATCCTGGCTATTTTATCAAAGGACGATAAACTAAACAATACATAATTTTCAGATATAATATTAAAGGATGTTCCCGTATTTCAACGGATAGAATAAGGCCCTCCGAAGGCTTTGATGGCAGTTCAATTC
>JBBTSP010000013.1:0-8170 GCA_038064655.1 Patescibacteria group bacterium | reverse complement strand
CGTCGCCTTCCTTATTAATATGTCCGATTAACAAAACGGACAACTTTGATTGTTTGGCAAAATTAATAATTTTTTTCGTTACTTCCTTTAACTGACTGACTCCGGCGACCGGTCCTTCAATGTCTTTTGAATAGATTGTTTGAACAGAGTCGATGATGACAATTTCAATCTCATCTTTTAATTCCTCTAGGCTTTGAATGATGCTTTCTATTTGTAGGTCACCGGAAAAAGATAGATTATTAAGGTTGAGGGCCAGTCTTTCGGCCCGGTTTTTTACTTGTTCAGCCGATTCTTCACCGGAAATATAAAGAACTTTCAGCTTTTGAAAAGCCTGGAGAACCAAGGTTGATTTCCCAATTCCCGGTTGACCGGTAAGTAAAATTACTTCGCCAGGAACAACACCGCCACCTAAGACTCTATCAAACTCAAAAATACCAGTAGAAAGTCGAGATTTTGTTGATGACTTAACTTTTGATAGAGAAGTGATAGTGATTTTTTTAACCGCCTCACTCCGTTTCTTTGAAGACTTTTCAAAATTCGGCTGTTCTTTTAAAGTATTCCACTTCCCACAGTCAGGGCACTTGCCAATCCAGGAGCCAGAGCCAAAGCCGCAATTTGAGCAAATGTAGAACATAACTAAATTTCTAATTTCTAATTATTCTAATTGACCTAAAAAATATCCAATGATTAAATTTCAATTTGGGATTTAACAATTGGGATTTATTTAAAAATTAGATCAATTAGGTTAATTAGGTCAATTTCACATTTTTTCAATCGTTTTAATCCCTAACAAATACAACCCTTCCTTAATCACTTTTCCCGTTGCCTGAGTTAACATTAATCTAAATTGTTTAATTAAATCTTGCGAATCCAAGATTTTGTTCTTCTGATAAAAATAATTATATTTTTGAGCCAGTTCATAAAGATAGTTGGCGATCAAGTTAGGTGAAAGTTGAATGGCAGATTGCTGGACGATTTCGGGGAATTGATTTATGAGACGCAAAACATTAGTTTCATCATTGTTCAATTGTTTCATTGCTTCATTGTTAAATTCACTTTTTATTTTTGATTTTAACTTTTGACTTTTAACTTTTAACTTTTGATTTTTCTTCAAGACGGATTGACAACGGACATAAGTGTAAATTAAATACGGAGCAGAATTACCGTCAACAGCTATCGATTCGTCAATATCAAAGTGAATAATTGTTTGCGTGCCGTTTTTTAAGAAAGAATATTTTGCTGAGGCAACGGCCAATGTTTCCGCAATTTCTTCATCGCATTTAAATTTTTTTAGAATCTTATTTTTTATTTCATCTATTAACCAATTGGCTTCAATAACATTACCTTCCCGGGAAGACATTTTTCCGGCCTTTAATTTTACCCATTCATAAGCAAGATGATATTGTTTTCCCTTATATTTTTTTTCGTTAATTAATTCTTCGACTTTAAAAGTGACTTTGAAAAAACTGGTTTGCTCAGGAGTGACCGTGTGAACAATCTTATCAAGTTCTCCGAAGTCAGAAAACTCTTTTTCAGCGAGTGCTAATTCTTTTCCTTCATAAGTTGGGAAGCCAAGAGAGTTAACAAAAACCCTGGTATCCAGTCCGTATTTTTTTCCGTTAAAGACAACCGCTCCCTGGCTTTTTTCCAAAATTCCTTTTTGTAAAAGCTGGTTTACTATTTCAATTCCCCGTTCAGGCAATTCGCTTTCAAAATACAGCCGGTCGAAGTGACTGTAAAATCTTTTATAGTTTTGGGTAAAATAATCCAAACTCCACTGTCTGGTTTCAGTCCAAAGGGGCATTATTTTTGGGTCACGGTCATAGATCATCCCGTTAATTTTAATTATTTCTTGTTTGGCTTTTTCATCATTCTCATATGCTTTAGTTCCGAAAGAATACATCTTTCCAATGAATTCTATTTTTTCTTTTAATGTTTTCAAACTTTTGATTTTTGACTTTTGACTTTTAACTTTGTACAGACATTTAGCAATATGAAGTCCTACATCGCCTTGATAATTGCCTCTTATAACTTTATTTCCGACTGCCTCGAATATTCTTACCAATGCTTCTCCGGTTGAAATATTTCTCAGATGTCCGATGTGAAAAAGCTTGTGAGTATTTGGATGGGCAAACTCAACCATGATTTTTTTGTTTTTGCCCAAATGATACTTCGGGATATCAAATTTGCTGTCAACTACTTTGTACAATTGATTAATCAACTGTACATCTGAAATCCAAAAGTTAATAAATCCAGGCTTAATGACTTCAACCTTTTTGATATTCTTATACTTAGGTAAGTTTTTAACTATTTCCTGAGCAATTTCAAAAGGATTTTTTTTGAGAATTTTAGTCAGTTTAAGAGCAATTGAAGTTGAGTAGTCGCCAAAGTCAGGATTCGCTGGATGATCTAAATCAATATCAGGATCTTTTACTCCCATTTTCCTCAAAACCACCTGCAGATTTTTTAATATTTCGTCTTTAATCATATTGTTATTTTTGTTTGAAAAACAATAACTGCGTTTCCGCCAACTTGAACTTTAACGGGCTCATTATTTTTGATATAAACAGTTACGTCAACATAACCAGTTCTTTTTATTGTCTCTCCTTGTTTTCCAATAAAAGTAAATTTATTTCCATCATGTTTTACTAATTTATGATGAACTAAATAAGCACCAAGCGGGCCATTGGCATTTCCCGTTACTGGATCTTCGCTTATTCCAATAGCTGGGGCAAACATTCTTCCCGCGGTTAATATGTTTGGTTCACCAGAGTCAAAAGTAAATATAAAATAACCGTTGCAATTAATTTGTTTACTAAGTTGTTTTAGCACCATTAAGTCAGGGGAAAGTTTATTAAGTTTATTTCTATTTTTTATCCCAATCATAACTTTTGAATGACCGGCCGATACAATTTGAATTGGGCAATGTTTATCAAGATCATCAACTTTTAATCCTAAGGCTTTCAATAAAACTTCTTGTTCTTTATCTTGAATAACTTTTCCAAATTCAATTTTTCCTTGAGTCATGATTATTTTATAGTCATTTTTATCTTTAATAATATCGACAGGCAAGATGCCGACGCCTGTTTTTGATAACAAAGTCGAAGTTTGAAGGCCAAGCACTTTTGCACGGACATAATGAGCGGCAATCGTCGCATGGCCGCAAAGCGGCACTTCAACGGTTGGAGTAAAATATCGTACCCAAACGTCATATTTAGAATTATTGGAAGAAAAAATAAAAGCAGTTTCAGAACAATTCATTTCTCGAGCAATATCCTGCATTTGAGATTCTATTAAACCATCAGCTTTAAGAACCACTCCAGCAGGATTACCTCGAAAGAGTTCTTTTGTAAAAGCGTCAACTTGATATAGGTTATAAGTTTTCATAATTGCTTTAATTAATATCATAGCAGAATTTTTGTTAGTTTGAAATTATCAATTACTAATAATTAGCAATCAAATCTTTATAAACATCGAGAGATTTTTTAATATTTTTTAATTCAATATATTCGTTTTCTTTGTGGATTGTTTCTTTGTTGCCGGGACCAAAAGTGACAGCAGGAATACCAATACTGGTAAAAAAAGCCGTATCGTTTGAACCCGGGGAGATTTTTATTTTTAAGTCATTAACTATTTTTTTAAATATATTAACAATCTTGCTGTTTTTTTCCGTCAGTCCATAATTAACAGGCTTTCCGATTAATTTAATTTCAACATCATGCCCAAGTTTTTTTTCAAGGATATTCAAAAACTTATCATGTAACAAAGGAGTAGTTCTGATATCCCAAGTTGTATAACAATCAGAGGGGACTTTATTGACAGAAGTTTTTGAACTGTTAAATCCGGTTAGACAAACAGTTGGAAAACCTAAAATATCATCTTGATAAAACGTCTTTATTTCCTTTTCTAATCTTTTTATTTTAGAAATTACTTTTATCATTTTCTCAATACTATGGATTTTTATTTTGTCCAGATTTGAGCTATGACCAGAGTCGCCAGTAGTTTTTACTTTAATAAAAATGTTACCCCGGTGGCCAATTTCTATAGAATTACAATTAGTTGGTTCACCTATAACAACTGACACATCTTTATATGATTTTGCATAATTATTTATAAAATATGTGACAAATGATTGACTGCCTGACCCATCAATCTCTTCTTTAGTAACAAATGTAAAAAAAATATCAATTAGTGGGGGATTTTTAATAAATTCTAATGCCAAAAAAAGAAAGGCGGCGATTGATGCCTTATCATCACTGGCGCCAAGACCATACATTTTTCCATCTTTAATTATTCCGGCATTTTTTCCAAAAGGGGGATAAGTCCAAGAAAAAATATTTCCTTCATTAACGGTATCGAGATGAGCATTAAAGATTAGACATTTTTGAGAACCAACTAAATATTTAATGATAATGTTCCCGTTCTGGTTTTCAGTTGGAATGTTATTTTTTTGGCAAAAAGCCATAATAAAATCTGCCAATTCCTTTTCTTGGCCGGAATAAGATTTGATTTGGATAAGTTGTTTCAAAATTTTTTGACTAAGATCCATATTTTTCAATTAAATTATTAACTATTAGATCGGCCTTTTTTTTAGCTTCAGAAAAAACTAATGACTTTTTGTTGATCGACTGATTTACATCTTTAATTGCGTTTTGAGCGTTTTTCAAAGACTTTTTCATTGAGATGGTACTGCTGCCGCCAATATGATTTCGTTTTTCAATCACCGGTTGAGGCTCAATCGCTTTTTTTATTTCTTCATCAGTTAGCTCTAATTTGACACCATTTATTAATGCTTTATTAATGATTTCATCTGCACTAATTTCTTTTAACAGCTTGCCTTTATTAATAGCTTCATCAACCACTTGGCCGATGATTTTATAGATCAGACGATAGCCTATACCTGATTTTTGAGAAATATAATCGGCCAGGTCGGTTGTCAGACTATAATTTCCTTCAACCGCCTCTTGCATTTTTTTCTTATCGATCTTAATCGTTACCAATACTTTTTCTAAAGTTTTTATCATCGCCATAGTTTTTTTTAGGCCAAGTTCGATATATTCTTTGACTTCCCGGGAGTCCCGGTTGTAACCCATCGGCAGGCTATCTAAAATATTTGCCACAATATTGGCATAACCGGTTACTTGGGGAGCCGTTGAACGTATAAGCTCTAAAACATCTGGATTTTTCTTTTGGGCCATAACGGACGATCCTGTAATCGGATGCATCCGTTGCGCCACTTCATCTCCCAGTTCAATCATTCCGTACTCGAAGGTATTGAATAAAATCAGATCTTGGGCCAATTTGCTGGCTACCAAACAAATTTCTGACAAACCTGTTAAATAGCCCAATTGAACAAAGCCTCTAGAGGAAATAGCGTCTTGAGGAATTTCCCATACTTTTGAAAATCCTAAAAGTTTAGTTGAATATTCTCGGTCAAGCGGCCAACTGGTCCCGTAGGATTCACAAGCGCCTAAAGGATTAAGATCGTAAAGATCAAAATAATGTTCCATTGTTTTTATCGATTTTAAAAATCCGTTCAAATAAGCGAGGGCCCATTGGCCGAAAGTCGTCGGCTTAGCCGGTTGCATATGAGTATAACCTGGCATAACCGTTTTAACATTATTTTTTGCCAGTTTGAAAAGCTCAGCTAAAATAGGGATAAAGCTTTTCATCAATCCAATGATTTCGTTTTTAAGATAAAGCATTTCCGTGACCATGATTTGATCGTTTCGACTTCGGCCTGTGTGGACGCTGTAGGCAATGTCACCAATTTTTTCAATAATCTTTGCCTCAAGAGTCAGCTGTGCGCCCTTTTCCGGATTAATGATAAATTTTCCTTGATCAACTTCATGATTTATTTCTTTTAAGGCCTTGGTAATCAAAGCCGTTTTTTTATTATCAATGACCTTTTGTTTATTTAACATCAATACATGAGCGGTCGTCCCTTGAATATCAAAAGCGACCATCTTTAAATCCAAAGATAACTGCGCTTGAGAAACAATAAAACTACCTGTTTCTAGGTTTTTTATATTTTTCATATAATTATTTATTTAATAAACTTTTAATAATGGCCATTTGGGCCCACATCCGATTTTCCGCTTCGTCAATCACGACAGAATTTTTACTATCAATTACTTCATCGGTTACTTCGACATTTCTTCGGACAGGTAAGCAGTGCATAAAGATTGCCTGATCAGTTTTTACCATTTTTTCTTTATCGACGATCCAGTCTTTATGTTGTTCCCGAATTTTTTTCTCTTCTTCCCAATTTCCGTAGTATTTCAGAGCACCCCAGCTTTTTGTACAGATAACATCGGCATTATTGTAAGCCTCATTCATAGAATTTGTTATTTTAAAATTACCTCCGGCTTCTTTAGAAGTTTTGGTAATAGTTTTCAATATTTCATTATCCAATTCCCATCCTTTAGGATGAGCTAATATGACATCCATTCCTAGCTGACACGCGGAAATAAGTTGTGAGTTAGTGACGGCCATTGGCAATGCTTTTGGATGATATGACCAAACAAGGGAATATTTTTTTCCTTTGGGATTTCCTAGCTTTTCTTTTATTGTCATTGCATCACCCAAACCCTGACATGGGTGATAGATGTTAGATTCCATACTAATAACCGGAACAGTTGCATATTTCATAAAGCCTTTCAGTACAGTATCTTTCTTTTGGTTTTCCCAACTAGAGGCATTTTCTACACTAGCCTTATTTGTAATTAATTCACTAGAACGTATTCCAATTATTTGACAATAGCGAGATACTAACGAAGCTGCTTCTTTTATATGTTCTTTAGTATTTTTATCCATAACTACATTGTCTTGAAACTCAAGCGTAAATATACCTTCTCCACCTGTTGGTAAATCAATAGGTAAACCGCCAAGCTTATTGACTGCCGAAGCAAATGATGTTCTTGTTCTGATCGATGGATTAAAAAAGAATAAAGCCATACTTTTATTCTTCATCACTTGTTTGTATCCCTTTTGCTTCATTTGAATAGCTAAATCAATTAAATAATTTATCTCCTTAAGAGTAAAATCCGCCGTATTATAGAAATGTTTTCCTTTAAGATTCATATGATTTATTTTTAACTTTTAACAAATTCATAATCATGTTTATAGTTTTTGGAATTTTGTGTTGATTGCTTTCCGCTTCTAGTTGAAAATTTTTTTTAATTAAATCTATACCGATTTCACTGTTGGCAATCGGACCGGTAACCAAATCAATTTTTAACTGATATTTTTTAAGAATTGTTTTGGCACCTTCAACACCTAAAAGATCGTTAGCTGCCAGTATTAGAAATTTTATTTGTTGTTTAATGGGTAGATAATTAAGAATATCTTTGACATGATATGCTCCAAGTAAACTATCACCAAATTCCATCAATATAAAATCTGGCTCAAAAGATTTTGCGTGATTAATAAGATTTTCTGTAGAAGAAATAATTTCCTTATGATTTCCGTTGCAGGTTGATGGTAATCCCATATCAACAAAATCCAGCACTTCAAAAGCTCCATATTCTTTTAATTTATAAAGATCTTGGCTAAAGGCAACTCCGGTCGGTTTAATAGCCACTATTTTTTTACCGGCGTTTTTTAATCCTAAAGCGATTTTGCAGGCCATGGTTGTTTTTCCACAATCCATTCTAGTTCCTATAAAAGCGATGATTAAGATATTTTTATTATTTTTTATTTTCGGTAAAGAATAATTTTTTAAATTTAATTGATTTCTATCTTTATCAACAATGCTTCCAAGGACTTTTACTTTCATTGGTTTTCCCCAACTTTCATAGACTCCAGATATTTGACCAATTAATCCACTTTCACAAACCAAATACAGTTCATTTCCTATGTCAACATTAGATGGAATATAACCGGCAAATTCTACCACGGCTTTTCTTGATCCTAAAATTCCAGGAAAAATATCGCCTTTGACAACTTTTCCCAATCTGCCATTAGCAAAATCAAAGTCATCCTTTTTACCTTCGTTTTCTAGAGCTTTGACCACAATAATAGATCCCTCAATAGGGGCTATTTTATTAGAAATAAACACCTCATAAGGGAGATTAATGTTTTTAAAAAGATAAGGAATTTTGTCTAATTTAATTTTTTTCATATTTTTTTGTTAGTCTTTTGGGCTAAAATGCTTTGTAATCCGTAAATC
>JBBTSP010000012.1:0-17434 GCA_038064655.1 Patescibacteria group bacterium | reverse complement strand
TCAAATTATTGGTCAAATGATTGAAGGAGAGGGGATTCGTGTAGTGGATTTGTCAGACCAGGGAAATAATTTACCTAAATGTTTGTTAGTCAGTAATAAAGAAACAAGTAAGTCAAAAACATCTTTGCGATTAGCGGATTTTTTTAAATGTAGAACTCAGATAGGGGAGACAACCGTATCTGATATAATTTTAGAATTAGGGAGTCTCGAGAAAGAATGGGCGGTGAACTAACTTATGATCTTAACATTTTTATTAATATTAGTTTTAGCTTTTATTTTGGCTCTTTCCTCTATGAAAGACTTTAGCGTTCCAGGAGAAATTACACGAATTATTCAAGGAAAAAAAATCAGAGGAAAAATAGTTTTTTTCAAAAATAAAGTCGTCAACTACCGTGGAAAGAAGAGTTAATTTTGTTATATTTAAAGTATGAAAATATTAAAAATAATATTTGTTGCCTTATTAATTTTTTTTGGCGGTTTATTTTTTGGAAAAAATTTAATAAATAATCAGGCCCCTTCAACCATCAATATAATCAAACAAGAAGCTGCACCATCTCCAACTCAAACAACTTTTCCACCTTTAAAAACATTAAAAGTAAACGGTTTTGACTTTGGTTTTAATTATCAACCCACCTGGCAGATATTGGCTGATGAATTAATTAAGGAAGAAAATGGTTTTTCTAAAAAATCAATCGCTATTAATTTGGATAAACCCCATATCATAGGGAATTTTGGTTTTGTGGCCGATATTATGATTGTAGACTATCTGCCTCTTCCCGAAAAAGAATCGTTAATTAATATTGATGATTTCATTAAAACCGTCGCTAAACAGGAAATTAATCGGTCATCTTTTTATAACAAAAATTCCCTACAAATTATCAAAATAGAAGATAAAGACGAACTTCGGGATGTGAATATAGCTTCTTATTATTTTCAATATAAAGATTCAAATGCAAAAAATCATTTTGCTTATTTATATTCATTAATCTTAAACAATGATGCAGTATTAAAGGCAATAGATATTGTTATTAATTCTCTAAAAATAAATTAAATAATCCTGATAATCTTTTAAAATTGCTAAAAAAATACCAACCCTTGTGGTATTATAATGGAATATGGATATATTACAGTCACCCAGGTCTGCCGCCGAAGTAGCACCCGCAAAAGCAGTCGCTCCCAAACCACAATCAATTATTGCTATAGAGACATCCCAACAAGCCCACACCAATTGGCAAACACAAGAGAATGGCAGGCTTGAACAAATTAGACTTGCAGAAAAAGCTAATCTTCTCACTACCGAATTTTCTCAACCAATTGCCAAACCGGAAGAAGCAAAAAAGTGGGAACAACTGCATACTCTGTCGTCTGAGGCTGATAAAGTTTGTGACCAAGCTTATCAGAAGAGCGAGACAAAAAAGTTTGATACTCTACTCACAAGTCTTACCGCAGACTCTCCCGCGACCCCTGAAAAAACGATCCAAGCAGATACAGTCATCGAAAATATTACTAGCGAAAGAAGAAGCCGCAAGAAAGCCGGAGATGTACTAAAACAAAATCCAGATACTCTCTATTTGCCGGCCACCCAAGGTGCACTCCGAAGGGTTGTATCCGACTTGACAGGAAGCGTCGACGGTCTGCTTGATGTTGCCCATGCTAAGCCAGACAGTCCATTAAATTCCGATGATTTATTAAAGGTAGCCACCTCCGAAACTTCACCATTAGAAAAAGATTTAAAAGATCAGTTGCGAGATACATTTGATCTGGTTAAAGGAGCCAAAGCACAACAACTAGTTAATGGTCTTGAAGATCCATCAATAAGCGAGCCAAAAGCGGCTTTACTAAAAGAAAATCATATGGCACTATTATCCCAAATTACCGAAATTTCGTTAAACATGCCCTCTCTCCAAGATGCTCTTAAACAACACAGAAAACTACTCGCTGGTAGAGGAATAACTAACTCTGATTATACACCGGATCTGTCCCGAACCAACTTTGGTGAAGCTTTGGCTGCCTTATCCAAAAGAACCGAAGATCCTACTCAAAAAAAACAGCTTGAAGCGCTCGCCCTCGGTTACGCCACTGGCATTAAGTTTAGTCCAAAGAGATACGAGGAAAAAGCAGGTAACGTTCTCATGGCTCTCTTATTGGACATAAAAGATCCAGAAGCTCATGTTTATGACATCCTTAATAAAGGTGAAAGAAGAGACGATGATATCTTGACCAGACAAGTGAGAAGGGTTTTTACAGATGTTGTAAACTACGACGAAAAAAGTAATTATGATAGTATCTTCTCCCGTCAAAACTTATCCGCTCTCAATGCCAGAAGTGAAAGAAAAAATGCCGCTCAAGTCAAAATGTCTGAAGATGATGAAGCCCAAGCCAAGAAATTATCCAATCAACTCAAAGCTGAAGCTGGACAACAAAAAGTTGTCGAGGTTGCTGTTCTTCCAAAACCAGAAACTCAGCCAGTTTCACAACCAGCAAAGAAAAAAGGGCTTCTTTCAAAGCTTGGGTTATAAGCGCAATTTTTTTCTAAAGGGTTGCATTCATTAATCTCCGAACCAGTACAAATTACTTAATCGGAATTAACTGGTCACAGTTGAATATTATTATTTGCAAAATTTATACATACCCTTCTTCATGGAGAATGATTTTGGCGGGAGATAAAGTAGGTTAATGTTGCAATTATTCTTCCGATTCTTCAGCTTTTTCATCATGGTCAAAGGGTAAATAATCTTTTTCCTCATTATTCAGATTTTCCGCTAATTTTTCCAGATCAAGCAGGCTGATTTCTTCTGTCTCATCTTCGGCAGCTTCTTCTCCGGAGGAGCTATCCAAACGGGAAAGGTTGACGTTTAAGTTTGAAGGAAAAGTAATAAATTTTGACATTTTACTGCCCTTTTTTTCTTCTTTAAGAAGAACAACAGTGTTTTTTAAAGAGGTCTCTTTAACGTAGACGGAGAAAATACCGCCATTTTTTATAAATATTGCTAACCTTTTGGAGAGATCGTCAGGAAGACAACCGGCATATTCTTTATCTTCGGTCCTTATCTCAACTCTTCTTTTTTTGTTGACCAAAAAAACCCGTTGGCCAACGGTTAATTTAGCCAAAACACTTTTTTGGCCACAATTTACTAAATTGACTGTTTTGGTTTTTCCGGGAATATCAATAAAAAGCAGGGGATCAAGGGGAGATGTTTTTAAATGAGTTAATTTTTTTGATTCCAATATCTTTATTTTTTCAAGATTTTTTTTAACATAATTATTATTAGGTTGTAACTTCAGGGCTCGAAGATAACATTTTTTTGCTTTTTTTGGTTTATTTATTTGAAGATACGCAAATCCCAGACGAAGATAAGTTTCAATATTTTTTTTGTCAATCTTAATAATGGTCTCATTAAAATGAATAGCTTTTTCCCATTGGCCGTTTATTGCATTATCTATTGCTTGTTTTTCCAGTCCAGAAACATCTTTCATAGTTATGGTCAAGTATATTTTAAAATTGATAATTGTCAAGGTATAATTGATGTTATATGAGCGGGCATTCAAAGTGGGCTAACATTAAAAGGAAGAAACAAGCAAATGATTTGGTCAAGGGTAATGTTTTTGCCAAGATGTCTCATCTGATTACTTTGGCAGTACTCGAAGGTGGGGGAATAGTTGAACCGGAAAACAACGTCAAACTCCGTTTGGCTGTTGAAAAAGCAAAATCCGTTAATATGCCCAAGGAAAACATCAAACGGGCAATTGAAAAGGGATCAGGACCAAATAAAACACTGCTCAAAGAAGTTATCTATGAGGGTTTTGGTCCTTATGGAGTTTTTTTATTAATTTTGGCTACAACTGATAATTCCAATAGAACTTCTTCTGAAATTAGAAACATATTGGAAAAACATTCCGGAAAATTGGTTAATCCCGGTTCAGTTTCGTATCTTTTTAAAAAATGCGCCTTTGTCAGTTTTATGAAAACCAAAGTTAATGAAGAGACAGTCTTTAAAATTGGAGAACAGTTGCAGGCATTTGATATTAATGAAGATGATAGTCATTTTTTTGTTTTTTTCCCTTTTAATAATTTTGGCTTACTGAAAATCCACTTGAATAATATTAAGTATGACTTGGCCGAGGTAGATTATCTGCCGACCATGCCAATAACCATAGATTCTCCAGACAAGGAAAAAAAGGTTTTGGATATTGTTGAAGCCTTAGAAAACTTGGACGATATTCAAAGAATCTATACTAATCTAAGTTAACTAATTTATGTTTAATCTAAAAATTATAAGACGCTTGTTTGAAAAAAAAGCCAGCAAAATTGATAAAAGATTGCGTTTGGTTATCTCTGTATTGATTTTAGGCTTGGTAATGCTTGTTTCAACCTTTTTTAATTTTGAAAATGCCATTTTTTTTCTGCCAGTTTTTATAATAACCACTTATTTATTAAGCTACTTTTCCTTTTTGGAAGGAATAAAAAAGATTGGCTGGTTTGGTCTTTTTTTAATGCCGGAGCTAATCACCCTGTTTTTTTATCTGTTTTATTTTCTTTTTCCCGGTCGATGGTTAACCCGTTTACCGTTTATTTTTGTTTATGAAATATCAATTTACGCTGTATTGCTTTGTGCCAACATTTTTAATGTGGGAGTAGAGAAGAACCTTCAGCTTTATCGAGCCGCTTTTTCTATTAATTTTTTCTATCAGGCCTTGATTTTATTTATGTTTTATAATGTCCTTTTTTCATTTAAATATAATTTTTTGGTTAATATGATTGGAGCGGGGATTGGCTCATTATTACTTAGCCTGCAACTTTTCTGGACGATAAAACTCAATGAACACATAGAAAAGGATGTTCTTGTATATTCTTTGTTTATAACCATGTTAATAGCGGAAATAGCCTTGTTTGTTTCCTTTGTTCCTTTGAGAATTCCCATATATGCCTTATTCTTGACGGCGGTCTACTACAGTTTGACAGGAATGATTTATCATCATATTGATCAGAAATTATTTAAAGAAACAGTTCGTGAGTATACAGGTGTATTTATTTTTGTTTTAGTTATTACTTTGTTGTCTTTGAGTTGGTAGGGATAAGGAGGAAAGTAGAGGATAGAGGAGTGGTAAGTTTACGAACGTGAATAAATATCCTATAGTAATAATGTGGATAAAGATAGAAAATCAAAGCTAAATAGATTATTTAGATTATAATTACGCGCTAAATATGATTAAACTACATTATAGTATTATAATGTCGTAGCCTCAATTATTAAGTTTTAGATTATTGTTACAGTCTAAACTTAATCATACCTTCATTCTCTTTGTCAGATAGATACTAACCTTGATAGTTTTAGCCTCAAAAATAATAGATTAGGACTTTAAAACGCGCTAAATATTTGTTTGTCCAAATCGCACGGAGAGAAGTGTTTGACTTTGGTAATTGCGTGTTAATCAACTCGTTAACTCTTTAACCCGTTGACAGTATTTTTAACACATTAATCTAAGAGAAGCTTACGTCTTCGTTCTCCAAAAGATATTTACAATAAATACAAGGAATTGCTTTTGACGGATTAATGGAGATCTAAAGTCGGAGAAAAGAACATATACAACGTCGTAAATTATATCTTTTACGTCGTTAACCACGGTTGGAAGAAGAGAAGTGATGAGTTGATATAACAATCTAAATTGACAATAATTATTTATTTATTATTTTATTAATTATTAATTAATTAGTAATTAATCCCCAATTATTCCCTTTTCTGTCTGTCGACTCTTAGGTCGATTTTTTAATTACGAATCCCCTATTAATAACAGTGAAAAATGTTGTTGTAAAGCTCCAATATAATAATATTGTTAAATTATTGTTTAGTCTACCCTATTCTTTTTGAGTTGAGAGAAGCGTTAATATTAGAAACTCGTTGTTTGTGACTAGAAAATTATAATAGAAATTTGAAATTTGAAATAATTATCTATTATCCAATTTCTATTTTCTATAACTATTTTCGATTTTCTAACAACTAATTTCCAAAGAACTTAATGATTTGATTACTGAGATTAGGGTGGCAGGAAATGACATCGTATGCCTTTCTTGGGTTATTTAGATCAAAGTTGACGGGCAGGCCTTTAAAATCAATCATAGTGCCGCCAGCCTCTTCGATAATCAGTTTTGCTACAGATATATCCCAGATAAACGTATGACCGTTGACAACGATATTAAAAACATTTTCGGCGAGCAGACAGTTGTCAATTGCCATGGAACCGGTATTGCGGTATCCGATGACGTGAGGGTATATATTTTGATACATTTTGAAAAGTACGGGGTATGTCTTCGGTCTGGAGCTGATAAGACCGTTTAAGAGGCATTGTTTTAATGGTTTATAAACAACTTTCAGAGGCAGATTATTTTTAAACGCGCCTTTTCCTTTGATTGCGTAATAGAAGTTATTGTTGGTTGGTTGATAGACTATACCGGCCGTTAAAATTCCCTGACAAAAATAAGCAATAGAGACGGAAAACAGATCAAAGCCGGATGTAAAATTAACAGTTCCATCCAGCGGATCAAAAACAAAAAGGTGTTTTTTATTGTTTCCAACCGAAAGATTTTCTTCACCAATAAATCCGATTTCTGTTTCCTTAATTCCTTTTTTAAGCAAAAGCTTGGTTAAGGTTTCTTTGATAACTTTTTGGCTTTTAATATCAGCTATAGTATAAAAATCCTTGTGAGAAGTCTTATAGTTTAGAGTCAGGTTCTTCTTATAGTAATTTAGAAGGATAGTTCCAGCTTCGATAGCGGCTGTTTTTAAAACATCAATCATGCTTGTATTATAATCTCAAGCAGAGCTATTTGCAAAGTATGGTCTTTTGTGATTTTTATTCTTTTATGACAAACCAATCTTACACTTTTGTAGATTATAAGCGATTGACATAACTTTATAGTATTTTATGATTGATTTATTAATAATTATTTGTTTAAATGAAATACTATGATTACTGATACGGATGTAAAAAAATTAAAAGCGGTCTTTGTTACAAAAAAAGACTTGAAGAATACTGAACATGTTTTTGATAAAAAATTGCAAGAAACTGAGGAGCGTTTAAATAAAAGAATTGATCGAGGGACAGAATATATTAATTTTCACTTAGAACCTTTACAACAATTTAAAAAAGATTTTGAAGATTTCAAAAATAAGATGTTTGATAGATTTGATTGGTTATTTGGTAAATATAAAAAATTTGAAGATGAACATGTAGTCTTAACAGAACAGACTAATCGCGTAAACGGAAAATTAGATAATCACGAAGAGCGAATCATCAGTTTGGAACAAAGGGTTGAGAAACCGTAACTTTATAAAAGAATTATTAAAGGAACTAAGATTATCCCCAGCACCATTGTAAAAGCGACCAAAGCGCTAGCAAATTTTTGATCAAGGTCGTGTTCAACGGAAAAAGCGACGGCGAGAGCTGCTGCCGGAGAAACCGCTGAAATTAATATTACCTTTTGACCAATACCGGTAATACCAAATACCGAAGTAAATAGATACGCTAATAAAACTGAAACTCCCATCACAATCCCCGCTGATAGAAACAACTTGCTTAAATTATCTCTTGATAAGAAATATTTAAAATCCAAAAGAATACCAATAGCAACAAATAAAAGTGGATTTATAAATCCTGACAGTGTTGTTTTAAATTGAGTAAAAAACTGAGGTAATTTTATATTTAATAAACCAAAGATAACTCCAAAAAATAAAGCAAAGATCATCGGGTTTTTTACAAAAGATATTATTCCCTTTTTAATTCCAAGTTGTTTTTTATTTCCAAGGTAACCTGTAATCAAATAGACAACAGTCCAAGCCATTAGTCCGTTACCAAAGTCATACATAAATAAGTATTTCAAATTTTCTACTCCATAAAAAGCCTGTATAAACGGAAGTGCAAATACAAGGGTGCTGGTTATTCCTGATGCTGCAATTAACGTCCCTAGTGTTTTATTATCAAACTTCAGTAATTTTCCAATAAAATAACTAATCACTATTAATATACTTTGAATAATTATTGAAATTATTGGGTAAATTCCTAAGGATATATCTAGTTTAGTTGTGGCAAAAGATAAAAAAACTAAAATTGGTAAAGGAAGAAAAAATAAAAACTTAATGGCTTTCTTGGCAAAATCTTCATCAATTATTTTTAAAGCTTTTGAGAAATACCCAATAAAGATAAGCGAAAAAACGGAAAGGAGTATTTGAAAGTTGTTTAGATTCATTGAAATATTATATCATCTTTTATAAATACGGGCTTCTATCATCAAAAAAAAGCTTTCTTGGTAATCCAAAATGTGGCTTTTGTAAGTTATAAGCGGTTGACACAAGTTTATAGTGTTTTAAGATTGAATTATTATTAATTATCTGTTTAAATTAGAAACTATGATTACCGATGCTGATATCAAAAAAATGAAAAGGGTTTTTGCTACTAAAGATGATTTAAAAGCTTTTGCTACAAAAGAATACGTTGATAAAAGGTTTGAACGGTTATTCAAATATTTAGATCATCGATTTGAACAGTTAGATAATTTAATAAAGAGTTTTGACGAATTTAAAGACAAAGTTTTTATTAACTTAGATTGGTTAACCGGAAAATATAATAAATTTGAAGCAGAACACACTGTTTTAACAGAGCAAAATAATAGAACGAACGATAAACTAGACGTTCATGAAGAACGAATCTCCGGCTTAGAGCAAAGGGTTGTGACTCCGTGATATAATGACTTTATGGCTGTTCTAGAAGTAAAAAATCTGACAAAAAAATTCGGTAAATTTACCGCGGTTGATAATATTTCCTTTGAATTAAAGGAAGGTGAAATATTGGGTTTACTTGGGCCAAATGGAGCTGGAAAGACAACAACAATAGATATACTTCTCGGTCTGACCAAGCCAACAACAGGCGAAATAAAAATATTTGACCTTCCATTTGAGGAAAACAGGGAGAAGATATTAAAGCAGATGAATTTTTCCGCCGCCTATGTTAATTTGCCATGGAGACTTAAAGTTTGGGAAAACTTATACACTTTTGGCCGGCTTTATGAAGTAGAAGATTATAAGGAAAAAATAGAAATATTAATAAAAGAATTTCAGTTATTTGATCTTAGAAATAAATTAACTGATAGTTTATCCTCTGGTCAATTGACAAGACTTTATCTTTGTAAGGCATTTGTCAATAATCCACGTCTTTTATTATTGGATGAACCGACAGCCTTTTTAGATCCAGATATTTCTGATTTAGTAAGAAAGTATATTCTTAATAAAGTTAAGACAGAGAAAACTTCTGTTCTTTTTACTTCTCATAATATGGCGGAAGTGACCGAGATTTGTGATAGGGTAATTTTTCTCAATAAGGGGAAAATAGTAGCTGAAGATACACCAGTTGGCTTAACTAAAAGAATAAAATTCTGTAAAGTAAGATTGTTTTTTGACCTAAATTTAGGTAAAGCAGAATTATTATTAAAAAACTACAAATACAATTTCTCCTCTGTAGAAAAAGAAATACTCGTTGATATTGAAGAAGAAAAAGTTGGACAACTCTTAGGAAGATTATCTTTAGCGAAACTTAAATATTCACAAATAACAATAGAAAAACCGACGCTTGAACACTTTTTCTTAGAAGTTATCAGAAATAAAAATGAGAATTAAGCGTATAACTGCTGTTGTCATTAGGCATTTATATATCTGGCCAAGATCACCGGAAAGGTTTATGTGGACTTTTGGTTGGCCATTTTTTGGACTTCTTATTTGGGGACTAACGATTTCTTTTCTTCAAAATAACTCCTCAAGTAATTTTTCTTTTATAACCATGATTATTGGGGGTATAGTTTTTTGGGAAATAATTGTTCAGCCGCAGAGGGAAATTTCGATTAATTTTATAGACGAGATGTGGAATAAAAATATCTTGAATCTTTTCGCATCACCATTAACAAAAGCAGAATATTTAACAGCCCTTGTTGTTATTGGGATTATAAAAATGTTCATCACAGTGATCAGTTTAACAATAGGATCAATCGTATTATATAAATTCAATATATTTGCCTCATTTGGTTTACATATTCCAATTTTATTTATCAATTTAATCATATTTAGTATCACTTTAGGATTATTTGTTAACAGCCTTATCCTTCGTTTTGGTATTTCAATACAAGAAATAGCCTGGGCAATTGTTGCTATTGTCCAACCTTTTGCATGTGTTCTATATCCCCTTTCTTCTTTGCCTGTTTGGGTACAAAGAATAAGTATTATTTTACCGCCAACTTATGTATTTGAAGAAATGAGAAGAATTTTATTTAGTAACAAAATTGAAATTAATAACCTTATATTTGCCTTGTTGCTGAATTTACTATATTTAGTGTTAACAATTTGGTTTTTTTCGGCGATGTTTGAGAAGGCCCGGGAACATGGAAGACTGGTAAAGTTAAATTAAGACTATGAAAAAAATATTTATTTGGATATTGCTTTATTATCTTCGATTTTTTGCCAAACTATCATTATTGATCAACCGACCAAAAGTAATCGGTATTACCGGATCAGTCGGTAAATCATCGGCAAGGAATGTTATTTACGCGATTTTAAAAAATCATTTTAAAGTCAAGATGATCAAAGAAGGCAATTCGGAAACAGGGATTCCTTTGGGAATTTTAGGTATAGATCCAGGTAATTATCAAATTTCCGATTGGCTTAGAATAATGATTCTATCGCCTTTCAAAATATTCTATCTATCCGGAACAAAAATCCTAATCGTTGAAATGGGGATAGACAGTCCTTATCCGCCAAAAAACATGGACTATTTATTATCAATAGTTAGTCCAAATATCTCAGTTGTTTTAAATGTCTATCCTGTTCATAGTGAACAGTTTGATAGCATTATTACGAATAATTTAAGCTCTGAAGAAAGAACGGAATTAATTACTGAAAGAATAGCCGAGGAAAAAACCAAGATAATCACTAAGGCAAAACCAGCAATAGGAATCTATAATTCTGACAATCAATTTATTAAAGAACAATTATCAGATTATAAAGCCACAAAGCTAATATCTTTTGGTAAAAACAGTAAAAACAATATAAGTTATGGAAAGTATGAAGTTGATTTGAAGAAATCCTGTTTTGAACTGCTATTCCCGAGACTTCGTTCAAAGAAAGTTAACATCGAGATAAAAGGCTATTTTTTACCGAAAAAATACCAGGAAATCTTAAGTGCCGGATTTTTAGTCGGTTTATCTTTAGAGTTAAGTATTGATAAAATAAAAAAAAGCTTGATTGCTAATTTTATTCTACCAGCCGGCCGTTCGTCAATTTTTGAAGGCATCAATGACTCGGTTATCATCGATTCTTCATATAACGCATCGCGGGCTTCTTTACTAACCTTTATCGAAACTACGAATTTGTTATCAAAAAAAGAAAACAGACCTTTTGTTGTGATACTGGGTGATATGAGGGAGTTAGGACGGGAGGCAGAACAAGAACACAAAATCGTCGCAGAAGCACTAAAAAATACAGCTGATTATTTTTTCTGCGTTGGCGAATTGACAAAGAAATATGTTTTGCCGGAAATTAAAAACGGTCATTGGTTTAAAAATTCAGTAGAACTGGGTCAATATTTGAAAACAAGTCTCCCCTATCAATCAGTTGTTTTAGTCAAAGGATCACAAAACACAATATTTTTGGAAGAAGCAATAAAATTTATTTTGAAAAATAAAAAAGATGAAAAAAAACTTTGCCGTCAGAACGACTTTTGGTTGAGACAAAAAAGTAAATTTTTTCAAGGAGTGTAACTGCGTGCCAAGGAATCTTTCTCCCTTTTCTTCTCAAGAGCAAGATTAATTAGCCGGTTAAGCAATTCCGGATAAGGAATCCCTGTAGCTCCGAATAATTTTGGAAACATGCTGATTTTGGTAAACCCCGGGATAGTATTAATTTCATTGAGATAAAGTTTCCCGTCAGTTTTGAGAAAAAAATCAACTCTAGCAAAACCGGCGCATTCAAGAATTAAAAAAGTTTTTATAGCGGTTTCCTGAACTTTTTTTATTATTTCATCAGGTAACTCAGCCGGGATCTTTAAACCGGCCCCGTTTTCATCAATGTATTTTGCCTCATATGAATAAAATTCATGATGAGGAATTATTTCGCCGGGGACAGAGGCGATCGGTTTATCATTTCCCAAGACCGAACATTCAATTTCGCGGCCGCATACATATTCTTCTATCAGAATTTTAACATCGTATTTGAAAGCGTCATCGATTGCATTTATTAATTCAATTTCATTATGGGCTTTGGAAATCCCGACTGACGAACCGGAGTTAGCGGGCTTAACAAATACCGGTAAAGTAAATTTTTTAAGAATCTCTTTAATAATTTTTTTATTATTATTGTTTTTTTTAATAGTAAGGAAATTTGCCACATTAATCCCGGCTTCTTTTAACAATCTTTTTTGGATATCTTTATCCATTCCGACAGCCGATCCGATCACTCCGGCACCAACATAGGCGACATTCAACATTTCAAGCATTCCCTGCAAAGAACCGTCTTCGCCGAATGTGCCATGAATGATTGGGAAAAAAACATCAACTTTACCTATCTTCCGACCGTTGTCCAAGGAGATTATTTCCGAACTTTCAGTTTTATTAACGACGGCGACAGAAGAACTATTTTTTTTATTCAGCGATATCAACTTCGGATTTTGAGCATTTAAAAGGTAATTGGCCGGATCGCCAAGCAGCCAATGTCCTTTTTTATCAATCCCGATCAAATAGACGTTATATTTTTTTTTATCCAAGGCTTCGTATATGGATTTGGCTGACTGAAGGGAAACTTCATGTTCTCCGCTTCTTCCCCCGTAGATCAATCCGATATTTATTTTTTTACCCATACTTTTATAGATTTTTTAACTTAACTTTTAATTCGTCAAATGAATTAACGTCAACTTTTTGTCCATTAAGAAAAAAGGTCGGGGTTGAGTCAATACCCATCTGCTGAGCCTCTTTCAGATCTTCATTAACCCGGTTTTTAACTTCAGTCGAACTGGAGTCTTTTTTGAATTGGTTAACGTCAAGCTTAAGCTCCTTAGCATAGTTTAAGAAATATTCTTTTTGAGGATCACTGCTTTTCTCCCAGGCCTGCTGATTGGCAAACAGCAAATCTGACATCTTCCAGAATTTTCCTTGAATGCCCGCAGCTTCCGCCGCATATGCTGCAACATTGGCATTGCCATGTATTTGATAAAGAGGAAAGAAACGGAATGCAAAGGTAACTTTTTTTGTAATATCAAAATCCGGACTGCCCGAAGCCTCTATGTTATTTAAAATACCATGGGCATTTTTGCAGGCCGGACATTGAAAATCGCTATATTCAACTAAAAGATTTTTTTTCAGGAGAGACCATTTGATGTGATCTCCAGCTTTTAACTTCTTGACTTGGGGGAAATCGGTTTGCACGGACTGGTTGACTAGTTTATAGACGCCAAATAATAAGAGAAAAGTTCCCAATATTGAAACGATGGATATTAAAATAATGTTTTTGTTCATAGATTAATTAATATTTTTACCCTACTAACAACAGTCCGTACATAATAGCAATTCCTAAGATAAAAGTAAAAATCTGGATAAGACTTTTAATAAGCTGGGTTTCTTTGTGGAGTTCGGGAATAAGATTGGTTCCGGCGATATAGATTAGGTTGGCGGCAGCAAAAGGAATAAGAAAATTATTTACTCCGGCAATGTATTGGCTTAAGACAAGAGCAAATAAAGTTCCCAAAATGGCCGTTAATCCGGAAACGAAATTATAAAACAATGCCTGTTTTCTACTTAGACCACCGTGAATAAGAGCGGCAAAATCACCTATCTCATGAGGAATTTCATGCAAAATTACAGCTAAGCTCGTTGCAATTCCAACCGGGACACTGATCAGAAAACTGGCCCCGATGGCCAAGCCGTCAATGAAATTATGAACTCCATCACCAAAAAGAATAATTGAAACAAAGTGTTTTATTTTATTTCCCAAAATTGATGAACTATGATTTTCCCTCCAGTAAATAATTTTTTCGATTAAAAAAGAAACCAAAATACCTAAAAGAAAATAAACTGAAGTATAAATAGTTGTTTCATTTTTAAAAACTTCCGGGATCAGATGTATAAAAACATCGCCCAGTAAGGCTCCGGCAGAAAAACTGACAAAGTATATGATAATCTTCTGTAATTTTTTTTCATTGATTCCTAAAGTAAAAATTCCCAAAAGGGATAATAGACTAACGATGATGACACTTAATAAAGAATAAGCCCAAATTAGCATATTGGTCATTTTACCAAATTTGTCTTCAAAAATTATTGCTTTTCCTTTTTCATCCTTATATTTGAAAATAAATTTCTGTTGATCGTCAAAATTGATAATCAAACTATTTCTATCGTCAATTGTTGGTAAAGATATTTTTCCATAAATATTGGTATATTCTTTTTTTGGAATAAACCAGCGACCTTCCCTTTTTGCCGGTTTTTTAAAATAAGGATCAATCAAATTTTTCTCATATACTCTTAAATCGGAAACAAAAGGCTGTCTGTTATCTATAAAAAGTCTTAAACGGAATTTTTCGGTTGTAATCCAGTAAACAAATTTATCCACGTTGTTTACAAGATCTTTACCATAATAGACGGTAATTTTTTTATCTAACCAAAAAGTTTTTAGCAGATTAATGTCAGGGAAAATTATCCGATCATCTTTTTTTAGAGAAGCAATATAGTCGATTTGTTTTAAATATTCTTCCTGAAATTTTAAATCCATTGAGTTTTCAAGACCCAAAAGGGCAAAGCCGGTCTGTTTTTCCGGCTGATTGAACAAGGCCTGATAAACCAAGTCAATAAAATAGTCAAAGGTTTTACCGTCATTGGCATAATCGTTTGATTGTGACGTAAAGGCGTTCGTCTTGTCTTCAAAATTATGAAACGGATCGGCAACTGTCTGTCTGACGATCAAAGGGGCGTTTTTTCTCTGATAATCCGGAATGAAAAGCCATTTTAATGAGGCCGGATAAGGATAATGAGGAGGGCCTCCAAAAAGAGTATAAGAGTCGGTCCCCTTTTGTTCCCTGGTGATTTGATGGACTTTGACACCGTACTTTTCATTTATGTAGTTTAATGTGTTGGTATCAATCATCCAGGCTGAGGTGAGATTAGGATAATAACCGAAGTTCATAAAAAATTTCTTAAACAAAAAGTCAACCAATTTTTTCCTTTCCTCGGGAAGATAGCCGATGGTAAAAGCATTTTGCGCTTCAAACCAATCATTTTCTTTATCTTTGTATTTAATTCCGGCGTCTTTGGCCAGATTTGGAGTGATTTCAATCATCAAAGCGGGATAGATAATTGTTGGATTGTTGATAATTGATTGTTTGAGATAATCAACATATTTTTTATTGGTCAGAGCGTCATAACGAACAGCAAAAAATGCCGGGATTTTATTTTTTATAAAAACTTCAACCTGGATTTTTAGGTTTTCAAATATCCCCTTAGAACAACATTCCTCTCCCCTGACCTGATTGATAAAAAAAACCTGGGGAAGAGCTTTTGTCGATTCGGCCATTTTTAAGGCAGGCTTGGTATTTACGGCAAGAAAGAATAAAAGAAAAAAGAATATAGAAAAATAAATAAGATTTTTTTTCATGCGGAGAGGGGGGGATTTGAACCCCCGAAGACCTTTCAGCCTTATACGCTTTCCAAGCGTACGCATTCGGCCACTCTGCCACCTCTCCTAATAATGCTTATTATACAACCTAAATAAAATTATTTTTTAATTTTTAGCATATAATCCTATAGCTTTAAAGTTATCCACAAAATGTTAACAAAAATTAAAGTCTTATAGTTTATTTTTCAAGTAATTAATTCGTTTGATTTTGTTATAATTATTAGATAAAGCCGGGGTGGCGAAATTGGCAGACGCGCAGGTTTTAGGAACCTGTTCCCGTAAGGGATTGGGGGTTCAAGTCCTCTCCCCGGCACCCTAAAACGACGCTTCGCACTTATTTTTGTGACATGACGAGCTTCAAATATGGGGACTGGGGACTCTCGGAGCGCTGACGATCAGAGACGACCATTAAGGAATTTTCCACCTGGAGGTAAGGCTTTGACAGTCTGGGAGCTAAGGAACTTCACGGCGTTTTATTAGACGACCGGCTAACTTGTTAGTCAAACTTTCAAACACAACACGCCCTCGCTTCGCTCGGGCATCTTCCTCCTTCGCCTTCGGCTACGGAGGACAAGTCCGCCTTCGCCCCTGTTGAATCGGGGGCTTCGGCGAAACAAAGCCGGCGGTTTTCAAACCTCCTCAGTTTTGGGAGCGGCATTTTTTATAATTTAAATTGACTTGATAAAGGATTTATGTATTCTATTTTGGATTACTTAGTCAAGCAACAGGCTATTCCCTATGATAAAATTTAAAGTATTAATATGATTACTAATGCAAGTTTTAAAAATATCAATAGCAAAAAGGTTATCAATTATTATAAAAACTTAGAATCAAGATTGGGTTATACTTTTCTTACTTGGGATACAAAACATTTTGGCTATTATCCTTCAAAAAAAAGAGATATTTCAGAAAGAGAAGCTCAAACATTAATGATTGAACTTCTTGCGAAGAAACTTCAGCTTAAAAAAAGTGATTTAGTTTTAGACGCGGGATGTGGAAGAGGGACGACGACATGTTACTTGGTGCAAAAATATGGATGCAAACTCGTAGGGATTGACATTGTTGATTTTGAATTAGAAATAGCTAAAAAAAGAGCAAAAAGATTCAATCTAAAGGAAAAAGTTAATTTTTATTTAAAAGATTATTCCAACACTAAATTTCCCGATAATCATTTTGACAAAGTTTTTACTTTAGAAACACTTGTTCATTCTCCAGATTTTAAAAAAACGCTGGAGGAGTTTTATAGAGTTTTAAAACATAAAGGCAGATTGGCTCTTTTCGAATATACTATATCTCCACTAAAAGAATGGAGCGACTATAATCGGAAAATGCTTAATATCATAAATACAGGCTCAGCCATGATGAGTTTGGATAAAATGTTTCACAAGACTTTCAAGAATGATATTATAAAAACCGGTTTTAAAATAATTTCTGATACTGATATTACCGACTTTATGAAACCTTCGTTAGAAAGATTTTACAAATATGCAAAAATACCATATATATTTATTAAGTTTTTTAATTTGCAAAAATATTTTATTAATACAACAGCTGGAGTAGAATTTAATAAAATGGGTTTAAATGGACTTGTCAAATATCGAATTTTTGTTGCTGAAAAAATTTAATCCTTATGATAAAAAATATTCCTAATCATGTAGCATTTATTCCCGACGGTAATCGACGATGGGCAAAAGAAAAAGGACTACCTACTTATGAAGGTCATCGAAAAGGTTTTCAAA
>JBBTSP010000011.1:0-4793 GCA_038064655.1 Patescibacteria group bacterium | reverse complement strand
CACCTCGATTATTAATCTGATGTATAAGCTTTACGACCCGCAAAGAACCGGTATCATCGGGCCACGATTTGAACATGCCGTCCGCAATGCCATGTTAACGGTGATGAGTGAAAAAGGGTCGACTTTTGTAGAAGTAGTTAGGGTTTTAACTGATCCAAAATATGTTCAGGAATTATTACCGAAAGTTCAAGACCCGATTGTCAGACGTTATTGGACAGACCAAATAGCTCAAACTGCAGACTTTCACAAATCAGAAGTTCTTGACTATATCGTCTCCAAGTTCGGCCGTTTTATTACCAACAAAACCATGAGAAATATCATCGGACAATCCGATTCGGCCTTTGATTTTCGCCGGGTGATGGACGAAGGAAAAATTCTTCTTATTAATTTATCAAAAGGAAAATTGGGTGAGGAAAACTCCAGCTTTTTAGGGTTAGTTTTAATACCAAAAATTCTTATTGCCGCGATGTCCCGCCAGGAAATTCCTGAGGAAAAACGCCGTGATTTTTTTCTCTACGTTGATGAATTTCAGAATTTTGCCACCCCGGACTTTGCGACCATTTTGTCTGAAGCCCGTAAATATCATCTAAATCTTACGGTCGCCAATCAGTTTATCGGGCAGATGGATGATGAAGTTAAAAATGCTATTTTTGGAAATGTTGGGACTCTGATTTCCTTTAGAGTCGGTGTGACTGATGCTTCATATATGCAAAGGGAATACCAGCCGGTTTTTGGCGAGTCAGACTTAATTAATATTGAGCGTTTTCATGCCTATATGAAGACAATCGTTGACAATGAACCAGTCCCACCCTTTTCTGTTGATATGACCAAAGACATTAAAAAATTCAAAGCCGGTGCCAACCCAAAAATTGCCCAGGCGATTATTCAACTTTCCCGACTAAAATACGGAAGACCGAAAGAACTTGTGGAGGCGGAGATTAATCAGAGAGCACGTTTGTAATTTATGTTAAATACATATAAAACCATCCTTTCCCACAAAACCCAATTGAATTCCAATACCTATCTTTACCACTTCGACCTAATCGAGTCGAAAGAAATTATTTTCAAACCGGGTCAATATGTTATGCTCAAAGTTCCATCAATTAATGGTCTTGTTTCCCGCCTTTATTCAATCGCTTCTTCAAATGCGATTAAAAACAGTTTTGAATTAATCGTTGAAATAGTTCCCGGAGGTTTAGCGTCAAATTATTTGTTCTCGTTAAAAGAAAATACGGAAGTGATCTTTCAGGGTCCAGCCGGGATGTTTGGGTTAAAAAAAAATGAAAGGACGAAAGTATTTATGGTGACGGGGACGGGAATAGCGCCGATTATTTCAATAATAAAATCGGAATTTAGAATTAAGAATTTAGAATTAAGGATTAATTTGTTCTGGGGAATGAAGAATTACAAAGATGTTTATTTATTCAACGAACTAAAAAAATTAGCAACTATTGTCATTTCCGCGAAGGCGGGAATCCAGTTTAAGATTTGCCTTTCCCGTGAACAAACTCTTGATATGATTCCAGAACTAGAAAAAAAATATTTTGAACTCGGTTATGTTGATTCTTGTCTCGACAAACTACTAACTACCGACTACTCACTACTCACTAGTTCCGATTTCTATCTCTGTGGTGGAAGGCAGATAGTTGAATCGTTAAGACAGTTTTTGGTAGCCAAAAATGTTCCGAAAGAAAATATTATTTTTGAGAAGTTCTGAGATTAGAAAATAGTTGTTAGAAATTAGTGACTAGTTATAGAAAATAGAGAATAGAAATTAGATATTTTTAATTTCCTAATTTCAAGTTTCAAATTTCGATTACTAATTTCGATTTTCTAACAACAAATTTCTATTACTGATTGCGTTCAAAATACGCCTTCAATATTTCTTTAGCAATCGGGCCGGCGACGTCTGAACCCTGTCCGCCCTCTTCGACCAATATGGTTACAGTAATTTCTGGGTTATCGTATGGAGCAAAGGCAGTGATCCAAGCATGAGGCATTCCGGACGCCGCATGTGATTCGGCTGTTCCGGTTTTACAGGCAACCTGGGGTTTGAAATCAAAAAGCGGCCAGCCGGTGCCGCCGGTTGAACAAGCCTGCTTCATTCCTTCTCTGATCAAATCTATTGTTTTTTTTGAAATGGGCAATTTTTTGCAAGTTTGGTCCTTCGACTCACTATGTTCGCTCAGGATAAATTCGCTTGTTCGCGAATTCATTTTTAATAATTCCGGTTTGCACAAATATCCGCCGTTAGCAAACACATTTCCAACCAAAGCCATTTGCAAAAGGGTTGTCCCCACATATCCCTGACCGATAGACAAATTATAAGTATCGCCCAAATACCAGTTTTCTTTTAAAGTTTCCTTTTTCCAAAAAGAAGAGGGGATAATTCCTTCGGCTTCATTAAGATTAATCCCGGTTTTTTTCCCCAGCCCAAAAATTCCCGCCCATTTTTTGATTTTATCTTCACCGGTTTTTTCTCCGACTTTGTAAAAAAATATATCATTGGATCTTCTGATGGCCTTGACAATATCAACCATTCCTTCGGTCTTTCCGTAGGAAAGAAAGTACCAGTTGCCAAAGGTCAAAGGCCCGGCTTTTATGGTTCCGGTATCTTCAATTTGAGTTTTTTCATCAATGGTTTTTTCTTCCAATCCGGCCGTGGCCACCACCAATTTAAACAGTGATCCGGGAGGATAAATCCCTTCGGTTACCCGGTTAAATAAAGGATTGTTTTTGTCAACAAGATAATTTTGAATATTAGAATCTACTTGGTCTTCAAAATCCTGAGAATTGAATCCGGGGGTTGAAACACTGGCTAAAATTTCACCGGTTTTTGGGTTGGAAACAATAATAGCTGCTTTTTTTCCTTTAATCAGTTCATAACTTTTTTTTTGCAGATTCAAATCAAGGGAAAGTTGGATTTTTTCTCCGGCTTGGGGTTGGATGACGTCAACGGTTCTTAAATATTTGCCTCGTGCATCGACTTCCACCAATTTTTTCCCCGGGATTCCCCGTAATTGACAGTCAAAAAGCTTTTCAATCCCTTTTTTCCCGGTCCGGTCACCCAGTTTTAATTTATATTGACAGCTGTCATTTTTTAGATCGCCATTGTCAGCAATCTGCCGGTATCCGACTATTGAAGAGATGGCTTCAGGGCTTTGGTATATTCTTTGGGAAGTTATTTTTTGATCGTTTTTAAGGAAATTTTGGTCAATTTCAAGATTAACGTTGGGAAGAAGATTTTTTGCAATAATAAATCCTTTTCTGTCAACAATTTCTCCACGAGGCGCTTCAATAGTGATTTCTCTGATTCGATTCTGTTCGGAAAGACTTCTATAATATCCACCTTTAACAATAGTTAACTGAAATAGTCTTAGAAATAAAACGATCACAAATAGAAAGATAAAAGCAATAAAGACAAAAAAAATATTTTCAGCCAATTGGTTATTGGATGAAAAAAAATGGATTCCTTTTGAGTCGCCTTTTTGAAAAAATGGAAGCTTAATCATTTATATAAAATTCATTAACTAATAAAATATCCTTGGCTGAAAAATCCTAATAATAATATATGCAAAATTATAAAAACTCCAACAATTAAATATTTAATAAAATGATTTTTAATTTGGGAAAGATAAATAAAAAAGGAAAGAGAGAATAAAGAATAACGGGGGATAGAGGAGAAGGTGCCGGTTAAAGTAGGGAGAATGAGGTTGGCAAAGGAAAATAAATTGAGACCGAGCCGATCATAACTTATAACTTGTAACTTGTAACTTTTTAATTTTTTAATTTTAAGATTAATTATTTTCAACAAATCCAAAATTAATACAATAAAAACAAAATTAAACATTAAAAATTCAGTTAGCGAAATATAGTATCGGAAATCGTGGGCAGCTGTAAAAAATATTTTAAAATAACGCCAATAAACCTGGGGTAAAAATATCAAATGAGATGACCGATTAGCCCCAAAGATTGGTTGGGATGTTAAAAATAAAAATGGATCGCCGGTGGTTTTTAAGAGGTAGGAACAGTATACCAGTAAACCAAGTATAGGAGCAAGTAATGTTAAAAATAGTTTTGGTGTCATCCCCTCGAAAGAAGGGATCCAGGAAAGTCTGGATTCCCACCTACGCGGGAATGATCTGAAAATCCAATGAAGTATAATCGGAATGATTAAAAATATTCCCACAAATCTTGTCAATGAAGCCAAAAAGGCAAAAATAATCACAAAAAGATACCTTTCTTTTTTTAAAAAATATAATGTTGAGATTAATAAAAGAAAAAATAGTCCTTCAGTATAGACGGCGCCAAAAAAGAATGATGTTGGAAAAGCAAGTAAGAAAATTATGAACCAATTACTATCTTTGTACGATCGAGCAAAGATGGTAATTCCAATTAAAAACGCGATGTTAGAAATAATTAGGCCAGTTAAAAGTTGGTTATTGGAAAACAAGGGAGTCAAAAATTTTATTATCAGAGGATAGAATGGAAAGAATGCCTGCTCGAACTGCGAATAGCCGTTTTTGGCAATTAAAACATAATGTAGACCGTCAAAGTTGGCTAAAGATGAAATCCAAGTTGGCAGATTAAATCCGGGAAGCTGATCACCATAAGGAAAAAAACCTAGATAGGGAATAACTTTTTGACTAAAAAAGATAATTAAAAAGTCAAAAATCCGCCAGAGTAAAAAAAGAAATAGAATCATAGCATTATTATAAGAGATTTTGGTAAAATTAGTTTATAAATACGGGGTATAGCTTAGATGGCTAAAGCGTCAGGCTGGGGGTCTGAAG
>JBBTSP010000010.1:13473-16911 GCA_038064655.1 Patescibacteria group bacterium | reverse complement strand
ACTTTTCGGGAAAACGGTTAGGGAAGCGCCTTCGGATGCCGTAAATATTTCGTATAAACTTCTTTACAAGGCTGGGTTTATCAGAGAATCCACGTCAGGTCGTTACTTTACTCTTCCACTTGGTCAACGGGTCCAACGAAAAATTATGGAGATTGTCAAAGATGAGATGGATAAAACCGGCGCCCAGGAAATGTTATCTCCGGTACTTCATCCTTTGGAACTTTGGAAAGAAACCAATCGAACTAAAACCACCGGTTTTGAACTAATGACCATAAAAGACAGGCGGGGAGCAGATTTCGCTTTGGGAGGAACGGCGGAAGAAATGTTTGTTGACGTTGTAAGAAAATTTCAAATCAGTTATAAAGATTTGCCATTTAATATCTACCAATTCTCTTCTAAATTCCGTGATGAGCTTCGCGCCCGTGGAGGCTTACTCCGCGTCCGCGAATTTATCATGAAAGACGCTTACTCTTTTGATGTCGATGAAAAAGAATTTAAAAAAGAATACCAGAATATGTGGCAAACCTATACAAAGATATTTGAAAGAATGGGCTTAAAAACTTTTGTTGTAGAATCTGACAACGGTTATATAGGAGGAGAATATTGCCATGAATTTGTGGTTGAGTCTGAAATAGGTGAAACTAATTATCTAATGACTGAGGATGGCAAATATGCCGCTCATCAAGATGTTGCAAAATTTAAAAGAGAAGATATCAACTCAAAAGATAAGGAAAAACCTTTTAAAATTATCGAGCAACCGGAATGGGTACAAACAATGGAAGACAATGTTAAACACTATAAATTATCAAAATCTCATTTTCTTAAAAATGTCGTCTATAAAAATAGAACCACTGGAGAAATTATAATCGCCGTCGTAAGAGGTGATCTTGAAGTCAACAAACTAAAACTCGAACATGTTTTGGACGCTGTTGGTCAGCTTGAAGACGCCACTTTGGGGGATCTGAAAAAGATTGGGACAAAACCGGGCTATGTCCATTCATGGGGACATAAAAAAGCTAAATATATTGGAGATATTTCTTTGCTCACCGTAAAAAATTTTATTGGCGGACAGAAAGAAGAAAAAACCGATTCCATGAATGTCAATTACGGCAAAGATTTTAAATGTGAATTGGCTGATATAGCTTTGGCAAAGGAAGGATATTTATCAGAAACCGGTAAAAAATTAATAGAAAAAAAAGGCATTGAAGTTGGAAATATTTTTCAGTTGGGTCTCCATTATTCATCGAAAATGAAAAATTCCACATATATTGATAAAGACGGAAAGGAAAAGCCGTACTATATGGGCTGTTACGGTATAGGGATTGGTCGTACGATGGCAACAATTATCGAAAAATTCCATGACGAAAAAGGAATTATTTGGCCGGAAGCGGTTGCACCTTACCAAATTCATTTAATTGGATTAGATATAAAAAATGAAGAAATCAAAAAGAAAGCGTTTGTACTCTACAACCTATTTACTACAACCTACAACCTTGAAGTTCTTTTCGATGACAGAGAAGAAGTGACCGCCGGAGAAAAATTCGCTGATGCTGATCTGATTGGAATTCCAATTCGATTGGTAGTCTCAAAAAGAACAGGGAATAAGATTGAGTATAAGAAGAGAAATGAGAAGGAAGTAAAAATACTTAGTATTGAAGAAGTTTTGAAATTTCTAATTTCTAATTAACCTAATTTTTAAAAAATTACCAAGTTCCAAGTTACAAACTGGTCATTGGTATTTGGAAATTCTTTAGGTCAATTAGATCAATTAGGTTAATTAGGTTAATTTATGAAAACTATAGTAACGCATCTTTCTCCTGACTTAGACGCCATAGCATCAATCTGGCTGATAAAAACGTATTTAAACGGGTGGGAAGACGCTGAGATAAAATTGGTTCCGTCCGGAACTACTTTAAATAACAATGCTCCCGATAGTAACAAAAACATCATCCACGTAGATACGGGCCTGGGAAAATTTGACCACCACCAAACTAATAAGTACACTTCGGCCACAAAACTTGTTTTTGAATTTCTGATCAAAAATTGCCTTGTTGATGAAAAAGAGATCAAACCTTTGGAAAAAATTGTTAATTATGTCAACGACACTGATCATTTTGCCGAAGTTTTTTATCCCGAAGCTGATTCTGACCGATATGACTTTATGATTCGTCAACTGATTGACGGAATAAAAATAATCAATCGCGAACAAACCAATCTTTTTGAGCTTGTTTTTCAGATGTTAGACGCCGCTCTAATTGTATTCAAAAATAAAGAAAGTGCCAAAGCAGAAATCAAAAAAGGATTTGTTTTCAATTCGTATTTTGGTAAGTCATTGGCGATCGAAACAAAAAATGAAGAGGCAGTTAAATTGGCTCTCAAAAAAGGATTTTCATTAGTTATCAGACGTAATCCGGAAGCCGGATTTACCAGAATAAAAACTTTACCTAATCATAAATTAACTTTAAAACCTGTCTATGAAAAGATTATTAAAAAAGATACAAAAGGCAGTTGGTTTTTCCATATTTCCGGTCATATGCTTCTCAACGGATCATCGGGAAATCCCAGCCTTATTCCAACATCATTATCATTAAATCAAATGATTGAAATAGTAAAGAGTATAAGATAGAATTGACATAATACGAATTCTACGAATTCGTATCATTCTTATTATATTTGAGAGGAGGCGTAATAATTTATGGTTTTAGTCATAAAAAGAAAAGGCGAATCAAAAGACAGTATGTTTCGGAAATTTACCCGTTCTTTCATTGATGAAGAAATCGTTGATACCTTAAGAAAAAAACAATTTTATAAAAAGCCGTCTTTGAAAAGAAAAGAGGAAGAAAAAGAAAGATTGAAAAATCGTTTTTCCAAACGTAGAAAGGTCTTTAAAAAAGTATATAGAAGAATATGATCAATATTGTCACTTCATCACGATATAAGATTAATCGTCAAAAGATAAAATTGTTTGCGGAAGAAATATTTGAAAAAGAACAGCTTACTTCCCGATTTTCTTTGAATGTTGTTTTTGTGGGAAAAAATAAAATGAAAAGTTTTACGGAAAAATATAAGGGTGAAAAAGAAACTTTGCCAGTTTTATCTTTTCCTTATAATGAAAAAATAGGAGAAGATCAAATCCTGTTGGGAGAAGTAATTCTTTGTTATCCGTTGATTATCTTATTGGCAGCCGAAAGAAACAAACGCGTTGATGAAGTGATCAATGAGTTGGTAAAGCATGGAATAGAAAATCTGTTAAAATAATATGTTCTATCTTAAGTATCGTCCGAAAATCATTGAGGAGATTGACAATCTGCAGGTTAAAGAAATGATTGGAAAGATTCTCGGTTCTAAATCCCTACCTCATGCTTTTCTTTTCGTCGGGTCAAAAGGTACCGGAAAAACTTCTGTGGCCAGGATTATTGCCAAAGCCGTCAACTGCCT
>JBBTSP010000010.1:11262-13373 GCA_038064655.1 Patescibacteria group bacterium | reverse complement strand
TCTTTTACAGACGTAATTGAAATGGATGCCGCGTCCAACCGCGGCATTGAAGAAATAAAAAATTTAATACGAGAAACTTCTTTTCTTCCCATGTCCGGAGGTTTTAGAGTATTTATTATTGATGAAGCTCACATGATAACGACGGAGGGATTCAATGCTCTTTTAAAAACTCTTGAAGAACCGCCAAAAACGGTTATTTTTATATTGGCCACCACTAACCTTGAAAAACTTCCGAAAACCATTGTTTCCCGGTGTTTGAAAATTAATTTCGGGAAAGCAAAAATTTCTGATATAGGTTCCATGTTAAAAAGAATTGCCAAAAATGAAGGTATAAAATTTGATGATAATCTATTAAAACTAATCGCTCGCCATAGTGAAAATTCCTTTCGCGACGCCGCCAAAATTCTTGAAGAAGTGACTTTTCAGGACATTAAAACTGAAGAAGAATTGGAAAAATTTTTGGGAATTCGGGGAAAAAACGATTTGATGGAAATAATTGAAAAAAAAGATCCAAAAAAAACTCTTGAATGGATTGAGGTGTTTTCTCAAAACAACGGTGATTTTAAAAATCTGATTGAGGACATTCTTAATGAATTGCATCTTCAATTTCTTGTTAAAAACGGGGTTGAAAATAGTGATGAAAAAAAGACAAGTCTGACATTAAACGAAATATCATTATTAATAAAATTATTAATTGAGGCTTATCAAAATTTAAAAAATACGCCGATTGATTCTTTACCTATTGAAATTGCCCTTATCGAGTTCTACAATAAAGGAAGTTCATAAAGTTATAAAGTTAAAAAGTTTGTAAAGATTAATATTTTATGAACTTTAAAAACTTTATAAACTTTCAAACCAATTAATATGTTAAACCCTTTTGGAGCTTTAGGAGATCTGCAAAAATTACAACAACAAGCGCAAAAAATGCAGGCAGCCTTACAGCAAGAACAAGTCGAGGTAGAGAAGAACGGAGTCAAAGTTATAATCCGCGGTGATCAGGTAATAGAATCGATTGAGGTCGACGGAATTGTCGAAAATCGGATTGCTGAAGCGATTAATGAAGCTGTCAAAAAAACCCAGGAATTGGCCGCCAGAAAATTAATCGAAATTTCCAGTCAACAGGAACAATTAAATAAATAAATGTTCAAACTTTTTTCCGGATCGGCCCATCCTAAACTTTCTCAAGAAGTTGCCAAATTATTAAACGTCAAATTATCTTTATCTGAAACCGTTCGCTTTAGCAACTCGGAGATTAAAGTCACTATCCAGGAAAAAGTTAAGGATGATACCTGCATTATTATTCAATCAACCGCCAATCCAACTGATACTCACCTAATGGAGCTTTTTTTCTTTGCCGATGCTTTAAAAAGAAGTGAGGCGAAAAAAATTGTTGCTTTTATCCCTTATTTTGGTTATGCCAGACAAAATCGTGAACATCGGGCCGGAGAATCGATTTCAGTTAATGTGATTATCAGATTTATTGAGACAATAGGATTTGATCAGGTATTTACGATTACCCTTCACGATGAGGGAACGGAAGGTATCTTTTCAATTCCTTTCAAAAATTATTCTGCTTTTCCCATCTTAGGTCGTGAAGTGGCTCACTACTTAAAAAACAACAAAAATACTGAAGAAGTCGCCATTGTTACCCCTGATCAAGGCGGTGTTGACAGAGCTCAGATTTTTGCTGAAAATTTCTTTCATAGCAATAAGGTTGACGTGGCGGTCATTGAAAAAAGACGAAATCTGAATATTATTCATCAATCAAAGGCCTTAAATTTATATGGAAAAGTAAAAAATAAAACCTGTATTATCGTTGATGATATTATTACATCTGGCGGCACTTTAGTCCATGCCGCCGAATTTTGTCTTAAAAGAGGGGCCAAAAGAGTACTGGCCTGTATTGTCCATCATGATTTTTCCCCAAACGCAGAAATCATTCTTTCAAAAAGTCCAATTGAAAAAATTTTTATGAGCAATTCCATCGAACTTGACCCAAAACAAAATTTTAAAAAATTAGAAGAGGTTTCAATCGCCCCCCTAATCGCCGAAAAATTAAAAAAATTCCTTTAAGTCCACATTCGGCCCCTCTTGACAAGAAGAAGAAGAAG
>JBBTSP010000010.1:0-11162 GCA_038064655.1 Patescibacteria group bacterium | reverse complement strand
AAGAAGAAGAAGAAGTAAAATACAAACCATGGTAGAACCTCTTAAAAGACAATTATCCCGAGCGGAAGTATATGGTGAAAGTGTTTTAAGGCGGATGAAAAAAAAGCCAGCAGATTGTTATCTGTTTAATGCTCTTGTCCCAGAGATAGGTAATAATGGTTTAATAGTATATGGTGGAACAGGTGGAGGCAGTATGAGTTTAGCTGTAGATTATCTCCAAAAACTTAGTGATATTCATAGACCTCATTGCAAACAAAAAACTCCACATTCAATTAATATTCGCTAATCATTTAAAAAAACTCCATTCGTTTTAAATTGTCGTCAGAGATTGTGTGTACAATCGATTAATCAATTGAGCATTTTGTATAGTCGATTAATCAACTATACAATTAGGCGTCAATCATTGTTCTTTCTTTTTGTCTTTTCTTATGATCCCAGTAACTTTGCCAATGACCAATTTTTAGCCCCGGTTTAATAAATATATCAGCAAATAAATCCTCAAAAAAATGACTGATTGTTTCTTTGTTCAATAGCTCTCCGATTATTCCGATTAATTTCGATTCTTTATCATAAAAAAGTAGCGAAAATTTGGCGACGGTGGCTCTTGAGCTTTTTAGATACTTTGAAATTGAACTATGGTCAACTCCTTTAATAAGCAGATAAATAATTGCAATTCTTTTGGCAACCATCAGTTGCTCTGGAGGTGAAAGAATGTCTTTTATTATTCCAAGGAAATCGTCTTTATCATCGGCTTTATTTAATATCTCAAACATCAACTGATAAATTTTTACTAATTTTTTCTCATCTACCTGAATTTTTGATAAATTAACCATATGTATTATCGATTAATCGATTGTACAGTTTGTATAATTGATTAATCGATTGAGCAATTTGTTTAATCGATTAAATAACTTTACAAACTATTTATTTTGTTGTCCACCGCTTATAACCTACAAAGATAGGGAATTGGATTGATACGGCAATAAATTCTTTCTGATATGCCTAATTATTTAAAGCAGTCCGCCTTTAAGCAGTCGCCACTCTTTTTTTGTTTTCCAAATATTTTTTAATTTATCAAAATTTTCATCGGGACTTCTCATCAGTAAAGCCAATTCATCAATCTCTTTTAGCTGTTTTTCTTTTATGTCTTTGAAATTTTTAAGTAACATGAACTCTGGATGATATGAATAAATGATTTCATTATTCATTAGCGAATGGAAATCGTAAAAAAGCTCCCAGGCAACTGCTACTAATCCGTCATACCCTCCTGTATTCCAAAATCTTTTTTCCGAAATTTTCTTTTGTCGAATATTTAACCAAACATCGGCCGAAAAATCAAAAATACCTTTTGGTATATCAAAAGGATCAAATTTTAAATCTTCAAAACACCCGTCAATATCAATCATTATCCATTTTTTTCTTTTTTTATCCCAATACTGATTTATCCAATGATCAACGCTTTTACCTTTGAAAAAATATGGAGCAAAACCGGATCTGATTCGAGTCGGGATTCCCTTTGATTTCAATATTGACGCCACTAAAATTGCTATAAACCTGCAGGTTAAAATTAATTTATCTTTTTCTTTTCTATCTTTCACAAAACCTCTTTTATCTCGTCTAAAAATTTCTGACAATATTGCCGAAGTGGTTGATAAAACATCATCTTGACATTGTTGATACCATGGTACTTTTGTCATGTCACCATATCTTAAATCCGTGTTTGATCCGGTATTTCCGTTCTTTAAAGTAATTCTGTGAATTATCTGTTTTCTAACTAGTTGACCAACTTCTTTGATATTATCCGGTAATTTTTTTATTAAATAATCTTTATATAAACCAGGGTCAATATAGATACTAAATTCAAGATAGTGCTTTAAAATATCATCTTTCATAAAGAATGATTATGTACAATCGATTAATCAACTATACATTTAAAATTTATTTCTACCTTCGATGGCTTTTTTCAAAGTCATGTAGTCGGCATATTCAAGATTAGCTCCCATCGGCAACCCATAAGCGAGTCTACTAATCTTTAACTCGTTAACCCGTGAACCCGTTAACTCGTTTAACTTGTTCTTTATATAAATAGCCGTTGCCTCTCCCTCCATATCCGGATTCGTCGCCAAAATAATTTCTTTGATTATATTTTTACGGAACGGTATAAAACCGTTCCCTACGACACGATCTAATAATTCCTTAATCTTAATATCGTCGGGACCCATACGATTCAACGGATCTATCTTTCCATGAAGCACATGGTAAACCCCGTTATAAATTCTTCCCTGCTCAAAAGAAAGTAAATCCAAAACTGTTTCGACAACACAAATCACTGATTGATCTCGATTTTTATCTTGACAAATTTCACACAAATCTTTTTCAGTAAAATTAAAACAGTTTTTACAAAGCTTTGTCTTTGATTTTAAATTTGAAACATTTTCAGCGAATTCTTTTAAATCTTCCTCAGGTAGATTAAGCAAAAAAAAAGCCAGTCGATTAGCAGTTTTTTCACCAATTCCGGGAAGACGTTCTAAGAATAGGGAAATATTTTTAAGACTGTTTGGTAATGATGACATAATAAATATTTGCAAAATTCTTATAGATGTCATGAAGTGAAAAGGTTCCCCGAGAAGCGGATTGCGGAAATATTCCGCAGAGCCTCGCAGGGGAATAGTGGTCACGAATGACAGAATCTATAAGAATTTTGCATCAGATTTTTTATAATTGAATAATTTCCGCCACAATCAGCGGTTTCCTTCCTGTCACTTTTCTAAAAAATTCTTCCAGGTTTTCTATCACTTCCCGTTTCAATTTACCCAATTCAAAAGATTTTCCGCTTTTGGGTTTAAAAATATTTTCAACGATTTTTCCCGCTTCAAGATATAATTTATTCTCTTCCTTTTCAAAAATAAAACCCCGGGAAACAATCTTTGGTTGACCAAGCAACAATCCGCGATTGTCAATGGTTGATAAAACAAAAACAATTCCGTCGGTAGCTATGGTTTTTCTGTCCCGCAAAATCACACTGCCCACATCACCGATTCCATATGCATCGACATAGACGTTCTTTGTCTCTATAACCTCCCCCAAATAAGCCCTGTTTTTTACAAACCAAACGGTTTCACCTTCATTTAAAGAAAAAACATCCTTTTTATTATAATCCAACTGTTCCACCAATTTTTCATATTGACGCTGATGTCTGATGGTTCCCCCAATTGGAATAAAATAGTGAGGATTGGTAAATCTAATTAAAAATTTTAGATCTTCCTGACTGCCATGACCGGATGAATGCAGTTGATCGGCTATATCTGAATAGACGACATCGGCGCCTTCTTCTACTAATTGTTCTATCGTTGAATAAACTTCGTTTTCATTGCCGGGAATCGGATCTGAAGAAAAAATTATTTTATCACCGGATTTAATTTTTATATTAGGGTTTATTCTATCTGCCAACTTTGAGAGCGCCGAACCATACTGACCTTGGCTACCGGCCACAATCAAACAAATTTTTCCCGGCGGATGACGATTGACTTCTTCCTCTTTTATAAAAAGACTTTCCGGAATCGGAAGATAACCGATGCTTGATGCTAATTTGGTATTGTCTCTCATCGACCGGCCCAAAAAACAGATCTTTCGGTTGAATTTGATTGCGGCATCGACACATTGGCGGATCCGGGAAATATTGGAGGAAAATGTCGTCATGATAAATTTTCCTTTGGTTTTTCTCATTTCATCTTCAAAAGTTTGGCCAACAATATTTTCAGACAGTGTCAAACCTTCTCTTTCGCTCCCCAAACAGTCGGATAACAGACACAGAATTCCTTCATGGCCGGCTTTGGTAATTTTATAAAAATCAGGGGCTGGCCCGTAAGGCGGAGTTAAATCAAGTTTAAAATCGCTCCCATGGTAGATTGCGCCAACCGGTGTTTTTATCAGTATATGAGTCGTATCGGGAATGGAGTGGGTCATTTTTAGATAAGAAACACGGAAATCGCCGAAAGAATATTCTTTATTAAAATCAACCCGATTAACATTAATTTTTCTGTGGCTGTCTTTAAATTTATTTTCAATAAAAATTGACGTAAGCAGACTGGCATAAACCGGCGGCCGGCCTAAGTCTTCATAAAGAAGAGGCAGGGCCGAAGTATGATCTTCATGGCCGTGAGTAATCAAGATCGCCCTGATATACTGCTTTTTATCCATCAAATAACCAATATCAGGAATTACAAAATCCACCCCCAACTCTTTTTCCTGAGGAAAACCAATTCCGCAGTCAACAATGACAATGTCTTTGAGCTTGTCATTACTATAAATTTCATAGACATACATGTTTTTGGTAACGCCAACGATTCCGCCTAAGGGAATGAAGTGAAGTTTATATGAATTCATATGGTTTTAATCATTATAAAAGTTATAATTATTATAAACATTATAACACTTATGAAATTAACCGCCAGACGAATTAAAGATAAGCTATCGGAAGTAATGGATCCGGAACTAAATATTTCCATCGTTGATCTTGGTTTAATCTATCAAACCAAGATAATCAAAAACAAGATTAAAATCGTAATGACATTAACCACCGTAGGTTGTCCGTTGATTGATATGATCCAGTCGGAAATAATAAGCAAGATGATTGAATTAGGATTTAAAAAAAATAATATCGTTATCGAAGTAACTTTTGATCCCCCGTGGACGATGGAGAGGATGAACAGACGAGGGAAAGCGATGTTGGGAATAAATTGACAAACTAAATTATGACTAAAGGTGGTATTTTAGAAGACACATTTGAACAACTCGTTGAACTGGGACAATCGACTGCTAAAAAAACTGTTAAGTCAATGGCTCAAATTGTTAATCCATTTTCTCCCAATGAGTCTTATCAGTCTAATAAGTCCAATTCGCCTGAAGTTAAACCTGGAGCAAACCACACTCCTCTTGATTTTAAAAAACTTCAGGAAAAATTTCAAGATAAAGACAAACTCCGGGCCGAGACTTTAAAAAATCGACTATTCCAGATTGTAAGACGTGAGGATGAAAAATCTTTGGAACGAAAAAAAATGGAAGAAGCTGATAAAAAAAGAAGGGAAGAGTATCTGGCCCAGGAGAAAAAAAGAAAAGAACAGGAGAAAAAACAAAGGGAAATGCAAGGCAACATTCCCAAAGGCAAAGTCCGGCGAAGTATTTTTTCCACAAAAAAAATTACTGATCGTCAGCACGCCGAATTCAAACCTGCAACCGGAAAGCAATGATATAATGTTTCTTAACGGAGTATAGTTCAGATGGTAGAACACACGGTTCGCACTGTAAAAAATCGGGATGTAGTTCAGATGGTAGAACACACGGTTCGGGACCGTGAGGTCGTGGGTTCAAGTCCCGCCATCCCGACATTATTTATGAAAAATAGGCTTACACAGATTTTCACTTTGCATTTTTTTAACGATGGCTTTTTGGCTAGTATTATTTTACTTCTACCATTTATTAAGCAGGGCCTGCATCTTTCCTTAACCCAAGTTGGTTTTTTAACTTCCATACTTTCAGTATCTGGAATTGTCCTGTCGTTACCAGTAGGTTATGTTGGTCATAAAATTGGTGCGATAAAAATACTTTCTTTTGCAATATTTTTTTATTCGATTGGTTTTATTGCAGTTGGACTATCTTTTTCTTACTTTTATTTAATTTTGTCTTTTTTAATTGCTGCTCTCGGTTTTGGGATTTTTCATCCAATCGCATTTTCACTTGTTGCTAAGTGGGCCCCGATTGATAAATTAGGTAAAGCAATGGGGAATTTTACTGCTATTGGAGATGTTGGGAGAATTGTACTCTCTTCTACTATTTCATTTATTATAGTTGCTATAGGTTGGCAAAAAACTTCAATCATTTATGGAATAATCTCACTCTTTTCCATTTTTATCATTATTTTTCTCAATAATAAAAAGGGTGATGTTAAATCCAAGAAAAATATAATAAAAATAAGTTATTGGCAAATAATTAAAAATAAAAAATTTATTTTTGCACTCTTGATAACTTTTTTCGATAATCTGGCATCTTCAGCGCTTTTTATTTTTATACCTTTTCTTTTTTTGAATAGAAATATCAATCCTTCAGTCTTAGGTCTTTTTACTAGTGCTTTTCTCGTTGGAAATTTAATTGGCAAAACAACACTGGGAAGATTGGCAGACAAATATAAAAATACAAAAGTATTTATAATCGCCGAATTTTTTATGGCAATTTTTATATTTTTACTAACACTAAGTTACTCGCAATTTTTGTTAATTATTTTTTCTATTATTCTAGGAGCTCTAACTGCTGGAACAATTCCTGTCAGGTCAACAATGATTTCCGAATCTACTCAGCATCATAAACAGTATGAAGAAGTTTTTGGTATAGCAAGTTTTGTGGCAAATATTGCAACCAGTTTAGCACCTATTATTCTTGGATATGTTGCCGATAAATATGGAATAATTAATTCTTTTAATATATCAGCACTGTTCGCTCTTTTTGCCATTATCCCTGCCTATATTTATAGCCGAGAGAAAAACTTAATTAAAATCTCTACTTCATAAAATCTGCTACAATTAATTTGATATGAAATTCTATAACACTTTAACAAGAAAAATCGAAGAATTTAAACCAATTGAAGATAAAAAAATTCGTTTTTACCATTGTGGTCCTACTGTCTATTGGGTTCAACATATAGGAAATCTTCGGGCTATGACTTGGGCAGATTTTATCAGACGCTCTTTTCTTTATCTTGGTTACGAAGTAAAATTTGTCCGTAATTATACTGACGTTGGACACTTAACAAGCGATGAAGATGAGGGTGAAGATAAAATGGAAAAAGGAGCAAAACGCGAAGGATTAACTCCAAATGAAATTGCTGATAAGTATATAAAGATATTTGAAAATGATACTAAAGCTCTTAATATATTGGAGCCTGATTATAAACCTCGAGCTACTGAATATATTAAACAAATGCAGGAAATGATCCAAATTCTTCTTGATAAAGGCTTTGCTTATATTACTTCGCTCGCCGTTGTTTACGATGTGTCAAAATTTCCAAACTACAACAAGTTAAACCATCAGAAATTGGAATTAAATAAACAGGGAGCGGGAAAAGGAACCGTTGAAGATACTGAGAAAAAACATTTTGCTGATTTTAATCTTTGGGTATTTAAAAAAGGTACACATAAAAATGCTTTACAAACTTGGCCTTCGCCTTGGGGAGATGGATTTCCTGGTTGGCATATTGAATGTAGTGTTATGGCAAAAACTATCCTTGGAAATACTATCGATATTCATATGGGAGGAATTGAACATATTGCCGTTCATCATACTAATGAAATTGCCCAAAGTGAAGCAACTAATAAAGTATCATTTGTTCATTACTGGATCCATAATGAACATCTCAGTGTTAATGATGAAAAAATGGCAAAATCAAAAGGAACTGCTTATATTCTTAAAGAAATTGTCAATAGGGGATTTGATCCGCTAGTTTTAAGATATTTTTTCCTATCAGCTCATTACCGATCTAAGCAGAATTTTACCTGGGAAGCGTTAAACAGCGCTCAAGAAACTCTCAACAAGTTAAGAGATATCGTTCTTAATTTAAAATCTCAAAAAAACCTAATCTCCCCAATTTCCCTAAAAAATAATAACTTTCGTCAAAGCTTTACCGATGCTTTATCTAATGATTTTCAAATTCCTCAAGCAACTGCCGTTATGTGGGAAATGTTAAAATCGAACATCGATCCAAAAGAAAAACTTAATCTTCTTTTTGATTTTGATAAAGTTTTCGGACTAAAACTTGAAGAAATAACTGAAGAAAAAATTCCAATAGAAATCATTAATCTAGCCGAAGAAAGAAAGCTGACTCGTCAAAATAAAGACTTCAAAAAATCGGATGAACTGAGAAAAAAAATAGAAAAACTCGGCTATAAAGTTGAAGACAAAAACGAAAACTATACAATTAAAAAGTTTTAACTTTCTTATAAATCCTTATCACCGGATGATCAAATACTGTCCAGGTTTCTTCCGCCTGTTCATCATTAAGTCCGGCAGAAAATTCAGCCACTTTTATAAACCCGAGTTTACCATTAAATAAATCGTTGTAATATTGATTAAGCATTGGATACTTTTTTTTTGGATGATTAGCGAAGATTCTTCTTGATGGCACAAAAATATAATCTGCCTTTTCAAGATGTTCTTTTAATTCTGACTGCAACTCCGGACTTTCATCCAAATCGTAAAAATCGAACGAAATAACTTGATAATTTTGACTTTTGACTTTTGACTTTTGACTCGTTATCGGTATATCCACAACATTTGCCGTCTCGGAAAGTATGTATGCATTTTCAGGAATATTTTTATAAATCCACTCCGAAGCCTGAAAACGAACATCAGAATTCTGATAAACGCTAAGATAAGCTACCCCTGGCAGGATTGCTAATATAATAATTATAATTTTTATAATCTTTATAACTCTTATTCTAAGAAGAAAAACAATCGCAAATACTGTCATCAAGGGTAATACCGGCGCCATGAATCTACTCCACTTGGCAAACAAAAAAGCGCTGGGAATAAAATAAACAAGAAAAGCAAAACGAAGAAGGTTAATTTTTCTATCTTTCCACCCCAACCCCAATATCCCTAATCCCCCTAATATCCACACCGGCCAACCTAAAGCATAAGGAAATACTTTAGTAAGTTGAAATAAGATTGGAACCGTGTTGACAAACTGTCTCGTATAAAAAACCAAGATTTTTCCTAAAGCCACATCTGATTCGTATCTTATTGAACTGACAAAGTCATGAAAGTTAATAAGATTATGGGGAGAAAACAATATTATAAAAATTGTTGTTAACAGTCCGAATTTGATCAGATTTTTATATCTATCCCACGACCGTAGACTAGATAATATGGCAATTATTGGAACGGCAATAAATATTATTGAAGATACTTTTGTAGCCACTACCAAACCAGAGATTAAAGAACTTAGAATTATGAATTTAGAATTATGAATTTCTTTTTGAGTAAACAAAAGACAATAATAAATAATCAAACTATAAAACAACATTAAAAACGATTCAGTCGTGCCAAAATGAGCAAACTGAATTGCGTATGGGGAGAACATTATCAATAGAAAAAAGATAAAAGATAGGAAATAGGAATTTTTCTTAGTTATAAGATTTATAATTTTTATAATAATTATTGTGTTTATCACGGAAGCCAATGTTGAAATCACTCGTAAACTCATCATTGCTTCTTCAAAATTAATAACTAAATTTCCAAAGTTTTTAAAACCTTTAAGTATCCCTATCAACAAATAACCTAAATAAAGTGGTAACTGTCCGTAAGCAAAAAAATGTGGATTAAAGCATTCTTTCAGATTTGATATTTGATATTTGATATTTGATATTGAGCAGTTCAAATTTTGAACTGCGATTGCCATATTCCTCTCATCTGGATGCATTGGATAAGGAAGACCCCATCCCAAATTAACAAATCTTGAATAAATCAATAAACTAATTACCAATAACCAAATAACAACAATTAAAATGGCTTTCCAGTTGATTTTTTTCATGATTACTTGTATTATTGTACAGATAATCTTATGAAATATGAATTAACTTTTCTCACCAAAGAAGAAACTGAACTAAAAAATGTTAAAGAATTAATAGAATCTCTTAAAGGCAAAGTCGTTAAAGAAGAGAAGTGGGGCGAAAAAACTTTAGCTTATTCAATAAAGAAAAATCATACCGCTCTTTTTTATAACTTTTTATTTGAGATGGACAAAAAAAACATTGCTGAGTTAAAGAAAAAACTGAACTTTAATGATAAAATTTTGAGATATTTGTTATTAATAAGAAAATAATATGTCAAGCCGGTCATTAAATCGAATTGTTTTAATCGGTAATTTGACCCGTGATCCGGAGTTAAAATATACTCCGACTGGAACGGCCGTCTGTACTTTTGGTATTGCCACCAACCGTAGTTGGACAACTAATGACGGCCAAACAAAAGAGGACGTTCAGTATCATCGGGTGGTTGCCTGGCAAAAATTAGCCGAACTTTGCGGAAAATTACTCAACAAAGGTCGAAAAGTATTTGCTGAAGGCCGTATGACTTACCGGACTTTTACCGGAAAAGACGGAATTCAGCGAACCATCGCGGAGATTGTCCTTGATGACTTTATTGTTTTTGGTGACGGTCGAAGGATGACGGAAACCATTGCAGTCGAAAAGAAAGCTGAAGACACATCGGTAAGTGAAGAAGTAAAGGTTGAAGAAAATAAGTCTGATAACAAAGATGAATTAAGTAAAGAGGAAACGGTCAATCCGGATGATATACCGTTCTAAAAGTTAAAAGTGAAAAGTTAAAAGTTAAAAGTTTTATGAAATGTTTTTTTTGCCAATATAGAAGCAATCCGAGTTTTAAAGATGTTGATAATTTGGAAAAATTTTTATCACCAAGGAAAAAAATTTTTAACCGTGAAAAAACCAGTGTTTGCGCCAAACATCAGCGCACCCTGACTAAAGAATTAAAACATGCCCGTTATTTGGGCCTTGTCCCCTACGTATCTTACCAGGGTTTGCGTTAGGCATTTTTTCTTCATATAATGAATTATCATGCTTATTTCTATTCCCATTTATACAGCTGACCGTTGCTTATTAAAAGAAGGCCAGTCAGTTGATTTTAAAACTCCGTTTCTAGAAAAAAAAGTTGAAGAAGAAGTCAATATATCCATAGCAAAAAGTCTTGGAGTTCCACCGCAAAAAATTTTTCATTATTTAAAAAAGTTCGTCGGCGAGTCTGTCGAAAAAGGTGAAATAATTGCCGTTAATAAAAGTATGTTTTCGACAAAAAAGATTATTTCAAAGTATTCCGGTCAAATTAAAGAAATCAATCATTCTGACGGATCAATTACCATATCAAGCAAAACTAAAATCGATAATGTTGTTAATGCTTTTTTTAAAGGTAATGTCAATAAAATTAAAAAAAACGAAATTTTGATAGAAACTAATAAGGGCGAGCAGTTTCCGGCAAAAAATGTTAGTCATGATTTTGGTGGTAAAACATTTTACTCAATAAATAATTCTGATTTTACATCGGAAAATCTCTTAAATAGTGTTGTTGTCTGCGATAGTATTACTACCTATCTTAAA
>JBBTSP010000009.1:17696-49405 GCA_038064655.1 Patescibacteria group bacterium | reverse complement strand
AAGAGGAAATCACTGGTCTACCGGTTGGCCCACAAGGCCATCGCCGGGTAGCTAAATTTCCAAACGATAAACACTGAATGCATCTCAAGTGTTAAGCGACCTCCAAGATTAGAAGTTCCCATTAGCTTCCCCGCAGAATACGGGGTTGATAGGCTTCAGGTGTAAGACCCGTAAAGGTTTTAGCCGAGAAGTACTAAGTAGCGACTCTCCCATCTTTTTTCTCAGTATTTGAAAGGTCAGTCTTTCGTAGAAGGTCTGACCTTATATAAAGGTACTTTCTTACATTCGGTTATAAACACAAATAAATCGACGTCACCTCCGCGGCTCAAAATAAGGACGAACCTCATTTAGGACGGACCTGATATAAGAGAGTCCCTAATAATCCGTAATTCGTAATACGTAATTGAATAATTAATAATATAATTAAACCATGACAATTCTTTCTATCGACTCCGGTATTGAACGCACCGGTTATGCAATATTTAAAAACAAAAAGTACGTCACTTCCGCGCTTATTAAGACGTCAAAGAATTTGGAAACTGAAACGAGATTAATGGAAATATATTTGAAACTTGTTGAAATTGTGGAAAAATACAAACCAGAAGTGATGGTCTTGGAACAGTTACTGTTCTTCAAAAATCAAAAAACTTTTGTTCGTGTGGCACAAGCTCAAGGCATTGTCATGTTGCTTGCTGCTCAAAATAAAATTAAGGTAGAGTTTTTAACTCCCCTACAAATAAAACAAATTGTCACTGGTTACGGACAGGCTGATAAAAAATCCGTTCAAAAAATGATCAAACTAACAACTGAAATTGATATTAAGCAAGATGATGAGGCCGATGCAGTGGCATGCGGGCTGGCCTACATTTTCAAAGGTCCGTCCCTTTAGGGTCGGACCTTATATAGCATGCTAGTTTGCCCCTATTCGTCCCAATTTCTCAGCTGCATATTTCGCTCCCAAATACATTGAGGATTCAACATTTCCGGATTTTATGTATTGAGCAATAAATCCGGCCGTATAGGCATCCCCGCATCCGGTTGTGTCAACAATTTTCTTTGGTGTCACCGCTTCCTGAAAATAAACTTTTCCCTGAAAATAACCGTGACTCCCCTTTTGGGCATCGGTGATAATCAAAATCCTGTCTTTTAAATAAGGCAGTTTTATTTCCAATTTTTTAAAATCTATTTTTCCGTAAGGTCTTTTAATTAAATCGGAAAATTCATAGGCATTAATTATCAAGACATCCAGGGCTTCAAAAAAGTTTATTAATTCTTTGACCGGTCTCCGGCAATCAAGGGCTGATAAATTAACAAAAGTCAAAGTTTGATCACCCTTCAGGTAGGTAATCATCTTCTTTTTTTCATACAAATCCAGGTGTTCCAACGGCGAAAAATAAATATTTTTTGCTTTTTTTAAATCTTTATGAAGTAAAAATTCCTTCAGCAGACGACTTGGAGTTTCATAATGGATTATTGTTCTTTCGCCGTTTTCTGCCAACAATATTGAAGAAATTTTGTAATAATCATTTTCGATCTGGCAAAATTCTGTTGAGACTTTTTTATCGGTTAATTTTTTCAAAACAACATCTTTGTACGGATTGTTCCCGATTTTTCCGAATACGGCCGTCCTCAATCCAAGTTTTGAAACACCAACCGCCACATTGACCCCACCTCCGCCAACGTCTTCATGAAAATAATCGGCATAATATTTTCCACCAATCGCCAGTAAAAACCGCTCTTTGTTTTTGGTAAACGATTTTCCTTTATAATATAAATCTATACTAATATTACCAACGGAAATTAAATCATACATAGGATAATATTAACAAATGAAGAATAACAAAAAATGATTATTTTCTCTTTCTCTGATTAAACCTGTTAATAATAGCAGGTAATAAAAAAGGCGCCGCAAAAGATGCCAAACAAATAGATGAATTAATTACTTGTTCTATCGGATTTGGAGATTCTCCCGCTTTAGGAATACATCCGGCCAAATAAATTATAAATGGTACTAAAGGCAATAATTTTTTTGCTAAAACCGGCCCATGATATGTTAAAACATCCGGCGGTGTTTTTTGACCTAAATCAATATTTGCCATATAAGCAATTGTACTATAATTGTCTTATGTTAACTGTTGTCTGCGGCGAGGATTCGATTGCGTCGCGAAACTATTTTCTCGAACAGGAAAAATATTTCCGGGAAAAAGATTTTGAAATCGTTAATCTCGATGTAAAGCAAGTCCTGGAATTAAATGACAGCGAAGCTTCCTCAGCCTCACTTTTTTCCCAGAAAATAATATATTTCGCTTCTGGTTTAAACAAAAAAATTTTAAAAAAACTGAATGTAAAAACTGAAAAGAAAATTAAAGATATTATTTTTTCCAAAGAAATCCATCTTTATGACTGGGAGGAAGAGATCACATCAAGAGATCTAAAATCAATCAAGGGAATTGTTATTAAAGAATTTAAACCAAGTCAGAATATTTTTAAACTGCTTGATTCATGTTACCCCGGAAATTTCAAAACATTTATTACCACCTTAAATATTCTTTCAAAATCAACCGAAGATATTTTTATTTTTATTATGCTTGCCCGTCACATGAGGAATATTTTGATTGTCAAAATGGGTGACAAAATTCCTAAATTAATGTCATGGCAGATAGCTAAACTGTCAAATCAAGCCAAGTATTGGCGTCTTGAAAACCTGATAAATTTTTATCAGGGACTTCACCGGATTGACGTTAATTCAAAGACAAATGGAACGCCTTTTTCGGTAAAGAAATCATTGGAAATATTGGCATGCTATTATTTGTGTTAAAATAAATTTATGAAAACAGTTCCCGATCACGTTTTCCGTGGTTATGATTTGCGAGGTGTTGTAGGAACGGATCTTGACGATGAAAATGTTCTAATCCTTGCCAAAGGTTATGCCACATATTTATTGCAAAGAAGGATCTATGACTGCGTCATCGGTTTTGATTCAAGAGAATCAAGTCCCAGATTTAGAGATATTTTTGTCAAAGGTCTGACTGAATCGGGAATAACCGTCTATGACATCGGGATTACCCTTTCTCAGATCTGTTATTTTGCCCAGTATTATTTCCGGACTCGAGGAATGGTGATGATCACCGCCTCTCATAATCCTAAAGAATATAACGGTTTTAAATTCGGAACCGGTTATTCGGAGACGATGGTCACCGAAGAAATTATAGAATTTCGCCAATTAGTCCAATCTGCCCAATTTGTCAAATTAGATAAAGCCGGAGAACACATTCAGCAAGACGTGTTTCCCGAGTACCAAAAAGATTTATTAAGACGAATTGGCAAGATTAAAAAATTTAAAGTTGTGGTTGATTCCTGCGCGGCTACGACCGGGCTGTTTCTACCGAAAATACTAAGATCTGTCGGTTGTGAAGTGATTGAACAAAACACGATTCCTGATCCGACTTTCCCAGTTGGTGTTGCCGATCCCACCGAAAGTCAAGTCCAGGAAAGATTAGCTAAACGCGTCGTTGCAGAAAAAGCTGATCTGGGTTTTTCTTACGACACCGATGGAGACCGATTAGGAGTCGTTGATGGCGAGGGAAATTTAATTTGGAATGATACTCTGGTTTCAATTTTTTCCAAAGATGTTTTGGACTTTGCTCCGGGATCAAAAATTATTTTTAATGTACTCTGTTCCAAACAAGTTCTGGAAGTTATCAGGCAAAATAACGGAGTGGGAATCATGTGGAAGACGGGACATTCATTTATTAAAGCCAAGGTCCGTGAAGAAAGAGCAATTTTTGGAGGCGAGCTTTCTGGTCATTTTTTCTTCGTTGACAATTTTTACGGGCATGATGACGGGGCCATTGCTTCTCTCAGATTATTAGCTTATTTAACTCGTGTTAATGAATCTTTGAAAGAAACAGTTTCTAAACTCCCCCATTATTTTTCCAGTCCGGAAATTAAAGTCGGCTGTGCTGATAACATCAAGTTTTCCGTCGTCACTGATAAAATTGGCGGCGAAATAAAGAAACTTTATCCGGCGGCTAAATATGTGGAAATTGATGGGGTCAGGATGGATACTGACGAGGAAATGATGATCGTCCGCGCTTCGCAAAACGGGCCTTATTTGACGATTAAATTTGAAGGTAAGACTCAGGAAAAATACGATCAATTAAAATCTCAAGTAAATAAAATTCTTCATGGTTTAAGTGAGATTGATTTTAAGTCAGGAGTAAATGTGGACTCACTAAAATAATTACTTGGTTGCTTGCTTCTTGGCCTTAAAAATCGTATAATGTGCTCATTCTATGCCCGACGAGGAAGTTAAGAAAACCGAAGACCAGACAATTGTTCTTTCCCAATTTACTCAGGCCCTCATTGACGCAATAAAATCCGTTAAGCCCAAAGTAAAACCCGATGATATTTCTGCTTTGTCAGTCTCCCAGACAGTTTCTTTTTTTGCTTTAGTTTATGAAAAGGTAAGAAACGCGGTCGAGTTTCGCGAAGACCATCTTATTTTACGAGCCGCGATTGAAAGAATTTTGAAAAGACGCTTTTCTTTAAATCCTGACGGTCGGGGAGAGGCAGAGAATTTACTCCGTGAACTGCTTTGGGCCCGGTATTTTGATAATGGTGTTTTGGGGGCCGAGGATACGGTGATAATTCAAGCTCTGATTAATAAGTATCTTTTGCTTCGGCGCCAGATGGTGGTTGGCCGTGATAGTGAACTTCGTCTTTATCTCGATCAGTTTTTACTTGATCTTTTGACCTGTGAAGTTGAAGAAACTTTAAAACCTGAGTCAGCTCAGATTCAGTCCAACCTGACTTTTTTTATCTATCAAGTGTTGAGAAAAAAAATCAAAATCGAGAGTTTAAAAGAAGATCAAAAAGATACTTTCTTTTTAGTCGCCATTGAAAAGGTATTTGGCAAAAGCGATCGTTCTTATTTGCGCTATCATCTGTTTACCACTTTTTATAAAACCTTGAGCAGTTATTCAGAAAGAGAACTTCAGACTTTAATGACGAAATTGCCGGCGATTTTCAAAAAAATTGATGATATGATCGCCAATCCTTATGTTGACAACTTAATTAAATTTACCCGTAAACAACTGCCGCCATTTTTAATTTTATTCTCTTTAATAAAAAATAAAACTAATGAGCTACAGACGATTTTGACCAATAAAGAAAAATTATGGAATGAAGTTGATCAGACCTGCCGGGAAAAATACCAAAAATTAGGCGCTCGAATAAGAAATCTGGCAATAAAAAGTTTTATCTATATCCTTCTTACCAAAATGCTTTTTGCCATTATTCTGGAAATTCCTGTTTCCAATTATTTTTATGGTGAGGTCAGCCGAAACGCCATAATCATCAACAGTATCTTTCCGCCGATTCTCATGGTGATTATCCTGGGCTTTTTCAAAATTCCCGGTGAGGAAAATACAAAAAAAATCTATCGTCGTCTAACTGATATTATTAATGATGACAAAACTTTTGAAACACGAGTGGCTTTTGTGCCAAAAAAATCCGGTCCAAAAAGACCGCTTTTGATCTTTGGTTTTACGGTTTTTTATTCTTTGACATTTTTGGTGACTTTAAGTCTCATTTATGAAATTCTTACCTATATTAATTTTAATTTAGTCAGTCAAGTAATTTTTATCTTTTTTGTCAGCGTTGTGACCTTTTTTTCCTACCGCATTCGTCAGGTAACCAAAGAATTAAAACTGGAAGAAAAAGAAAGTGTACTTATGCCGATTGTTGACTTTTTCTTTATGCCGATCTTGTCTCTTGGGAAATTTTTCAGCTCGGAAATTGCCAAACTGAACTTCTTTATTTTTATCTTCGACTTCATCATCGAAGCACCTTTCAAATTAATATTTGAGGTTGTTGAAGAATGGATTTCGTTTGTACGTAAACGGAAAGAAGAAATTATTTAAAGACAGTCTTTATAAAGACTGTCTTTATTTTTTGTAATAATACGTTGGAAACGGTTTTCTATCAACTCTCTTGATCAATCTATTTTTGAATTCATTAATCGGAAAGCCGTGTGAAATAACAATTGTTCCTCTTTTTAATTCGTGATTAAACTTTGGCACCAATTTTTTTAATAAATCCGGCATCAGAAATAAATACAAATAATCGGCTTTCGTTAAATTGGTATTAAAAATATTTTCTGTTTTGAAAATTATATTTTTATCCGTTTTGTCAAATTTTGAAAGTATCTTTCCCCAAAGGTTAATCAAACCATTGATGTCAACGGCCAGGCCTTTCAAATGATATTTCTTGACGGCCAGTCTGATGATTCTTGCGTCGCCGCTTCCGAGTTCGACAAACAACTTGCCTTTTTGGAACTTTATTTCTTTGAGGATATCAAGGATGATTTTATTCCTGGTTGGAACATATGGAGAGCCCATGAGAGAGGAAAAGATAAGAGAAAGTCCATAGACGGACATGAAAATAAGGAAAAAAAGTAGCAAAAAAACCACCAATAAGTATAAAATTAAATTTATCACTGTGTGACTTTAAGTATACAAAATCTAAACTACATCTACAAAATAATGTCTAGTTGATTAATCAACTATACAAAATGCTTAATCGATTAACCGATAATACATAATTAATTTAATTAAAAAAATCTTCTCTGAATAGTCTATAATATAAGAATTAATTAGCCGTGGTGGTGGAATGGCATACACGCAGGACTTAAAATCCTGTGACCGAATAGGTCGTGAGCGTTCGACTCGCTCCCGCGGCACTGTAAAATCTAAAAAATTTTATAGTGTAAACGCTAAGCCTGGATAGCTCAGTGGTCACTGTAATTTAGTATAATTACAGTGTAAAAGAGCAATGTTTTGCTTGTCCTGTAAATCAATTTGTGAATGGGTTTGTTGCCGTCCTAGCTCAGCGGTAGAGCAGCTGTTTTGTAAACAGCAGGTCATGAGTTCGAATCTCGTGGACGGCTCAAATTGATTTACATGGATAAACAGCAGGTCCGCAGTTCAAGTCTGCGTCCAGGCTCCAAGAGTCCATAGTTCAACGGATAGAATAAATCCCTTCTAAGGATTAGATGACAGTTCGATTCTGTCTGGGCTCACAGCTCGTTACTTCGTCAACTGCATGGCCGCCCAAATCATAATTGCAGTGAAAGCAAAACGGATGGCGTAGATTTTTAGAGTATGTTTTTCCAGCAATTTTGGTGCAAAAATAGAAAATACAAAGGCAATGATCATAGAGAATGGCACGTTCATTATCATTGAACTGATGCCCAAATTCCCCTGATAAGCTTTATTTGATGCAAAAATACCAACGGTGACAAAAAGCCCCATTAATCCAACCGGAATAATATGAGAAAAATTTAACTTTTTTATTTCATTTTTAAATAAAGGAATCGTCGGTATGACAAAAATGAAGTTTAATATGACAACCCAAAGAGTGGCTGTCCATAAGCTATTAGTCAGCATGACTGTTTTGGTAAAAGCATTAAACAAAGTATTGAAAAAAACCGTTGCAATCCCAACAGCAATGGTCACTTTGAAGAATGATTTCAAGCTGAATTTTTCGTCTAATGATATTAATATACCGGCAATAAAAATCACAGCAACAAAAAATAGTTTATTTACGGCTATATTTTCTCTGAAAAAAATAATTCCAATAAGTACCGCAAAAATACTTTTAAAATTATATAAAGGCATAAATACAGAAACATCAAGGCTTTTATTTGAAAAAATATAAAAAATGTTTGTCAGAGTCAAAAAGATTGCCGCCATAATAATCATTATCCAGTTATTTGGTATGACGGCGTGATAATAAATAGCAGGCGGCAACATAAATAACAATGTGACTGAGGATAATAAGAAATTAAACAACCAAGGATTACTGATGGTATGTTTACTGGTAAGTTTTGCCGTTATGACAAAAAGTCCCCCAAAAATCGTCGCAATCCACGCATAAACATAAAACGGCATTCTACATTCTACCAAAACCCAACAAAGTCTTAAATGAAGATTGGGTTTAAAAATTTTAGTGACCCACTCAGTCACGCAACCGAACTAAAATTGAGGATAGTTGTTAAAGAAATAATAGAATGGTATTCTATCTATGTAAAAAATCAGCAATTCCTTCAATTGTACTCCGTTTAGGGATTTAAATCTTTTCTTACTTTGGAGTAAAGAATCTAATTTTTAATTCGATATATATAAGAAAATCCTGATTGTTTCAGTAAAGAAAAGTTTCTTGGTATTCCCGATCGTGGAAGGTTCCAAGTAACAACCAAAGCTCCATTTTTACAGCGTTCGCTAACTAATCGAAGTGTTTCTGCGCTGTTTTGTTTAAATTGAAATACGGTTAATACATCGAAACCATTTAATTTTATTCCTATATCTTGATATACATCATTGGGAACTTCTATTTTTTTATCGTCAGGCCAATCATCCCATTTAACCTTTTCATCGACCTGAAAATCTGGCGGAAAATAATTTCCCCAAAAAGTTTTACTTGACCAAGTTTTAATTATGTTTTTCCTCTCCATTATTTTTGCGACGTTATTAGCTCTTTCGACTTGATATTTTAGAGCCTCAATACCAATAGCGTTCAAACCCAAAAAAGCAAATCCAAATAAAAGCCTACCTCCCGCAGAGCCTATATCCAAAGAAAACATGTTCGGTCGAATATATTCCTCTATTCCAGTGAACATTTCTAAAAGGTCGTGTTTTCTTGTTGGAAAAGGACTATAAAATTTGAAATCTTGTGAACCTTTTTTATATAGCAAAGATGATGCTCTTTCAAAAACAGGTAATACTTTTTTTAAATTCTCAGTATTTGACATTCTAATGTAGTATTTTAGAGTAAGGAGTTGTTAAAGTCAAACTATAGGATATTAGTGATCCCGAGGGGAATCCCTCCTACGCATAAAGCTTCGGAGGGCGAATCATCCATTGGAATTATCCTTCGCCAAAGCTACGGCTGATGATTTGAAAAATCGTTTTTTCATAAAAGCAATACCACTCCCTGACTTTAAATATTTCTCAAATATTACAGCTTGCTTTTCAGTTTTAAATGCACAGTACCATTCAAGTTCATAATGTGGGTCGGATTTTGTAGAAAGTACTTTACCTTCTTGATGTTCTTTAATACGATTTTTCAAATCAACCGTATAACCAACATAATAACGCGAAGTTTTATTATTTCTTAAAATATATGTATAGAACATATTACTTTAGACTTTTATAGCCTGCTATCCGTAGCTTTAGCGAAGGATAGTGATCCCGAGGGGAATCGAACCCCTGATTCTCTGGCTGAAAACCAGATGTCCTAGGCCGCTAGACGACGGGACCGAGTTTATATTTTACCACAAAACCAACGTCTAAGTTTCCTAATTTCAATAAGTTTCTTAATCTCAATTTTATTTCAACTTACTCTTCAACTCCTCCAACATTTCTTTAGCCAAATCTTTGCCACCTAAGCCAAAAGCCAGTCCTCCAGCTATTGACAACATGGCCACAATTCCGGTAAACAAAATTCTTATTAGATCTTGCGCAACGCCCAACTGATGGAGGACGACTAAAATCGTAAAAAACATTATTGTTCCGCGGGTAAAAACTGCCAGACTATTACTGGCTGTTGACCCCATGGTTTTGACACTGTGGCGCACCAAATCCGATGTCAACTTGGCCGCCAGTATTCCTACAAAAGCAATGACCACGGCGACGACTACGTTTGGCAAATAGAAAAGAATTTGATTGACGACGACGGTTGCTTTTGACAGTCCCCAGACTTCAAGGGCCGGCACCAAAAAGACCACGATCAGCATCCATTTCAAAATTTCAGACAAAACCTCTGTCCATATATTTACTTCTTCCTTTTTGAGTAATTTGGTTTTATGAAACAAAAGGTCTATTTTGGAAAAAGTAACTACGGTCACGATCAGATGCTTGACAATGCTTCCAATAAGTAAACCGACGATAAGAATCAACAATCCGCCGAACAAATTCGGTATAAAACTGCCTAAATTTTTGAAAAAATCAAATAAAATTACGTTTATTAATTCAATCATTATTTATATCACCTCGCTCTCTCGATTAAATTATTAACTATCTATATTCTCCCAAAATTTAATTTCGGGTTTCTCCCCCATCATCAATATTGAAAAAACTCCTACCTTCAGTTTATAATCCGGGTAATCATTTTTCAACAAATAGTATTGAGCGGCTTTTTTTATGTGATATATCTTTCTTTTGTTGACCGCCTCGAAAGGCGCACCATGATTTAAATTGGATCTGGTTTTGACTTCGATGAAGTATAGACAATGATTTTTTTCCGCAACGATATCAATCTCGCCGAATTTAGAATGAAAGTTTTTTTCAAGGATAGAAAAACGGTGAGACTTTAAATAGTCCAAAGCAAGATCTTCGCCAATTTTACCGAGATTTTTTTGATAAAGGCTCATTGACCTTTTTATGTTTAGTGATAACTTTCTTTCTTACCTGATATAATTTTGTTCTCACTTCCTGTTCAGTTAAACCACGGATAAAATAAAGTTTGGCTTTTTGATACGAAGATTTTTTGACCAACTCCATTTTGGCAATGTAGGGAGATAACAAGGGAATAATTTTTTCCACCCCGGTTCCCGTCTTGGATATTTTTCTAACCGTGAACATTCGGTTGGCTTCGCTGTCTCCGCGGACCTTGACGATTATCCCTTTAAAAATCTGGATGCGTTCTTTGTCACCTTCCTTTAACTTATAGTCTATTGAGACAGTGTCTCCGATTTTGTAACGGGTGTCTTTGTATAAAAATGAATTTGACATAAGTTAGTATTATATCAGACAAATCCCAAATTATAAATCTCAAATAACAAATAAATCATAAATACTAAATAACAAATTCCAAACAGTTTGGTATTTTGTGCTTATTATTTAGAATTTATTTGGAACTTGGAATTTAGAATTTGGAATTTTTCAGACATACCTTTAAGAATGCAATGAAAATAGGGTGCGGATTAAGCGGTCTGCTCTTATATTCCGGATGTCCCTGAGTACCAAAATAAAAAGGATGGGCCGACTTAGGTAATTCCATAATCTCAGCCAAATTTTCCACCACCGATCGAGCGCTGATTATCAGACCGTTTTTCTCAAAATCGCGTATATATTCATCGTTTAATTCATACCGATGCCTGTGTCTTTCGCTGGTATTTTCTGTTCCGTAAATCTCAAAAGCTCGGGTGCCTTTTTTTACTTTGGCATTCCATGTACCCAGTCGCATCGTCCCCCCGTAAGCCCGTTTGTCCATATATTTTTTTTGGGCCGGCATTAGATGAATGACCGGATGTTTGGTTTTCTCATTATTTTCATTTGTGTTGGCGTCCTTCCATCCTAAAATATCACGGGCAAAAGCAATAACTGCTAATTGCATTCCGTAACATAAACCAAGGTATGGAATATTATTAATCCTCGCATGTGAAGCGGCAGCAATCATCCCTTCAGCTCCCCGCTCTCCCCAGCCGATTGGGACAATTATGCCATCAGGTTTTCCTATAATTTCTACTCCCTGTTTTTCTACCTTTTCCGCATCGATCCAATGAGTTTTCACTTCAATTCCCAAATCAAAAGCTCCATGATTTAAAGCGTCAAACAATGCTGCATACGAATCTCGCAGTTGATAATCGCCCGTTCCAAAATATTTACCAACGATGGCCAGATTGATAATCTTTTCTTTCTTGGTATAAATTTTATCAACCAATTTCTGCCAAGCGGTCAGGTCGGGCATGACAACTTTCAATCCTAATTCTTTCAAGATTTTTTCTGCCAACTGTTGCTTTTCCAAAATAATCGGAACTTCGTAAGGATGTGAGGCGTCCGGGTTGGAAATAATATTTTCCGGCTGAACATTGCAAAACAAAGCAAACCGTTCAATTCTTCTTTTATCCAACAATTTTTCCGACCGGGCGACGATAAAATCCGGTTGAATACCCATTGAATTTAATGTTCGGACGGACAGTTGGGTCGGCTTGGTTTTTGGTTCACCAAGATGATTTGGCGTCGGGACATACGAAACATGGACATGAATAACATCGCCGGGATTTTTCAAAGTTAAAATTCGCGAAGCCTCGTAATAAAAAATGTTCTGATATTCCCCGGCTGTCCCTCCAAGTTCAATGACAACGATATCGGCCTTTTTCTTTTTCCCCAGACTATTTATCCTGGCAATGATTTCATTGGTAATGTGAGGTATGGCTTCGACATCTTCGCCCCGATATTCAAATCTTCTTTCGCGATCAATAACGGTTTTATAAATTTCTCCGATCGTCACAAAATTATCCTTCCCCATGTCTTCGTTTAAAAATTTTTCGTAAGTGCCGATGTCCATATCAGCTTCGGTTCCGTCCTCGCATAAAAAAACATCTCCGTGTTCGATCGGATTAATTGTCCCGGCATCAAGATTCAAATAGTTTTCAAATTTCAAAGGAGCCACTCGATAACCAGCCTGTTTTAAAAGAAGCGAGATGGAGGCGGCCGTAATACCTTTGCCAATACCTGAAATCACACCACCGGAGATAAATATGTATTTCATAATTTTAAGAGCGACCATGCGCTCCATTTACATTTCGGATAACTTCCGCACCCGTAAAATCTTTTTTTGCTCTTGGTAAATTTTACCACAACTTCGCTCCCGCAAAGCGGACATTTTCGATTTTTGACAACTTTCACAATTGACTTGGTATATTTACATTTTGGATAATTTGCACAAGCGATAAATTTACCAAAACGGGAAAATCTTGAAATCAAATTTCCCCCGTCTTCCGGACATATTCCCTTAACATCATCTTCTATCTTTAATATTGAGCTATCTTCTTTTTTGATATCTAATTCTTTTTTAAATGGCGTATAAAAATCTTTTAACAATTTAATATAGTCTTCTTCTTTATTGGCAATTTTATCCAATCCTTCTTCCAAATTTGCGGTATATGAAAGATCAAAAATTGTCGGAAAACTGCTTGAAAGATAGTCGCAGATTGAAGTCCCGACCGAAGTCGGGATAAAATACCGGCCGTCTTTTTCCGTATAGTTTTTAGCCTGAATCAAAGAAATAATCATCGCATACGTTGAAGGACGGCCGATTCCTTTTTCTTCCAAGGCCCGGATTAATGAAGCTTCGTTATAACGGGGTGGAGCTTTACTTAAAAGGGCTTTTTCCTCCAAAGTTTTTATATCAATTGGGGCATCTTTTTCTAATTTGATAATTGTTTGATGATTACTGACAAAAAACGGATCGAATACTTTTAAAAATCCGTCAAAAATCACCTGTTGCTGTTCGCTTCCAAAAAGATAGTTTTTATCGGAAATAATCTGAGTTTTAACAGTCTTAATTGAAGCTTCTTTCATCTGGGTTGCAATTGCACGGTTAAAAATTAAGGTGTAAAGTTTCTGGTGATTAGTGGTTAGTCTTACCTCTTTTTTACCCTTAAAAGCCGCTTTGACTTCCAATAATTTTGTCGGTCTGATTGCCTCATGAGCTTCCTGGGCTGATTTTGATCTGGTTCTAAATCCTCTTGGTTTTTCAAGCGCATATTCTTTTCCATATTTTTTTTCAATATATTCTTTGGCCGGAAAAACGAAACGGGCTGACAGATTAAATGAGTCGGTCCGGTGATAGGTAATTAAACCCCGCTCATATAAATCCTGAGCCAGACGCATGGTCTGTTTGGATGAAAACCCGTGTTTATAATAGGCATCCTGTTGCAGTAATGACGTAGTATATGGTGGCATGGGATAGCGGGGATCAATTGATTCTTTGACATCAAAAATTTTATATTTATCGTTAAAACAATCTTGTTTAATCGGCTCAACATTTTCTTTGTTGATTGAAGTTTTGACAAATTGATACTCTCCAGCAAACAATTGTAAAATAGTCTTTTGTTCGTAAATAATTCCGTCTTTAGAAATTAATTTTGCTTTTATTTGTACACCCTTAGGGTGTCCCGCCTCAAACTCACCATAAATCTGATAATACTCTTCCGTCATAAAAGCTTTTATCTCTTTTTCCCGTTCAACAATTAGTCGCAGGGCAACGGTTTGGACACGCCCGGCTGAAAGCCAATTTTTTCCGGTTTTTTTCCAAAGAAGCGGAGAAAGTTCATAACCGACTACTCTATCAAGAATCCGCCTAGCAAACTGAGCTTTGACTAATTCAAATCTAAGGGTTTCCGGATTGGCTAAAGCCTCCTCCAGTGCTTTGGCTGTTATTTCATGAAAAATAATTCTTTTTAAAGAAACCCCTTCCTTAAAACCGATGTTTGGCCAATCTTCGTTAATGTAACCCAGAATATAGGCAATATGATAAGAAATCGCCTCACCTTCGCGGTCCAAGTCGGTTGCGAGGATTATTTCCTGATTTTCCGCCGCTAACTTTCGCAGTTGGGTTATGATTTTTTCCTTATTCAAAATCGGCTCCAAATCCGGCCTGAAATCATGTTCGTAATCGATGGCAATTTTACTTTTCGGCAGATCGCGAATATGACCCATCGATGCAAAAACAAAGTAGTTATTTTTGTCTTCCCCACCTTTAGATTTTAAAATATAGTTAAAAGTCCGGGCTTTGGTCGGAGATTCTACAATAATTAACGCCATAATATTCTTAAAATATCAAAGACTCACTGATTAATCAAATGATTTGGCATCTATTATGTCAATCGATTAAACGATTGTACAATTTGTATTAGCGATTAAACGATTATACAGTTAGGTTTCAATTAATTGATTTAATATTTTTTTAATTTCTTTTGATGTTTTCTCAAGATCTCCTTTAACTTCCAGCATAATCTTCCCTTTAATCCTCGTTTGAATGATTTGAATATTTAATTCTGGAAATTTTTCTTTGATTTTTTTAGTTAATTTTTCTGTATTTTCTTTATCGATATATTTACCAACGCTTTTTACTTGATAAAGATAATTTCTGACAGCGTTTTCGGTTTGTTTGACGGTATAATTTTCCCCCAAAATTTTTTCATAAAGGTCAATCATCTGACGAGCATCGTTGAGACGGGAAAGAATATATATATGACTGGAACTGATCGATTTGGAGTAATAACCATCAACAACGGCATCAGGAATTTTTTTTAGACGCAAAAGATGGCAGATATAAGACGGTTTATATCCGATTTTAATTGACAGATCAACAATGCGGAGTTTTTTTTCTCTGATCAGATACTCAAGTAGACGGGATTTTTGAAAAATGTCTTTGTTTTCTTTTATTTGCGTAAACAACGCAGTAATATCTTGAATCATGAAAACATTTTACACCACTTTGACGTAAGATGCGCCCAGTTTTTTATAAAACTCAACCCTTCCTTTAATCAGCGCCATAATTGTAAAGTCCCGACCCAATAAGGTCCCGGGTCCGGGATGAACCTTTGTACCTCTTTGACGGATAATGATATTGCCTGGTTTAACTTCCTCATTACCAAAAACTTTTACTCCCAGTCTTTTCGATCTCGAATCGCGATTTCCTTTAACCGTTTTTTGTGCCTTAGTGTGTGCCATATTAACAAATTAAAAATTAAAAGTGAAAAGTTAAAAATTAAATAAAAAAACTTTGAACTTTAAACTGTAACTTTTAATTTTGCACTTTGAACTTTTAACTAGACCTTAATGATTTTCAACTTTGTCAACCTTGCCCTAAATCCTCTTACTTTTCTGTATCTTGATTTGGCTTTAAATTTGGCAATTCTAATTTTATCACCCTTAACGTTACCGACCACCTCGGCGATGACTTTTTCTTTTAAAACCGGCTGGCCCAATTCAAAAGCTTTTCCTTCTTCATCAAACTTTAATAAAGTCTCCAACTCAATTTTTTTTTCTTTCTTGCTCACATCGAGCTGATCAACCGTCAACATCATTCCAACTTTAACCAAATATTGTTTGCCTCCGGTTTTAACAACTGCATATGTAACCATAGTAATAAATTATACATTAAAAATGCCTATGTTCAATGATAAATTTTTACGGCAGTAAAGCTAATCCTAATAAAACCGCCATCACTGACGATCCTCCATAAGAAATAAAAGGCAGGGTGATTCCGGTTATTGGCATTATCCCCATGTTCATGCCAAGGTTGATGATTGTTTGCGAGACAAAATAAGTCAAGATCCCCAGACAATAAAGAAAATTTTTCTGACCGTCTTCTGTTTTTTCATAATAAAAACGGATTGTTTTCTTTGCAATGTAAATAAAAATTAAAGTAAAAAAAAGGAGGACAAAGAATCCGCCAAAAAAACCAAACTGTTCAACTAAGGACGCAAAAGCAAAATCAGTCGTGTTTTCTGGTAAAAAAAATAGCCGTGACTGGGTGCTCAATCCTAACCCCCGTCCGAAAAACATTCCCGACCCGATTGTAATTACTGCTTGAATCATGTTATAAGCGGTTCCCTGTGTATCTAAATGAGGATTGATAAAACTCAATATTCGGTCTCTTTGATAATCTTTCATTACAAACCAACCAATCGGCACTAATAAAAGAACGAGTCCGATCAAATATCCGAGATATTTTTTGGGAACAGTTGAAAACATTATCAGAGTAATAAAAATAAAAAAATAAATCATGGCGTTGCCCAGATCCGGCTGTTTAAAAATAATGAGAAAAGGCAATAAAAAACATAAAAAAATCTTAATAAAATTAAGGAAAGAATTAAATAAAAGATTTTTTTTCGTTAAAATTTCCGACAGAAATAAGATAAAAAAAACCTTAAAAAATTCCGAACCCTGAAAGTTAAAAAAATAAAAATTCAGCCAGCGTTTTGATCCTCTGACTTCCAATCCAACAATAAAAGTAATCAATAAAACCGCAATAAAAAACCAATAAAAAAAATTGCTGTTAATCCTAAAAAAATGTGGTCCTATTGATTTTAAAAAATAATAACCTAAGAAACCCAAGATCAAATAGATAAATTGGCGGAAAAAAAGATCGTGATTTAATCCAAACAGATTAAATAGTCCAAAAATTGAAAGAAGCAAACTAAAAATAACAGCCATTTTATTGAATAATAATTTCATCGCCAAATGCGATTTCTTTTGCCAAAACTTTTTTTGCGATCCAGTCTTTTTTCTCTTCAAATTCCTTGGGAATTGTCAAACTAATTTTATCGTCCGGTTTTAAACCTTTCAGTTTTCTCTCGCCCTGAATCTGACGGATTAACTCTCTCAATTTTCCCTCTTTTTCCAATTGTTCTTCAGTTACTTTAACTTCAATTTTGGGATAATGAAAACTATTGTTGACGGTTATGTTTTTTATATTGAGTTCTTTTAAAACCACGTCCCAGACTTCGTCAGAGATCGATTTTAAATTAACAGATGTTTCCGTCTTTATTTTTATGTTCGCCAATGGAATACGGATCTTAACTCTGGCTACTTTTCTCTCCGCCTGACCCAGTTCAACAATCTTTCTCGCCATCTCCATTTCTTTTTCAAGTTTCAAGTTACAAGTTACAAGTTTTAAGTTAATTAAAGGCCAACTCTCAAGATTGACAGACTCTCCTCCGGTCAAGTTTGTATAAATCTCCTCGGCAACAAAAGGCATAAAGGGTGAAATAATGATCGATAGGTTAGCTAAAATATAATAAAGTGTTTCATAAAAATTATTTTTATCTGCCTTGTTATCCGAATTAACCCAAACCCTGTCCCGGCTTCTCCGGATAAACCAGGTTGACAGATCAGAAACAAACTTTTCAATTTCCAAAGCGGCATCATTTGCGTTGAATTCTTTGAGGTTTTTTTCGACTATTCTAACTAGGCTTATGAATCTGCTTAAAATCCAAGTATCCAAGATATTTTCTGATTGCAAAGGCGAAGATACTGAATTTTTTTGCGACTTTGGACCTCGCGACTGCGAGGCGGCTCCAACGGAGTCAAAAAAATTTCTGTATCGAGCCTTGAACTTATCCAAGTTGGCATACTCAACAAAAAACTTATAAACGTTCCACAACATCAAATAAAACTGTCTTCTTACTTCATCAGCTTTTTTATATCCAAAAAGCATGTTGTCCGTCGGATTGTGACGGCAAAACATCCATCTCATCACATCAACTCCCATCTTATCCGCCCCTTCATTAAACTCAATCGCATTCCCCCAGCTTTTATGCATCGGCCGTCCGTCTTCTCCGAGCTGGGTCGCAAATCCCAACACCCGTTTGAAAGGCGGCTCCTGCTCCATCACGGTTGACATGGCAATCAGAGCATAAAACCAGTTTTTAAATTGGCCGGGAAAAGACTCGGTAATAAAATCGGCCGGAAACCATTTTCTCCACTCTTTATTATTTTTTAAATATAAAGGCTGACTGTGATTATCCTCTGAAATAGTTGAATAGGCGACTATTCCCGCGTCCAACCAGGGATTACCAACATCATTTAAGCGGGAAATTATTTTGCCGCATTTTTGACATTTTATTTTAACTTCATCAATAAAAGGTTTGTGAGGCGTATGACCAAGAAATTCTTTCCAACCGGAAACGGCCCGTTTTTCCAACTCTTCCTTTGAGCCGATTACTTCAAATTCCCCACATCCTTCACATTCATAGATCGGCAGAGCCAAACCCCAATAACGATTTTTTTTGGAGATCAACCAATCGTGCATATTTTTCAGCCAATCAAGTTCCCGGTCAAGTCCAAACTCCGGCATCCACTTAATTTTCTTCGCCACCTCAATCATTCTTTGACGCAAGGTTGTAGGTTGTAGGTTGTAGGTTGTAGAATTTTTTGATTTTTGATTTTGGATTTTGGATTTTCTATCCATGGCGATGTACCATTCATCTTCTACCTTCCAGACCAACTCTGTCTTACATCTCCAACAAGCTGGATAACGGTGTTTATATTTAAAAATGTTAAAAACACAGTCATTGCCTTTTTTATCTTCCTCGCGTAAATAATCCAGGATAATTTCAGGGTGTTTTTTAGCATTTTGTCCTGTTAGAAATCCTAGCCCCGGAAGATAGTCAGCGTTATCAGCAATGACCGGAATCATTGGCAGTCCAAGTTTTTTTCCAAGCAAGAAGTCCTCCGTGCCGGCGGAAACCGCTGTATGAATAAGGCCAGTGCCTTCGGTCGCAGAAATTGGCATGATCAAAGAATCGGTAGGAATTACAGTATGAAAGGTTTTTAGATTTTTTTCGGCTACTTCTTTGACAATCGGAAGATTATCAAAAGGTGAAGAATATTTTAGACCGATCAATTTTTTTCCCTTAACTGTCTTTATTATTTTTCCATATCCTTGGGTAAATATTTTTTCAACTAAATCCTTCATTACCCAAAAATATGAGTCTTTACTTATTCCTCCTTGGATCAAAGAATAATCCGCCTTTTCATCAACGGCAACCGCGATGTTTGCCGGTATCGTCCACGGTGTCGTCGTCCAAACAAGCAGATATTCTTTTTCAACTTTTGACTTTTGATTTTTGACTTTAAATTTTAAAACAACTGATTCGTGTACTAACTCTTTATAATCTTCAGTCAGCATTTCGTGTTGTGAAATGGCCGTTTCGCATCTCGGACACCAGGGAACTGATTCGCGTCCCTTATAGATCCAACCATGATCAAAACATTTTTTTAAAAAATTCCAGATCATGTAATTGTTTTCATCACTCATGGTGAAGTAAGAGTGTTCCCAGTCGGCAAAATAACCAAGCCTTTTCGATTGTTCTGTCTGAATATCGGAGAATTTTTTGACACGATCTTTGCAGAGCTGAACAAATTTGGCGATTGAAGCTTTTGAATCTCCGGGGATTAGATTTTCAATATCTTTTTTTGTATGAAGTTCCAATTCTTTTTCTACTTCCACTTCAACCCAAAGCCCCTGACAGTCAAAACCGTTTTGAAATCTTTGTTTGTAGCCAAGCAAATTATAAAATCGCGGCCAAAGATCTTTGTAAGTCCGGCCCCAGGCATGATGGACACCCATCGGATTATTGGCGGTAATCGGACCGTCCAAAAAAGAAAAGTATTTATCCGATTTAGAATTTTTTTCCCGGTATTTTTTGTCAATTCCTGATTTATACCAATGCTTCAGCCATTTCTTCTCCATCTCAGAAAAGTTTTGATTACTATTGACCGACTTAAACATATCCGATCATTATAATATATAAGTTATAAAAATTATAAAGATTATAATGATTATTTTTTACGCAGGAAAGCAGGGATGTCAAATTCGGCAGAGTCGTCATCAATAAATTCTTCTTCATTTATTTCTTCTTTATTTATCCTATCTCTTATCTCTTTATCACTCTTATCTTCTAATTTTTCAGATGAGGAACTAATATCCTCAGATTTTTTAAAGCGGAATAGTTTCAAGCGATTATTATCAAACTTGGTGGCAATGATTGTCACTTTAATTTGATCCAGCATTTTATCGTCAATGACCGCGCCAAAAATAATATCGGCATCAGGATCAACTGATTTGGCAATAATTGAAGCGGCTTCGTCGACCTCCATCATCGTCAAATCCTGTCCGCCAACCACGTTAAACAAAACACCTTTGGCCCCTTCTATCGAAACATCCAAAAGCGGCGAAGAAATCGCTTGTTTAATTGCAGCAATCGCCCGCTTATCACCACTACCAACACCCACTCCCAGCAAAGCCGTTCCCGATCCTTGCATAATCGTTCTGATATCGGCAAAATCAACGTTGATCAAGCCTGGAGTGGTGATCAATTCGGCAATTCCTTTGACACCCTGATGTAAAACCGCATCAATCTTTTTGAAAGCTTCCAAAATCGGAGTTTTTTTATCAATAACATTTAAAATCCTTTGATTAGGGACGACTATTAAGGTATCAACTTTTTCTTTTAACTGCATGATTCCCTCATCGGCGCAAAACTTTCTTTTACTTCCTTCAAACTCAAATGGTTTAGTAACAACGGCGATTGTCAAAGCGCCGCTTTCTTTTGCAATTTCAGCAATCACCGGCGTTGCTCCTGTTCCGGTTCCCCCACCTTCACCGCAGGCAAGAAAAATCATGTCTGCGCCACTTAAATCTTCTTTTAGTCTTTCTCTTGATTCTTCGACCGCCTGACGTCCAACCTCCGGATCGCCACCAGATCCTAATCCTTTGGTTAGATTCTCGCCAATCTGGATTTTTACGGTCGCCTTGTTATTAAGAAGTGCTTGGGCATCGGTATTGACAGAGATAAATTCAACGCCGTTGATTCCGCCCTCTTCAACCATAAAAGACAGGGCATTTCCGCCTCCTCCACCGATTCCAACTACCTTTATTCTGGCCGCTTGTCCAGCACGGGGTTTTATTAGCATATTGATTTGATATTAGATGTTAGAGATTGGAAATTTGACATTGAAGTTAGAAACTCGAGGTTGGAATTTGTTATTTCTAATTTCTACTGTCCAACTTCCTAATCTAACTTCTATCTTCAATCATCTAACGTCTATATATTATGGTATAAATTGTTTAAAAAAATTTTTCAAATTTCCTATCGAATTTCCCAATTTAAAATCTTTCAATATTTTACCAAAATTTTTAAAGTTATCTTTATCAACTAAATTATTTTTTTGTCCGTACAAAAGTAAGCCGACTGTCGTCGCATACTGAGGATCCATAATTTCATCAACCAAGCCTGTGACTTTTTCCGGATACCCTAGTCTTATTGGAAGCCCTACGACTCTTTTCCCCGTCTCCAACATCCCGACGGTCAAAGCACCGCCGCCGGTAATCACCAGCCCCGAAGGAATTTGTTGCCCAAACCCGCTTTTTTCAATCTCTTCAAAAATCAATTTAAAAATTTCTTCAAGTCTGGGAGCGATGATACCGTCGACTAAAGTTTTTAAAGATACTTCACTTAAATTTTCTTCCAAATTAAGTTCGCTTAAATTAATCTGAGGAGGTTTTTTCTTTCCATCTAAATTTTTACCTAAAAAGATTTTTATTTTTTCTGCTGAGTCAAGAGACACCCGAAGACCCACGGCTACGTCATTGGAAATATGTCTGGCCCCGATGGAAATTGACGAAGAATATGATAAAGCTCCATCAACATATATTGACAGATCAATCTTCCCACCGCCGATATCAACCAAAACTATTCCCAGCTCTTTTTCGGTATTGGTCAGTACGGCTTCGGCCGATGCCAAGCCGGAAAAGACAAACCCTTGATTTTCAATTCCCAAATCGCCCAAAATTCTTTCCTGGTTTTTTAAATTAGTGGAGGATGCGGTGATAATATGAGTTTCCACCTCAAGCCGCACTCCGCTCATTCCGATCGGATTTTTTATTCCTGATTGACCGTCAACTATGTAGTCACGGGGAATTACCTCAATTATCTTTCTGGTTGATGAAAGTGAAATCGCTTTTGCCGCTTCAATTACCCTCGTTACATCTTCCTCATCAATTTCTCCCTGAGGGTTGGAAACGGCTACAATTCCATGAGAGTTTAAAGAAGAAATATGTGGTCCCCCAACCGCCACGTATGCCTGATTAATTTTATGCCCGGCCATCCGTTCGACCTTCTCAATACTGTCTTCCACCGCCTCAGTCGCCTCTTTAATGTCAACCACCAGACCCTTCCTGACTCCTCTTGCCGGCGTGGTATCAAAACCAATAATTTTCAATTCATTTGTTTCTTCAGAAGACATACCAACGACGGTCGCAATTTTTGAACTGCCGATGTCGATACCGCAAATTAAGTTGTCAATCATAAATATGATACGAATGATACTAATTTTTATGCGAATGATACGAATATACGAATAAAACCAAAATTAGCTTATTCGCAACATTCGCATGATTGATTTATTCGTATCATCCTAAAAACTGATGATTGGCTTGTTGAACCTTAAATCAATCCCTTTAAACTCTTTCCCTTGTATTTTAAACTGTCTGACAATCGTCTCCAGTATATAATCCTGCTCTTTCCTATCCTTCTTTACGCTAAAAATTATTTTCTTTCCATTATCCAATTTAAATACTAACATATCTTGTCCGCTGATATCAATAGTCAATGGTGTTAAATTTATTTGTTCCAATTTACCAATAAAAAATAATGTTTGTTGAATATCTTTATAATCAATCCAGTCTCCTGTCTGAAAAGAACCGCTGTTTAATTTTTGATAATAATTAATCACCGGTAAAGATAGCTTATTATCTTTTGTTTTTGATAGAATTCGTCCATCTTCTGATAAATTAAAAAAACCTTGATTAACAATTAAGGCCGCTACCTGTCCATAAAAATATACGGTGATTTTAAGGGTGGCTGGCCAAACTTTATCAACAACCGCCGTTTTTAAAAGAGAATTTTCCTGAACGATTTTTTTAGCAATTTTATTTTGATCAACAAACAACAGGCTTTTATTGATGAACTCATTTTTATTTGTCAATGAAATCTTTCTGTCAGAAATTATTTGAATATTTTTTATCAAAAATAAATTATTAATAAAAAATAAAGCGGTAAAAAATAAAAAACAAAGAAAGAAAAAAAATAAATAAAATTTAAGTTTGTTTAAAAATTTCATCAATGAGATATTTTGAGACGTTTTTTTTATACCGTCCGGATAAATTTTTAAAATTATTTTGATAAAAAGCTATGTCATCAATCATTTTGTTGATCAATCGGAGTAATTTTTCGCTTGGTTCGATCTGATGAAATATTTCCCCGGTTTCGGCTTTAGCAAAAATTTCCGCATGATGTTGTTGTTCCCGTCCGGATGACCAAGGCAAAGGAATAAATAAGGCCGGTTTTTTTAGGGCCAATAGTTCAAAAAATGTGTTGGCCCCGGCCCTACCGATTATCAAATCAGTTAAACTATAAATGTAGCCGACTTCTTCGTCAAAAAAATGTTTTACTAAAAAATATCGTGATTGCAATTCTTTTGGTAACCGATTTTTTATAAGCAGTAAATCTTCATAATCATGATATTCTTTTGTGTCTCCGACTTGATGTATAACAATATAACTATTTAACAATGAAACAATTATTTTCTTTATGTGAATATTTATGCTGTGCGAACCCAAAGATCCGCCGGTAATATAGATTACGGGCCGGTCTTTTTTTATTTGAAAAGGTTTTTTATCCACTGTAAAAATTGACGGTTTGACGGGATTACCGGAAACAAAAGTTTTATTTTTTGGAAAATTATTTTTTACTTCCTCAAAAGCCACAAAGATTTTTTTTGAAAAAAAACTGATTAAACGATTGGCTAGACCGGGTTTGATTGTCTGTTCATGAGTAAAAACTGGAATCCGAAACATGTAGCCCCAAAAGACAATCGGTAGAGCCAAGTAACCCCCGAAAGACATGACCAAATTTGGTCTATGTTTATTGATGATAAAAAAAGACTGGATAAATCCGAAAGGGATTTTAATAAAACTTACCAAGGAGGAAACCGAAACAATCCGTGTCAACCGTCCCGCTTCCAATGAAACAAAAACAATTTTTTTATTGTTAATTTCTTTATATTCAAGAGACAAAGTTTTTTCTTTATCAAACGGATATTTTCTGCCAACAAAAATTATATCAACCTCTTTTTTGGTTTTTTGGAGTTCTTCAATCAAGGCCAAAGCCGGAGATAAATGCCCACCCGTTATTAATAATTTCATTAGATATTAGTTATTAGATATTAGAAATTTGTAATCGAAATTAGAAACTCGAAAATAGATTATTTCAACTTTCTATTTTCTATCTTCTATTACTATTATCTATTTTCTAACAACAATTTTCTATACCTTTACTCTCTTCTCAATATTCACCATAATCCCAATCAACGCAAAAGATATCAGTAAATTTGATCCCCCATATGATAAAAATGGCAAAGGGACACCGGTTATTGGAAAAAGTCCAACAATCCCGGACAGATTAATAATAAACTGCAGGTTGAAAAAAGCAAAAATACCGATCATAATTAATCTTGAAAGTCGGTCCGGAGCCAGTCTTATTAAATGATAAATTTTATAAACAAAAACAAAATAAAGACTGATTAAAATCAAAGCACCGATAAAACCATATTCTTCGCCTATGATGGCAAAGATTGAATCAGTATGGGCTTCGGGTAAAAATAAATATTTTTGACGTGAAGCCCCAAATCCCCGGCCAAATAAACCGCCTCCGGACAAAGAAATAAAAATCTGGTTAATATGATATGAAATTCCCAGGGGGTCAATGGCCGGATTTAAAAAAGCCAGCAGACGATTAAAACGATACGGGGAAATTTTAATCAAAACAAAAAAACTGGTCAAAGCACCACCCAAAATAATAATAAAATCCATTATCCCGGCTCCGGAAAAATAATAGATCGTCAAGCTCAACAAAAAAACAATGATCGCCGTTCCCATGTCCGGCTGTAAAATAATTAAAAAAACCAAAAAACCAATCAGTGTTACAAAGGGCAAAAATCGTTTTTTTTCTTTATTGGTAAACCAGGAAGACAGGTAGATGATTATTGAAAATTTGGCTAATTCAGTCGGCTGTAAATTAAAAAAACCAAAGTCAATCCAGCGTCTGGCTCCTCCGGCCATTGTCCCAATCCCGGGAATCAATACAACAACCAACAGAATAATAGTCAGAATCAAAGAAATGAATGAAAGAAAATAAAGTTTGTGATAGTCGATAAAAGAAAAAATCATCATAACAACGAGGGCAAAAAAAATCCAAACCGCCTGGGATTTTAAATAATGCAAGCTGTCACCGTACTGTCTGGCGCTGTTGACGGCCGACGCTTCAAAAATAAAAACTAAACCAACCAAAGACAAGATTATAGGAATTGTCAATAAAGGAATAAAGAATTTATTTCGAATGAATAATTTTTTAATCATTTAAAAATAATTCCATCAACTTTTTATTATCTTGATTTGGATCGGTAAAAAAATAGGAAACTTTTTTTTTCTTTTCTAATTTTTTTTCTATCTCTGGATGTTTTATTAAATAATCTTTTAATTTTTTAGCAACAATATGACCTTCGGCAATGACTTCAACTTTTGAACCAACAATTTTTTCTATTTCTTTTTTGATAATCTCATAATGAGTACAGGCTAAAAGTAAACTATCAATCTTCTCTTTCTTTAATTCCTCTAGATATTCTTCTAGAATCAATTTGAGAACCTTTTTATTTCTGCTTGAATTTTCTATATAAGGCACTAAAAGAGGGCAAGCTTGTTGAAAGACTTTAACTTTGGGAAGAACCTTCTTAATCTCGCGAACAAATGCTCCCGAATTAACCGTTGCTTTTGTACCAATAACACCAATTCTTCCATCTAACTCATAACTCCTAACGTCTAACTCTTCTACAATCGGCTTAATTACTCCCAATACTTTTCTATTCGGGTAAAATTTAGGTAAATATTCTTGCTGGATTTTGGGCAGCGACGTCGCCGTGGCGGTATTACAAGCAATAACAATTAGTTGACAATTTTTTTTAAACAGAAATTTAACCGCTTCCTTTGTAAATTGATAGATTATTTCTGACGAACGGTTTCCATAAGGCACCCGAGCATTATCACCAAAATAGATGTAATTATATTGAGGTAATTCTCTGAGTAAAGCTTTAAGAATTGTCAATCCACCAAGTCCTGAATCAAAAACGCCTATATTCATAGATTTAATATCTTTTTAACTATCCTATTGAATTCTTCTCCCCGATGAAATTCATTATTAAACATCGCAAATGAAGTTGCCCCTGGAGAAAACAGCAAATAACATTCTTCATTTAATTTTTTAGCTAATTGATATCCCTGTTTTACCGCTTGGTCTAAATTATCAAACGGCCCAACTAATTTGTCAGGGTATTTTTTCTTTAGAATAGGTAAAATTTCGTCTGTGAATGAACCTGATAATAATATAATTTTTTCTGTATCAATTAATTGATTAATTAATACATCTTTTGGAAGGTTTTTTGAATTACCGCCTAAAAACAAAATAATTTTTTTATCTTTTAAGGATTCAGTTGCTTTAATAGTTGCAATTGGCGTTGTGGATGTTGTGTCATTAATAAAAGTAACGTTATCTTTTTTTTCTATTATTTGTAAACGAAATGGAAGCCCTTGAAAGTTTTTAATAATTTCAACAGCTTTACTATTATCTATTTTTAAAATCTCGGCAACTTTTAAGGCAGCAGCGGCATTCTCCAAATTATGATCGCCTTTAAGGTATGCCAATTTATAAGGAAAATCCTGTTTAGTAAAAAATATTACAGACGAGGCGAAAGAAAATTTTTCAGTTTTGTAGGTTTTCTGAAAAATTTGCGTCGCCGAGTCTATATTTTTTACTAAATTATTGTTTGCAACTAAATAATCTCCTTTTTTTTGATACTGATAGATCGCCTGCTTGTCATAAAAATAATCTTCCAAACTTTTATAATAGTTCAGGTGATCCGGATAAAAATTGGTGAATACTGCAATATGGGGGCTCATTTTTTTTCGGTGAAATCCTGATAATGTCCAAGAGGAAAGTTCAGCCACCAGCCAGCTATTTTTATCAGCTTTTTTTAAGTACTCAATTGTTGAAATTCCCGGCAACCCACCGCCAAGATTAACTTTAAATCCAGACTCCTTGAGAAGATTATAAATCAAATGAGTCGTAGTTGATTTACCACGGGTTCCGGTTATGCCTATCATTTTCCCGGGATAGTTGGCTGCGATGAAAGACATCTCCATTTCAACAGGTATTCCTTTTTTTTGAGCCTGTACAACCTCGTAGGTTGTCCATGGCACTGATGGCCCCATAAATATAACATCAGCATTTAAGAAGTCTTCAACTTTATGTCCGCCTAAATGAAACTGAATATTCAAATACTTCAATCGATTAATCGATTGAAGTAACTTACTCTCGTCTTTTTTATCAGTCACGGTCACTTTCGCTCCCAGTTCTGAAAAAAATTTAGCAATCCCTACTCCCCCACCTTGTAAACCAAGCCCAACAACAAGAATTTTTTTTCCAAAGTATTTATTTTTTAAGTCATTAATTAATTGTGAACCCATAATTATATTATAGAATAATTTCGTTTAATTTACCTATGCGCCATAATTAACGATTTTTTCGTAGTGGTTTGATTTATCAAACCATAAATAATCCTTTCGTAGTGCCCCTTGACAAGTAGTAGTAGTAGTAGTAGAATATGCTTTCATATATGAATCAACAAGTACCATCACAAAAAACTGCTCAAATAATGTGTGGAGGAGAAGCTTGTAATCAGGTTTATGTTGAGATACCTATGGATAATAAGTATCGACCAGGATTATCCGCAATCGCAACTGCTTTAAGACTAGAACATATAAAGGAAACGGGTCACGAAGAAGTTATTTCTACAGAGCCAGATTATGTTTCAGCAAAGGTTATCCCTGGATTCCCTGGGATGTCACTAATAGCGTTAGCGTATTCCAAAGTTGCTACTTCATAAACGCAATCATTAACCCGAAGATGACAAAGACGATTGAGATCAACCAAAGGCGCATCACTATTTTTGGCTCTTCCCAACCTTTATTTTGAAGGTAAAGATGAAAAGGAGCTACCGGTAAAAGTTTTCGATGAAAATATTTTTTTCCAACAATTTGAATCAAAGAAGAGCCTATCTCAATAATAAAAACTCCTCCAATAATCGGCAGAGCGAATGCCTTACCTAAGATTAAACCAATAACGGCAAAAGTGGCCCCGAATGACAAAGATCCGGTATCGCCCAAAAAAATTCTTGCCGGATAAATATTAAAATAAAGAAATGCCATCAGTCCACCCAGCCAAGCGGCAATAAATAATGAAGTAGGAACATCCAAAATTGACCGGGATATCACCCAAAAACCGACCAAAGTAAAAAGCAAAATCCCACTGGCCAGTCCATCTAAGCCATCGGTGATGTTTACGGCATTGGCAAAGGCCATAATTACAAAAGAAGAAAACAGAATATAAAAATAAGAGATATTAAAAACTCCGAAAAATGGAATATATATGATGCCGATTTTAAGATTAAAAAACAGTAAATATGAAATAATCAAAGATAATATCAACTCAATAATAAACTTATGTCTAAATCTTAAACCGAAGAATTGGCCTTTTTTCAAAGGAAATATTTTTTTGAAATCGTCCAAAAATCCCAAAATCCCAAATGATAAAAAAGTAAAAATGATAATAATTATTTCCATTGTGGCTGACGGATAGTTACTGAAAATATTCTTTTTAAAAATTGAGTACATAAAAATAAAAAAGAAGAAGACAAAAACCGTTGTTAAAAGAATCAAAATTCCTCCACCAATCGGGGTTCCGTTCTTATCTTTATTGAAACGGTCAAAAATTGGAGTCGGGCGGTTTAAAAAGTCTTTGGTTTTTTGTTGCTGTCTTTGAAATTTCATCTGATAAAGGAAGTTAATAAAAGGAACTATCAGGAAAAAGTTTAATAAGAAAGATGAAAATACGGCAAATAAATATGTTGACATTGTTTTTAAATAAATTTTGGCACAAAAATCATCAACGCAATTATCGTCTCCCCAATCGCATAGATTAACATAGCGGCGGCTGAGACATCCTTGCTGATTCTTATATCTTCCCTTATTTTTGTATCAATCGCGTCAGTCGTCGATTCGATGGCCGTATTGATGGTTTCTATGACCAATCCAACCGTAATTAAAAAAATAATTATTAAAAACTCAGTGTAAGAAATTTTCAGCCAAAAGCCCAACACCAATGCCAGCAAAGACAAAGACAGATGAATCCGGTAATTTGGCTGGGTTTTCAATGACCAAACCAAACCGTTAAAAGCATTTTTTATAGAAATCGTGTGTTTTTTAAACATAGGGTCGGACCTTATCAAAAATTTTAACTAAAATTTCAGCGACCTTCTCCGAATCATGACGTAATATACTCCTGTATAAAATGTCGGAACTGTTTTTTTCTATTTTTTTGTTGTCAACCAGATCTGTTTCCAATATCTTATATCCGTTTTTGTTTAAATCATTTTCCACTCTTACTTCATTATAGCGCCGGTAACTTTCTAAAATGCCGGAAGAAATATTTCCATTGTTAATCAATACATAATCCGGCTGACATCCTAAATAATGGCTCAAATCCTTAAGATGGTCTGAAGCTTTATAACTAGTAGTTTGACCCGATTTGGTCATCAGATTCATAATATAAACAATCTTTGCCTTGCTTTTTTTAATTGCTTCCTTGACGCCGTGAACCAGCAAAACCGGGATAATGCTTGTATATAAATCACCCGGCCCAATAACAATAAAGTCGGACTCAACGATGCTTTTTACCGCTTTTGGATTTACTTTTCCTTTTGGTTCCAGATAAGCATTTATTATCCGTGATTTTTCCGCGTGATTTTCATCGATTAATCCCTCACCGGTTATCTTATTGCCATTTTCATATTGGGCGACCAGATGTAATTTATTGTGAGTGACCGGAATTACCTTGCCTTTTGTTTTTAAAACATAGGAAACAGTATCTATTGCTTTATCATAAGAAGAACTGACCTTTTCTAAGGCCGCTAAAAAAATATTGCCGAAATTATGTCCCTTAAGATCACCCTTTTCAAAACGATAAAGAAATAGTTTTCTCCAAAGAACCGGCGCATCGGATAAAGCCACTAAACACTGACGCAAATCTCCCGGCGGTAAAATACCCAGTTGGTCTCGAAGTCGTCCGGTTGATCCACCCGAATCCATCATTGTCACGACGACCGATAAATCCAAAGGGTATCTCTTTAGGCCTGACAAAACAACAAACGTTCCTGTCCCTCCGCCAATTACAGTTATTTTTTTCATATTTTTAAATTTTTCTTCTCTTCCCCATTAGCCAAATAAGTTTTATCTTCAAGATCATATTTTACTTTTTCCCCCGGCCCTATCCAAGTTTTTTTCCCTATTTTTACTCCCGGAAAAATCGTTGAGTTGACGCCGACTTTGGAAAGTTTTCCGATTATTGCGCCCAATTTATTCATGTTAGTATCAACTTTTTCTTCATCAGCAAAAGAGTAAATTTTCTCCCCGTCAAATTTCAAATTTCCGGTCACTGCCTGTGCGCCAAACATGACGTCATTGTCCAAAACAGAATCGCCTACATAATTACGGTGCAAAAAAACATTATTGGCAATATATGACCGTGCCGCTTCGGTAAAAGATCCAATTAAACAATCTTCGCCTATCTGGCTTTCCCTGACCATTGAATAATCGCCTATGATAGTGTTATCACCAATAAATACCGGCCCGACTATTTTGCAAAAATCGCCGATTTTAACATTATCACCGATTATTACCGGACCGGTAATCAAGGCTTTTTCAGAAACTGTTGCCGTTGGAGAAATTTTACTTTCTTTAATATTTAATAAGAAGTTTTTCATCATTATCAAAACATGCCAGGGATATTTTAAACCATACCAGTACGAATCGTAAAGAAGGTGTGATTGTTTTAAATCGTCGGACAATAATTTATTGATTGCCGACTCATAGAGATCGTCGTTTTTTGTTTTTATTTCGGAAAAATATTTCAGGAGAATATTAATGTCAGAATAATAATCAAAGACCAATTTGACGATTGAAGAAGGCAGTCTGTCCTTGGCTGGTTTTTCAATAACTTCAACTATCTTGTTATTATCATTAAATTTTAAATAGCCTCCGGGAAAATATTCATTGAATTTTTTCCCGACCAAAATTAATTTGTTCCCTTGATTAATTAACAAGCTCAATTTTGAAACTATGGAATAGTTAATCAAATCACTGGCATTAACGATCAAAACTTCACCTTTGATATGATTTTT
>JBBTSP010000009.1:10932-17596 GCA_038064655.1 Patescibacteria group bacterium | reverse complement strand
CCTCCAGCCAATAAAAGAATGTTTTTTATCTTTTTCATGGGTATATTTTATCATAAAAAGAAACCTTTCGTAATTAACAAGTAGCAAGGGTCAGTCCTTATAAGGACTGACCCTATAAGGAGAGTCCCTAATCTAAAAGCAAGTCTTTATGCGCTTTATTATTTTCTTCCAATTTTTTAATATATTCTTCAACAAACTTTTTGTAAGAACCAGGTAAATTATTTTGGTTATTTATAAAACTTGAGAGTATAAAATCTTTTTTTAACCATTTGATTTTTAGGTTATTAACATAAGCCGGGTAGCTACTCCAAGGATATGATTGTAATTGCTGGCCTTTTGTTAATTGCTCCAATGGATTAACATGAATGTAGCAGCTCAAATGTAATAAATATTCACTTCCTAAAATCAAAACTGCTTTATATCTACCTTGGAATAAAGGTCCAACCCGTTTATATTTTCTATTAAAATACATCGTATATTTTGTAATCAGACTGCGCATAAATATTTCTATGTCTTTTTTGTTTGTTTGTTGTAACTCCAAATGAAAGTGATTAGGCATGAGAACGTAACTAATGAGACCTATCTTATTGAAGAAATTATTTAACGTGTATAATTTTGAAATTTGAATATTCTTATCTTCATAATCTAAGTTTTCGTTACTGTTTACGTTATTGACAGAGTCTTCTTTTGGAGAAAGATATATTTTCAAATAAGACAGAAAAACACGATAATCTTGTTCATCTAAAAAAATATTTCGTTTTTCAACTCCACGATTATATATATGATAAAATCCGTTCTTGATATAAGTTTTTATAGAATTTTTTGCCGGCATATTTAATATTTAGGGTCAGTCCTTATAAGGACTGACCCTATTTTATACACATCCATAAAATCTTGTCCACCGCTTATAACCTACAAAAGTAGTATTTTAGACTATCTCAACAACAAAAAACTTTCGATATCCCATTGACAAGTAGTAGTAGTAGTAGTAGTAGAATACTGCCATGCCATGGATTAAATATAAAAATGGGTTTAGAAGTCTAGAAGGGGAACATTTAATCGGTTTCAAATGGCCTGAAACTAAACATGTGGTAGACGTTACACGTCCTACTTTAGAATTTACAACTAAACAGCTTTTGACTTGCGGAGTAATTGCAGGAACTGCATTGTGCTGTGGAGTTGTTTTTGCGTTACCTTATCTTGCTAAACTTATTAAATAAATTTTTTATTATGACTGAAACAAAAAAACCATCGGAAATAATACATCTTGGAGGTAAAAAAATATCTGAAATACTTAAAGAATTAGGAAATTTTGGTTGGGAATTAAATAGGCCTGTTTTATCTCTCGCTTTTTCTAATCCAATGTATTTAGATGTTGAAAGAGCAATGTATTCCGGAGATTTTAAAAAAGGTTGTTTTTTTCATTTCGTAAATGAACAAACTTATGCTGACCACTCCGATACTTTAGAATTTCGTGGAAAAAAATTAGTAAGAACGTGTCCAAAATTTAATAAAAAACAAACAGTTGCTTCACGAAAATAATAATTATATCTTTTTTATCTCTCCTCCCAACTTACCTATTTTTTCTACGAAGTTTTCGTAACCTCGCTCCAGGATTGACGCACCGTTGACAATCGATTCACCAGTAGCCAACAAGGCCGCACAAGCTAAGGCCGCCCCTGCCCGTAAATCAGCTATGTTTAAAACGGCATTATGTAGCTCTGATGGTCCTTTTATTTTAATCGTCTGTTGATATGTTTTGTCTTTTTCATGGTTGAAGTGATAGACAAATTCCGGATTTTCAACTTTTATATCAATAAAATTTATTTTCGCTCCGAGTTTATTAAGTTCTTCAACATAAGAAAAACGATTTTCAAAAACCCTTTCATGAATTACCGACGATCCATTTGCCATAAGCATCAATATCGCCCAATTTGGTTGCCAGTCGGTCATAAATCCCGGATGCGGAGAAGTTTCAATATCAACCGGCTTTATTTTTCCTTGATAAAAAAACCTGTACTTAAAATTTGATATTTCTTCAACACCTGCTCCCGCTTTTTTCATAATTTCCAAAAATGAAGTAATTAAATTTTCATTAATCGGACCGATTGTAACATCCCCACCGCTTGCAACAACCAAAGTGGCGTAGGTTACCAATTCATTGCGGTCTGACATAATAGTGAAGGCTTCTTTTAGTTTTAACTGCGGACTTTTACTGACGGTGATTTTATTTTTTTCTTCCAAAATATTAGCGCCGGCTGCATTTAAATACAAAATAAGATCATCTATTTCCGGTTCATTGGCAATATTATCGATCTCTACTTTTCCATCTGTCATCAATCCGATCATCATCAAAAGTTCCGTACCGGTATGGCTGGGTTTTTCAAAACGATAATTTCCTTTTGGTTTTTTGATAATTTTTACGTGATAATAACCTGTTTTAGAATCATAGTTAACTTTTATTCCCAAAGCAATTAAGCCATTGACAATCCTGTCAATCGGTCTGGCACCAATCCGACAGCCGCCTGGATTGGGGACAAAGCACTCGCCGAAATGATGAAGCAAAGGAGCTATCAACATAAAAGAAACTCGAATCTTTGAGCCATACTGCAGATCTACCCGATTACTTTTTAAACCTCCGCTATTGATTACCAAAGTATTTTTTTCTTTAAATTCTGCTTTTGCGCCTAATGATTTTATCAGCTCGATTAAGTCCAAAACGTCATTGATCCTTGGGATATTTTTTAAGACGACATCACCCTTAAACATTAAGGCGGCAATGATGGTTTTCAAAGCCACATTTTTGGCACCGGACAAAATAATTTCACCTTTCAGCGATTTACCACCGGAAATTAAATATGAATCTGTCATATAATTATTACCTCTTCTTCCAATTCCACCCCAAACTTCTGCCTTACCCTCTCTTTTATTATCTTAACTAATTTCAACAAATCTTTCGACTGTCCGTTACCACGGTTGATGATAAAGTTGGCGTGGATCGGTGAGATAAAAAAATCTCCAACTTCAAAACCCTTCAAGCCCGCCTGGTCAATCATCTGTCCGGCTGACTTTCCGTCAACGTTTTTAAAAAAACAACCGGAAGTCTTGACTCCGATTGGTTGAGTTTTTTTCCGATACTCAAAGGCCGATTCTGATTTTTTTTTGAGAATTTTTGGGTTAGTTTTTTTTAACCTGAATACCGCTTCTAATAATACTTCTTTTGTCTTCTGTAAAATGCTGTAATCATAAGCAAACTTAAAATAACTTTTATCAACTTTTCTATCTTGTCCACGGCCGTTGACAAGATAAGCATATATTAGATTTTCTCCGAAATAACTTTCCGGTTTTGTCCACTTTGAATTCATATAAATTGCACCACCGACTGTTCCCGGCAATCCCTTATGATATTCGAAACCTTGATAACCACTATTAATTGTTTCGTTTACCAACAAAGAAACAGGATAGCCGGAAGAGACTGAAAGAAGAACATCGGTATCAGTTTCCTTGATTACCTTTAACTCTTTATAATTATTTTTAATAACTAACCCTGAGATTTTTTCTTTAACTATCGCAAGATTAGAACCACCCGCCAAAATAAATAGAGATAAATTATTTTCCAAAGCAAACTTTTTCCCTTCAACTAAATCTTCCCTCGTCTTCGCTTCCAAAAAATATTCCGCAATCGCCGAAGTTCTTAAAGTATTAAATTGATTTAAATTTTTATTTCTCTCAATATGTAATTTTTGCCTGTCCTCCGAAGCCTTGGCGAAGGAGGATGATTTATGATTTATTATTTTTATTAACTCGCTCTTTAGTTTATAGACATCTCCTGCCCCCATCGTAAATACCACATCTCCTTCTTTCAATATCCTGTCCAGTTGATTAATTAACTGTTCATTTGACTCGAAATAAAGACAGTCTTTATTAAGACTGTCTTCTTTAAGACTGTCTTTAATTTTGGCTACAATATCCTTCGAGGAAACGTTGAAGTCTTTAGCGTTTTCTCTGGCTGAGGCAAAAATCGGAAGAATTAAACTGATATCAGATAGTGACAAACTCTCACTAAACTCTTTTAACAGCATACTCGTGCGCGAATAAGTGTGGGGTTGAAAAATAACAACTATTCGCCTGTTTTTAAACCTTGTTTTGGCGGCATTGATTGTTGCTGCGATTTCGGCCGGGTGATGAGCGTAATCATCAAACAGATAAATATCGTTTTTAAAATAAATTTTTTCAAATCGTCTTTCCGCACCGGCAAAACCGATCAGGGATTTTTTTATTTCTTCGGCTTTAAATCCCAATTCTAAGAGTTGGACAATGACGGCAGTCGCATTGGAAATATTATGTTTTCCAAAAAGAGAGATCTTAAACTCCCCGACATTTTTTATTTCAAAAGTAGTCTCTTCTTCACTGATTTTATAGTTGATTATTTGGTAATCGGCTTTTTCAGATTCTCCATACGTTATAGCCTTCAATGTATTGATACATTGAAGTAAATTTTGATCATCTATATTGGCTATGAGCTTTTTGTCAGCAAAAAATTTTACGAATGCTTTCTTTGTTTCCTCAATATCCGTATAAACGTCCGGGTGGTCGAAATCAATGTTGGTCGCAATGATATAGTCGGGATTTAATAAGTGGAATTTCGGGGTTTTATCTACTGGCGGATTGACTCCATACTCATCGGCTTCAATGACAAAGTATTTTTTTCCTTGAAAATCTCCTCCCTGATAACCAGTGAAAAAAGGAACACCGACTAAATAACTTGGTTCCTGTTTTAATTTATTTAACGCATAAACCAACAAAGATGATGTTGTCGTCTTTCCGTGACAGCCGCAAACTGCTATTTTCGTTTCAAACTGTTTTATCAACTTACCCATCAATTGCGCCTGAGAAATAATATTGATCTTCTTTTTTTTTGCCTCAATAATTAAAGGGTTATTTGTCCCGCCATGGGCGGCTGAATAGACAATTAAATCTGTTTGTTTGGGAAGTTGATGGGGATCAAACCCGGTTGTCCAATGAATCTTATTATTCTGAAGCAGTTTATCCGTAATAAATTCTTCTTCAATGTCACAACCGGTGACTTTTTTTCCCATTTTCTTCAAAATTACGCCAAGATTCGCCATCGCCACCCCCTTTATCCCTAGAAAAAATATATTTTTAGCTTGTTTTAACATTCTAAGGTATAATTATACTCCATTACTCTTTACAATGAAGCTAAACATCTCCCCATAATCCTGTTTTTTGTTCCGCCGGAAGGAAAAGAAGCGCTTTTTGTCACAACGGGTGCAAAAAGGAAAATGGTCAATGTTTTTTATGGGAATACCTACTTCTTTTACTTGTAAATAATTCAGGAGCGATAAATTAAGATGGAGTTTTCCTTGGTGACGATGAAAAATTTTATCGGCATAACCATCAAATTCCTCTACAAACTGATAGTAACGCTCATCCTCGACATCATAACAACACTGACCTATAGACGGACCGATTGTCACAAATATATTTTCTTTTTTTCCCCCCAATTCAATCATTTTTTTAATCATTTTTTGTCCAAGCCGCTTAACACTTCCCCGCCAACCCTGGTGAGAGATTCCGATGATCCCCTGTTTTTTTTCGACAAACATGACCGGTGAACAGTCGGCCGTAATCACCGTCAATGCTGAATTTGAATCTTTTGTAATCACTCCATCAGTCTCCGGAACTCTTTCAATGTTATCCATTAAATTGGGGCTGAAAACCGAAACGTTAGTTGAATGAATCTGTTCCGGGATAACGATTGTTTTAAAACTGGGCCAATTATTTTGAAAAAAATTAAAGATATTCTCCGCTTTTCTTCCGTCACCCAATTCCCTCGTCCCAAAACCGCCAAAGAACCTATCATCGTTGATTAGGGTAGAATAAAAAATTTTCCGACTGGAATCGTATGTAATCATATTTTTAATGCCTTTTTAACTGCCTTATATTCATCCCACAGCTCTTCTGTCTTTCCCCGGCACAAGCTCTTTTCATGTGATTTACCTGTCAAGATTATTACGTCACCCTTTTTTGCAATTGTTATTGCCTGATTAATCGCCTCTTGCCGATCAAGAATGATTTGATAATTTTTATTCTTTATTCCTGAGGCAATTTGTTGACAAATATCTTTTGGGTCTTCCGTTCTGTAATCTTCTTCCGTAAGAATTATCCGATCACTGTACTTTCCGCTAACCTCGCCCATTAACGGTCTTTTTGTGACGTCCCGGCGCCCGGCCGAACCAAAGATATGAATTAATTTCCCGCCTTTTTTTACATATTGACGTTTTATCTCCGGTAACAAATTCTCAAAAGCATTTGGAGTATGGGCAAAATCAATTATCACCTTAAAATCTTTGTCATAAACAAGATCAAGTCTTCCTTTCGGAAGTTGAAACGTCTTCATTGCTTTCAAAATAATCTCGTCTGATAAACCTAATTGATGGCAAACAGTGTAGGCAGATGAATAGTTATATTGATTGAATTTCGTTAAATCAGGAATTTTTTTAATGAGGTTTTCGATTTTTTCTGTATTTTTTATACCGATTTTTGCCATTTTTAATAATTTAAATTTTGTCTTCGCATAGTCTTCAAAATTTTTATGATAATCAAGATGTTCGTGAGTTATATTGGTAATAACCCCAATTTC
>JBBTSP010000009.1:0-10832 GCA_038064655.1 Patescibacteria group bacterium | reverse complement strand
AATTTTTATGATAATCAAGATGTTCGTGAGTTATATTGGTAATAACCCCAATTTCATATTTAATCCCCCAAACTCTATTTTGATCCAAGGCATGCGAAGTTGTCTCCAAAACAAAATACTCATCATGATTATCTTCTGATTGTTTTAATAATTTTTGCAGAGCAAATGAACTTGGGGTTGTCACATGAAAGCCATCAGCAACAACTGAAGAAACAAATGAAACTTTTTTTCCAGCCGTTTTCAATATATGCGCAATCAAATGAGTCGTCGTCGTCTTCCCATCAGTACCGGTTACACCAATTACTTTGAGGCGACGGCTTGGAAAGCCATACCAGATATTGGCTAATATCGCTTGAAAGAAATGATAGATGTTCTTAAGCTTTTGCATAATTGAAATTAGAAAATAGAAATTGGGTATGGAAACGAGTTAGGAAAATAGATGTAAGAAGTTAGATTTATTCTAATTTCTATCTTCAAAATTCCTAACCCGCTTCCATTCCTATCTTCTATCTTCTTACTTTTACTGGCTTGGTAATATGCCATAGTATACTATAAGTTGTTTTGCGATTTCAAAAAAAAGCGGCGCGGCAGTCTCTGATCCCCACGGTGAACTTTTAGGTTCATAAAGAACAACGAAGGTAAGAAATTTCGGATCTGAGGCCGGAACAAATCCAATGAAAGAAGCGATTGTCTTTGAAGGATCATAGTGGCCTTTAATTGGTACTTGGGCGGTTCCGGTTTTTCCACCGATTACGTATCCTTTTGGCCGCGACCATTTTGCTTCGGCATTTTCAACCGTCGAAACCAACATTTTTTTTATCATCTCGGAAGTCAGCGAAGAGATTATCCTTTTTTCAATTTTGGGTTTTATTTCCGTCACTCTACTGCCTGACACGATTTTCTGCACCACATATGGTTTCATTAAAAAACCGCCGTTTATGATTGAGGCAAAAGCTCTTATCATTTGAATCGGAGTGATGGCAATCCCTTGTCCAAAAGTCACGGTCGAATAATCAATCGGGTACCAATCGGATCTGGGTTTTAAATATCCGGAAACTTCCCCTTGAAGATCGATGTTGGTCAGTTGGCCAAACCCGTATTTATCTAAATAGTTATAGATGTTTTTATTACCCAATTTTTCGCCAACATAAACCATACCGACATTTGATGATTTTTCCAAAATCCTTGTCATTGTGATCTTTCCTTCATACTTGTCATTCCATGTCTTTATATTATATTCTCCGACTGAGACTTGCCCGGTTTCATCATAAATATCGTCTGGTTTAATTTTTTTTTCTTCCACTGCCGCCGCCATAATCAAAGGCTTGAAAATCGAACCCGGCTCATAAAGATCGGAAATAGCCGAATTTTTGTAAAAATCTTCAGTAAATAAATAGTATTTTTCCGGATCATAATCAGGCAGACATACCAGGGCCAAAATCGCCATCGTTTTTGGATCGGCAGTAATGACACAGCCTTTTTTTGCTTTGTATAGATCAAGTCCCTCTGATAATTTCTTTTTGCTTATTTCCTGGACCGTCTTATCTATCGTCAAAATCAAATCACGTCCATTTTCCGGCTCCACTCTCTGTTGAACACCGATTAAAATCGGACGGTCGATGATATCCCTTTCTGTCTCAACAAATCCCGGTAAACCCCGTAAATCACGGTCATAGAATCCCTCCAGTCCCAAATAACCGACATCTTCACCTTGGTCATTTTTACCCAAAAAACCCGCCAGGTGGGCTGATAAAGAAGCTTCGGGATAAAAACGTTTGGTCTGATAATCAAAACCGACACCTTTTAATTTTAGCTTGTCAATTTTATCTTTTTGTTCTTGGGTCAACCCTCCCCGAATCGCCAGCCAATATTTGGACATATCAAGTTTGGCTGAAATCGATGCTTCCTCCACCTCCAAACCCTCACTTAACAAATGAGTAAGCTTGTCTTTGTCATCTATTTTTTTGGGTTCCAAAAACAGTTGATAGCTGTTCTGATTTAACACTAAAGGATGATTATTTTTATCGTAAATCCTGCCTCTGACCGGATTAATTTTGGTTGTTTTTAAATAGGAACTTTTATTGGCGGGTGAATAAACCACCTGAAGAAGAAACAGTCGGACAATGATTGCCAAATAAAAAACAATAAAAAAAAGAAAAACTATTTTAATTTTCATTTTTTACGGGCCGGTAAGCATAACCTAATTTATCAAGCGACTGAGGCGTTGAAGTATTGTCAAAACTATATTCTTTTGCTTTTTCCCGCGCAAATTTCAGCGAACCAAGATTGGCTGCCTCCTTTTCCAAAGTCAGGTTAATTTTATGCAAATTTATGGTTTTTTGTTCAAAGCTATTTATTTCGTCACTTAAAACGATACCGGAAATAAAAGTAAAAAGATTGGCAAAAACTAATATTGCCATTATCAACCAAGTTGTTTTTAAAAATATTTTTTTCATAAAATTGGCTCTTAAATATAACTTAACCCTGAAGTGAACTTTGTTCTACTTCAGGGATTAAAATTCTTAACTTTGCCGATTTTTCAAAATTTCTGCCTCTCCTGTTTATGATCGGCTTTTTGTTTAAAAGTTTTATTCCGGGATTTTTTGAAAAATTTTTAACAATCCTGTCTTCCAAAGAATGAAAAGTGACAACGGCAATTTTTCCATCATTTTTAATAATTTTTACTGCCCCAGCTAATCCGTTCTTTAAATTTTCAAATTCGTCGTTAACCTGAATCCTTAAAGCCTGAAAAATCCGTTTATAAGCGTTGTTATCTTGTTTTCCAACGGCCCGATCAATGCAATTTGTCAAATCATTTACTGTTTCCAACTTCCTAAATTGGCGTCTGACAACAATTTCCCGGGCGATTTTTTGTGAATTGATCTCTTCGGAATTTTTTGCAAAAACTTCATATAGCTCCGATTCGGACAGTCGATTTAATAAATATTTTGCCGTCATCTCCGTTTTTTCACTTATTCTCATATCTAACGGTTCGTTAAGTTTCTTAAACGAAAACCCTTTTCCCGACTGGTTAATCTGCCTCATCGATAAGCCTAAGTCAAAAACAACTCCATCTACCGGGAAAAAATCATTCTCTTTAGCAATTCTTTCAATATCCCCAAAGTTTCCTTCAACGAGAACAATGTCATTCCCGCGCAGGCGGGAATCCAGATCTTTAGTTAATTGCTCGTTATCCAAATCAATTCCTAACACTTTTCCACCTTTTTCCAATATTGCTTTGCTATACCCTCCCTCCCCAAACGTCGCATCAATATACAAACCGTTTTTCTTGACGTCCAACCCTTCCATCACTTGTTCTAAAAGTACCGGTGTGTGCATAATTTCTATTTATTTCTATTTATTTCTTTCTGATATTTCTGCCATGCCGCCTGATCCCATATTTCAAAATGGTCGCCAACACCTATAACAACGGTTTTTTCTTTTAACTGACAATAATCTAAAAGACTCTTGGGAATAACAAATCTTCCTTGCTCATCAATCTCCAAATAAACCAAAGAGGAAAATATTGATCGCCTGTTTTCCATATCGGTTGGCTGGAGAAGTGAAGGATTTAAAAGTTCTACTGCTCTTTTTTCCCAATCATCCTTGTCATAGCCGGCCAAACAAATACCAAAACCTTTAGTTAAGATAAAAGTATTGCCTTTGAGTAGTTCTCTGACTTTTTTAGGTAAGAGCAAACGACCCGAACCTGAAAAGTTAATTTGATATTCACCAAAAAACACCATATGTTTCCATTATCAACCAAATTCTTCTTGATGTCAAGGGCTATTTCACTGTAATCCACCCTGATAAAATTATCCTAATATTTAACATGTGATGTCTCCCGCCTAAGGCGGGACCAGACTAAAATTACCATAAAATAAACAGGTAAACCGGAAAAATTTGATAATTACTCTGTGGGTAACTATGCACAAAACTGTATTATATACTTAAAATTAATTTTCTTTAACTATGCTTAGAGAATTAGGAAGAAATATTGATAAGGCAAGAATCTGGTTAAAACCTAAACCTGAAAAATTAAGATTTGTTAATTGGTATCTCGAGCACGGATGTGATTTAGGTTGTTATTTTTGCAAAGTGCCAAAACAAAAAACTAAAAATATGGATCCTCAACAACGCAATGAGGCATTGGCAAAACTCTGGTTATTAAGTCAAGATAATGCTGTGCTTAGTATTTTAGGTGGTGAAACAACTCTTAAACCTGACAATCTTATTGGAGCGGTACAAGACGCTTCAAAGGCTGGATTTTTTGTTGATGTGATTACTAACGGCTGGGGATTAACAGAGGAATTGATACAACAGTTGAGCGAGGCTGGTTTAAGTTATTTGGCTTATTCTATTGACAGCTATCCAAACTCTCCAAAAAAAGATTTGGAAAAAGCTATGCGTCTTCTTTCTGTAGCAAAAGATTTTGGAATAATACCAGTTGTAAATACAGTATTAACAAATGGAACTAATCTTGACGATTTCAGGACTCTGGCAAGAACTGTAATAGAAAATGGCATTTTTTTGTCTCCTCTTGTCTGTTCACCAGAAGTGCCGGGCGGATTATTCTCTAGTGCTTCTCCCTCTGATACCCCTTCTAGAGAACAATTAAAGGAAATTGTACCCTGGTTGGCTTTCAAAAAATTAACGACTGGAAGAGTGGCAACAACTTTCAGTTATTTATGGACGCTTTTTAACCTTAAAGAAGATTCTAAAGGTATAACGCAATCCTGGCACTGTGCTTCTAATTTTAGAGGGGTTGACGGTAAAAAAAAGGGGAGAGGATATCTTACTTTAGATTCCGATGGCTTTGCTGGTCCTTGTCAGGAATTTCCCCGTCAAGTAAATTTGCTAAATATATCACCCGATCAGCTTTCACTTCAACTATTAGATCCGTTATTTAGAGATACTAGTGTAAAATGCCCGGGTTGTACTTACAATTGTTATATTCAAGAAGAAAGCATTTCGGGACTATCAACTGTTGCAGAATTTCCAAATGCAATTCAACTAGTCAATGTTTTTCGAAGAAAATCTTAACACCATAAAGAATGATGTATAATTTAATCGTGGAAAGATTTTTTAAAAACACCAAGAACTTCATATTCGCCCAACAAAAAAGTATTTTTTCTTCGGCGGTTCTGCTGTCTTTTATGATTGTTCTGACCAGCCTCTTTGGCTTTTTACGTTACCGTATCTTGGCCGGTTATTTTAATAAAGAAGAACTTGATATTTTTTTTGCTTCCTTTCGGATACCGGATATCATCTTTGAAATCCTGATTACCGGAGCCCTTACCTCAACCTTTATTCCAATCTATCTCAAATACAAAAATAACAAAAAGGAACTATCAGAAAATATTTCTTCTATTGTCAACCTAATCTTTATTCTTTTAACGGTTTTTGTCGTAATTATTTCATTATTTCTTGATCGCATCATTCCTGCCTTAACACCCGGATACGACCTGGCCAAAATGGAAAAAATAATTAATCTTTCCCGATTGCTGCTTTTGGGTCAACTGCCATTTTTTGTTTTAGGTAATTTTTTAACCGGTATCGGTCAGGCAAATAAAACTTTTTTCCTCTCCGCCTTGGCTCCGATTATTTACAACTTGGCAATTATCATAACAACAATATTTCTTTATCCCACCTTATTTCTCTTCGCCCCTATTTGGGGTGTCGTCATCGGAGCATTTTTCCTTTTTGTTATTCAAATCCCGTTGTTTTTTAGTTCTGATTTTAGCTATCAGTTTATTTTAAAAAGAACCAAGGGATTGACTGAATTCATCAAAATGGTTATCCCGCGGGCTTTTACCGTCATCGTGGCCCAAATTGATGCAACGATAGATTTAACACTGACCACTTTGCTTGGTTCGGGTGCCTACACGGTCTTTTACCTTGCTCAACATCTTCAACTTTTACCTGTGTCCGTGATCGGAATTGCTTTTGGACAGGCGTCCCTTCCTTACCTGACAGAAATGTTCCAGGAAAAAAAAATAGATGAATACAAAAAAATAATTTATGACTCTCTTCTGAATTTATTTTATCTGACTATTCCGATTGCTTTTTTATTTGTCTTTGCCCGAACTCCTTTAGTCCGTCTTTTTTTCGGTGGCCAAAAATTTGACTGGGAGGCGACCGTCTCAACCGCCGTCACCTTATCTTATTTTTCCATATCCCTGCCTTTTCATGGCTGTTATTATTTTTTAACCCGTTGTTTTTATAGTATGCATGACAGCCGGACACCTTTTTATGTCAGCGTATTTTCCATCTTAGTTAATACGGTTCTAAGCTTGCTGTCCATCTTTGTTTTTCATCTGCCGGTCTGGGCTTTGGCTTTATCTTTTTCTGTCTCTATGATTGTTAATTCCTCCGTCCTTTTCATCATTATTTCCATGAGATTAAAAGGATTGGGCTTGAGATCTATTTTTGTTGAAATCGGCAAGATGTTTTTTTCCGCCTTTTTATCGGCATTTATCAGTTATTTTTCGATGAAATTTTTGGATGGTTTGATTTTTGATACAACAAGAACTATCAATGTCTTTTTCCTGCTTTCGACGGTTACCTTGATTCATTTTTCACTGTACTTATTCCTATCCTGGTTATTTAATCTAAAAGAAATATATTTACTGACGTCATTAATTTTAAAACTGAAAGAATACCAAAAAAAATTTACCGAAATTTATATTCAATATGAATGATGACAAAGAAAAATTAATGGCGATTGAGGCGATTCAAAAAAAACTGCTGGGAAAGAAATTAAATTATCAGGAAGTTTATGCCATTATGGACGAAATCGCCCACGAAAAACTTTCCGATGTTTTGACCACATATTTTGTTGCCTCGTCATTTAAGGAAGGCTATACTCCCCAGGAACTTTTTTTCTTTACCAAAGCCATGGTTGAAACCGGAAATAAACTTAAATTCAAAGGTATTGTGGCCGATAAACATTCTGTTGGCGGTATCGCCGGCACAAGAACGACTATGATTATTGTCCCGATTATTGCCGCGGCCGGATTTAAAATCCCAAAAGTTTCTTCACGGGCAATTACGACGCCGGCCGGCACGGCCGATGTGATGGAGGCAATTGCATCTGTTGAATTTACCCCCAGACAAATAGAAAAAATTGTTAATAACGTAGGTGGCTGCATCGCCTGGAACGGAAAATTGGGTATTGCTCCGGCTGATGATATTATTATCCGGGTCGAGGAACCGCTTTCTTTTGAGTCTTTTGACAAAATCATAATTTCTGTCATGGCCAAAAAAGTCGCCGCCGGTACAACCCACTTGGTTCTTGACATTCCTGTTGGTAAAACCGCCAAGATTCATCATTTTTCCGAAGGAGAAAGTGTTGCTAAAAAATTTGAAAATTTAGCCCGTCATTTTGGTATTAAAATCACTTGTGACATAAATGAAACCCTTGAACCGGCCGGCCGGGGTATAGGTCCAATCCTTGAAGTCCGTGATATTTTATACGTACTGGAGCAAAAAACCGATCGGCCTTTGCGCCTGGAAGCTAAATCTTTAAGACTGGCAGGCAAGCTTTTGGATTTGTGTTTTAAAGAAAAGAATCCGCCGGCTGGCGGAAACAAGAACGGAGAGGATGAAGCAAAAAAAATTCTTGAATCCGGGATGGCCCTCAAAAAATTTCAAGAAATTGTTAAAGCTCAAGGTGGTAATCCGCAAATTTCTTCCGAATCTCTTATTTTGGCAAAAAATAAATTTGAATTTCATTCTCCAATATCTGGTAAAATAAAGGATATAAATAATCATAATCTTAATACTATTGCCAAAATATTAGGATCGCCCGGTGATAAAAAGGCTGGTATTTATTTATTGAAAAAACTTGATCATTCCGTAAATAAAAATGAAGAAATTTTTGTGTTGTATTCGGATGATAAGTACCGGTTGAAAGAGGCCGAAGCAACCCTAAAGAATTTACCAATTTTTAAGATTGAATAAGTATGAAAAAAATAAAAATATTGTTTTTTCTGCTTATTTTAACTTCGGTCACATTTTACCTCTTTTATAAAGAGGGCTCTCTTCCTGTCAATAAGAAAGATCAGACTTCCAAAATATTTGTTGTCAAGCAAGGTGAACCTCTAAACACGATTGTCAATAATCTTGCCAATGAAGGGTTAATCCGAAATAAAATAGTTTTCTATTTAATTGTCAAACAGCTCGGGATAGAAAGAAAAATCCAAGCCGGAGACTTTCGTCTGTCTGCCAATATGTCCGCGTTGGAGTTGGCAAATAATTTAACCCACGGAACTCTTGATATTTGGGTGACTTTGATCGAAGGCACCCGTAAAGAAGAAATGGCCCAAGTAATTTCAAAAAATTTAGATATCCCGGAAGTTGAATTTATCAAATTGGCCGATGAAGGTTATATTTTTCCTGATACTTATCTTGTCCCAAGGACAGCTTCGGCTGAAACTATTTTATCAATAATCAAAAATAATTTTAAAAATAAATTTGATGAAGAGTTACATATACAAATAAAAAATAAAAAACTGACCGAAAAACAGGTTTTGATATTGGCGTCATTGGTGGAAAGAGAAGCGAGGCAACCGGTGACCCGAGAAAAAATTGCCGGAATAATTTTGAAAAGATATCTGGCTGACTGGCCTTTACAGATTGACGCGTCTGTTCAGTATGCTTTGGGATACCAATCGGCAGAAAAATCCTGGTGGAAAAAAGAATTGACAGAAAACGATTTGAAAATCGATTCACCCTTCAACACTTATAAAAATAAAGGCTTACCGCCAGAACCGATTGCTAACCCAAGTCTGTCTTCTATCAAAGCCGTCATAAACGCTGACGAAAATACACCTTATTGGTACTATTTGACTGACAAAAACGGCGTTATGCACTACGCCGTGACACTGGAGGAACATGAAGCGAATGTGCAGAAATATTTACAGTAAATTCTAAAAATTAGCCTCATCCAACTGGACCAGTTGTACGGCTTAAATAATTCTTTTTTGTCACGATTGAGCGACCAAGTTTGCTTTCGAGTTCTTTTCTGGCATTGCCGGCAATCCCTCCACCAACTTTGGCATCTTTTTTTAGTTTCTTTACACCCTGAGAATCTTCGTTACGGTGAATTTCTGTAGTTGACCTTTCACCAAGCATACTAAAAATTAATTCAAAATCATCCATGTGGTCACGAAGGTTTTCCCGTTTTAATCCTTTAATTTTCTTATAATCACTCGGTGTGACGCCGAAAGTGGCTTTGGAGATTTCCGCGGTCAAAATTTCATAATCTTTTTTCTCTTGAGCTCCTCGTTTTTGCCATTCATCGGTCAATTCTTCCCTAATCGTAATCCCTCTCATTCGCTTTTCAATCCAATCATCAGAATAACCCTTGAGTTTGTAAAGCATTCGAGTTCTTTTAGTTGCCAATTCAGGATCCTCTATCTCTTGAATTCTTTCGTAACCAACTTTAGCTAACCAACGTTTGAAAGGTTCGGCTTTAAGTGAAGGAATTGATTGAATAATTCGGAAAATGCCTTCTGTATTAGCACAATCAGTTTCACGCATCTTTCCGTCTGGAGCCGGTAGTTTCAACTGGTGACAAAATGTCACCACTTCGCTTCCTTCTTCTCGTAGTCTTTGAGCGAATTTATTCCAATATTTTCTTGCTCTCATAGAATCAATTTCATCTGTTAAAACCCTTATCACATCCACCACAGAAAACCACCATTCACTCAAATAAATAACCTTTCTAACTTGTTTACCTTTGAATATTGCAATCTTGGTTGTATCCATTTTAAAATAATTCTACCACTTCTCTAAAAATCATTCCAAAGCATCTGGTAATACTTGAAAATTGGTAATAAGTATCCTATAATACCTTATGGTTGAAACTTTGTGGAAACGTTATAGTAAAAACTCAAACCATCTTAAAACATTTATAGAGCCAGACAATAAACAAGATTTGGTAAGAATCAAAATCTTTGCTCAAAATATTAATTCAGACAATAACGGATCACCCCTTGTTGGACCACATTCGGCAGCAGAAAGCTATTTTGAAATAGCAAGAGTGGGTGCTTCTGGAAGTATTCTTGGTCATTCTGAATTACGAGCACGTTCAGGTGAAACAGATTTAGATGTTCGTAGTAAGTTTTTAGGAATGACTCTTTCAGGCTTAGTTCCTTTAGTATGTGTGGGAGAAACTTTAAATATTAGATATCCTGGAGACAAAGATGGTCCAGAAAATAGAATAGCTGCTAATGAATTTGTTACTAAACAGATTAAAGATATTTTTGGAGACCTTGATCCAGAAATAGTTAGAGGAACAGTAGTCGCATATGAGCCAAGGTGGGCTATTGGAACGGACAAAAGCGCTACTCCAGAACAGATAAAAGAAGCTCATGACGCAATAAAAAATGCTTTTGCTGAATTATATGGAAAAGATATTGCTAAAACTGTCAGAGTTCTTTATGGAGGTAGCGCTAATCCAAAAAATGTTAAAGAAATTTTTTCTATAAGAAATGTTGATGGGTTTTTAGTTGGATCAGCTTCGGCGTCGGAAAATGGAAAAGATTTTTATAAGATGGGGAAAATAATGCAAGAAATGATGAATGAGAAACTATTAGAATCAAAAGGAAATCGACTTCCTATCCTTGCTGGTAATCTAAAACTTCTAAGGAGAGATCTTCTACCTGAAGAAATTGTAGATGATTATCAGCAATTAAATGATCTTGATAGAAAAAAACTGCAGATCATCCTATCTCCTCCTAATACACTCATTCAAGAATTTGCAAACGCATTTTAAAAATCATTCCAAAGCATCTGGTTGTAGACTTCGTGATGATAGATGACTTCGG
>JBBTSP010000008.1:0-2544 GCA_038064655.1 Patescibacteria group bacterium | reverse complement strand
AAAGTTCTTCTAATTAATAATTCTTTAGCTAAAGATTCATCAAAACGATCTAAAACCAATTTATTTTCTTGATAATCTATTAAAAATTCTTTAGAATCAATATTTTTATTGGAATTTAAATACGTAACATATTCTCGCCTTTTTGTAATTAAATATGATCCATTATTTATGAGAAATTTATTCCAGAAATCTAATTCTGCATCAAGGTTTTGGTTATTAAAACCTGATTCTAAAATTTTATTTCTTTTTCTTAATGCCTGAAAGTAATTAGTTAAGTGTTTTTTATATTCCAAATCTTTGCCGGATAAAAATTTATCAAAATACTCACGGCGAATAGACATTGTTCTGTCTATTATTTCTATTTGTTCTGGAGAAAATAGTACTACCGGCATTAAATTTTTTAAATATGCATGACGACCTTTTTTTGTCTTCTCTAAGAAATATGTTTTTGTTAAACCAAAATCATTAATTGTTAAATCTATTCTTAAACTGCTAATATCTTTGTTTATTTTATTTTTTAATCTTGCGTCAACGTAGCCGTTTTTTTCATTAAAAATAATTAGCTGTTCTTCTTTGCTTTCCCGAAATCCTTCTCCTTTCAATATAAAATAAATTCCTTCCAGAATATTGGTTTTTCCACAAGCATTTTTTCCAAATATGGCCGTCAAATAAGGATTAATGCTGAATTGTTTATTTTCAAAATTACGAAAGTTGTGAAAAGAAATTGATTTAAGAATCATTAGCTTATTGATGTCCCCTTAAAAGACTCCCCATTAATAATTTTTTGAATATTTATTAAATCATTACCATTAGCAATCACAACTGTCAATCCAAGTTTTTTAGCAAATTTTGTAGCGATTGGATCAAAAGGTGCATTGATTCCCGATGAATGTTTGTTCCCCACAATTTTACTCATCTCTTCCCAAGTAATTTTTTTTAATGGCTTGGCATCATTAAATTTAGCCGGATCGCGATCATAAATCCAATCAATATTTGACATATTTATTATTAATTTTCCCCCAAAATCTTTAGCAAGTTGTACTGCGTCATAATCCGTCGTCCAACCTGGTTTCCAGCCAGCCCCGATAGCTACGGGTTCTGTCCAATTTTCAAGTTTTCTGTCATAATGCTGGATGACACGAGGATTGGCAATGTCCTGAAATATAGTCCGGAGTAAGTGTCCGTTGAGATGAGTGACATGAATACCCAACCAGTCAAGATCTTCTTGAGTTAAATTTCCTATCACTGCTTTTCCGGCTTCCTGATAATGCCGGCATAATTTTCCCCCACCAGCTACCAATAAAAACCGTTTACCTTTGATGACTTCTTCTCTGATTAAATGATTTAACTTGATTAAAAAATTAGTGTCAATACCGCCGTTCGGGACAATGAGACTGCCGCCAACGGAAATAACAATAGGAGGTTCTTGCATATTGGATATATTATACCTAAAAAATTCCACCACCGAGACCAAAGATCACGGCTATAACTCTAACGATTAAAAAAGAGGCGATTAAAAGAATAAATCCAATAATACCCGAGGTAATCTTTGCCTGACCTGCTTTAACTTTTTCGGGATTTCCCTGTGACATCATATAGTCATAACCGCCGGAGATTAGGACAAAAAGAAGGACGATTCCGGCCATTGGCATGATAAAACTCAAGCCTTTTGAGATAATTTTACCCAAAGAATCAACACTGGAATCCAAAGGACCATTGATTGTTTGATTCCCAAGATTTAAAGATTGGGCCAGTAAATTATTCATATAACTTTTTTTCCACATTTCGGACAAATAACCGTCGTATTAACAACAACTTCATTTTCAAAATCCCATCCACATGCCTGGCAGTGATATTTTTTGGTAATTTTTGGCTGGAAAACAGTTTTTTCAATTTCGAAAATCAGTTCACTTTTATCTACCCTAACCCTGATGAGATCACCCATTTTAGTTTTACCATCAATAATTAAATTGGAAACCGGGTTCTCAATTAGTTTCTGGATTGCCCGTCTTAAGGGTCTGGCTCCGTATATTGGATCAAATCCCGCTTTAACAATTTCCTGAATTACTTCATCGGTGTAGGCAAATCCCATATTCTGTTCTTCAATTAGTTTAATAATTCCTTTCATTTGTAATTTGACTATTTCCACCATATCCTGAAATCGGAGTGGCTCAAAAACAATTACTTCGTCAAATCTATTAATCAATTCCGGCTTAAAAAACTTCATCAGCTCAATCATAACCTTTGTTTTAATATCAACAAAATTACTTTTATCTTTCGCATCTTCTATTTTTGATTTCTGTACGGGTTTTGCGCGCAAAACCCCTACATTCTTTGATTTATTTTTTATTAATTCATCCTGTATCAATTTCGTTCCTAAATTCGACGTACAAATAACAACGGTGTTCTTAAACGAAACTACATGACCTTTATTATCTGTCAACCGTCCGTCATCCAATATTTGCAATAAAATATTAAAAATGTCAGGGTGAGCTTTTTCCACTTCATCAAAAAGTACAACGCTGTATGGTTTTCTTCTCACCT
>JBBTSP010000007.1:0-2451 GCA_038064655.1 Patescibacteria group bacterium | reverse complement strand
AAAGCAACGTTTTATGAAACCAAAGCCGATGAAAATGGATTGATAAAAATTTTATCAAAAAACCTGCCTTTATTTGATTATTATCTGGAAGTTGTTCCACCCCAGTCATCAAAACCGGTGGTGATGACAACTTCGGAATTTATCAGAAACAACAAAGATTTTATAATCTCCGAAAAACTTAATCTAATATCCGGGGCTAAAAACGATCAGTCAGTGGTTGACAGGTCAAAATTAAATCCGGACCAACAAAAAGCAGACGGAAGCGCCGGCAACAAAATTTTTGGCAATAAATTATCTGCTCCTTTTAACAAAAACTTAATCATAATCGGCTTAATTCTTTTTCTGTTGATCGCAGTGACGGCGGGAATGGTTTTGTATATTAAGAAAACTAAAAATAAATAATTATGAAAAGAATATTTCTACTGTTTTTATTATTGCCTTTAATATTTCTTTCTTTCTTTTTTATTAAAGACAGTATTAGTTTAGCTCAAGAGGAAGATCCAGAAACAATTGCCGAACAGGGTTATGGCCAAATTTGTCTAAATGCCGTTTTTTATGATACTGATAAATCAGTAAGTGGATGGTGTGGTGTTTTAGACCGCTGTACAAAAGGAAAAACAGGCGGGATTGATTATCCGGCATGTGAAAAAGAAGGACATATTTCTCGTTGTACTTATAGCCGTTTTCCTAAAGATGGCGCTAACTTTGAGTTAAAAGGCAGTGGCTTTCCACCAGGGGCCAAAGTCTATCCTTATTATTGCGCCTCGCCTGTTGATTATAAGGTTCCTTTTGAGCCCTATTGTACCTCTGGCAATCCAAATATTGACAAAATTATATTTGGAGGAGAAGTAACAGGCCCCTATTCTCTTACTTTTCAATATGAAGGAGCAACAGACGGCGCTTTTTTCAGCAATGCAAATGGTGATTTAACAGTAAATGGAAAAATTAGTAATGCTACTCAATATGTTAGCTATGTTTTTTATGGTTTTTATATAATTCCGCCGATGGGACAAGGCGGCGAGACGGTTGAAGGCGAAAATAAAACCCAACAACTAGGAACAATGCCTTTTGCCAAATTTATGACAGAAAACACGGAAAAAAATTGCGTAGCAATTTCTTGGGATCCATTTGGTCGGGTGTTTGATTCAAAGTCGCTTGAACCAATGGAAGGAATAAATGTTAGATTATTAAGTTCAATTAGTCCTGAAACCCTAACGTATTTGACTCGGGGTCAAAATAATCCGGAGGCAACCGGGGTTAATGGAGTCTTTAATTTTGTTGTTCCCGAAGGTATTTATTATTTACGATTAGCTAATCTTCCCTCAACTCATTTATTTATTAATAGCCCCAATCTTAATCCTTTGTACAAAGACATCTATTATAAAAACATAGATGGAAAAAGTTCTCTTTATCAACCGGACGAAGAAATTCGAGAGTTAATCGATACTCCAGATGAAGAAAAAAGAGGCGCCCCAGACTTAGAAGAAAGAGATATTCCTCTTGATCCGGGGGTAAACAGTCTTTATCTTTCTCAAATTAGACTCATGCAAAACAGCACTCTCCAATTAGGCAATGTTGATGCCTCTATTTATCGTGGTCAATCGAGTCATCCTTATCCGATTGTTAGTTTTGTTCGGGCTGATAATAGACAATTGATTTTTGAAAAGGAGATGACTGACAAAAATAGCCGTTATGGTTTTTGGAAAGTAGTTATTCCCAATGAGATTATTCCGGCTGATACCCCTCTTGAGGTAGTTTTGAAAAAAAACCCAAAGTATTTTTCTGTTGATAATGATCTGGCTACTTCAAAAGACGGTTTTAGTTTTGAACCAATCTTAAGATATGTTAAAGGATATGTAACCGATGGATCAGGGAGGACCGTTGAAGGCGCTGAAGTTAACGTCAGGCTAAAGATGAATAATGCGATTTATTCAATGGTCAGGGCCAACGATGAGGGTTTAATCGAAATTCCTTCCAATAGATTACCTCTTTTTAGTTACTATCTTGAGATTAAAGTTCCAAATTCATCAGTTAAAATAACCAAAAATCCATCAACTTTTGTTAAAGAAAATGAAGACTATCTAGAAAAAGAAAAACTTAACTTAATGACCGGGGCTAAAAACGATCAGTCGGTCGTTGACCGGTCAAAATTAAATCCGGATCAACAGAAAACAAATAGAGGCGTCAACAAAAACCTGATCATAATTGGTTTAATTCTTTTTCTGTTGATCGCAGTGACGGCGGGAATGGTTTTATATATTAAGAAAAAACAGATTTAATTTAAACTCTGTTTTAAAATATCCAAATCCGCTCTTCCGACTTCCCCGTCTCCGTTAAAATCAGGATTGACATTTGGAGGAATCTTACCGCCGAAAACAGCACCAACATAAAAGTAATAGTCAGATAGATCAACAATTCCGTTGCCGTCAGCATCCCCCCGGGTTTTTTTCT
>JBBTSP010000006.1:32538-45945 GCA_038064655.1 Patescibacteria group bacterium | reverse complement strand
GTAAGAAAAAACGTTAATGGCTTTTTTTTTGGGAGAATGCTTTTTTTTAAAATAAACACGAACGGCCATATTTATAAACTAGAATTTTTTAGATTAATATTATTGGAGAAAAAAGGCAGATAATTTTTTAAAAGCGAAAGTGGTTCTCTAATGGTTACGTCATAGCCATCAATTTTAAACCGGTTTTTTAAAATCTCCGTTAGTTCAGATTTATTTTTCCCTAAAACCGTCTTTTTGATCTTTTCTGGTGATATTTTAACAACTGCTTTCGCTTTAATTTTTGCATCAACAATCAAAACCTTATCTTTTTTTTCAACTTTATTGGTTGTAAAAAAAATATTTTCCTTTTCCAACTGATACTGTTTTTTTACTTCCGGTTTCATCAAAACCAGAGCCTTATCAACAAAATTATTTTTGTCATATATAAAATGGGTCGCCGCTACCGTCGCCCTAAGACTTAATTTACTGCTTTCTTCACCAATCTCTTTGGAAAAATTTGTTTTACTAAAATCAACCCGTGATAAAGATGATGCAACAATTTCACCTGACAAGACTTTTATTGAAGAAATTTCTTTTTTCGCTTTATTCAAAATTATTTCTTTTAAATCTTCCTGATCTTTTTTTGCGACGGTTTGGATCTGTTTTTTGTTTCCACCGGTAAAAGCAGTATCATTAATGGCAAAATATGTCGTTGCCGGTAGGCTTTCAATGGTAAAACGCTGGCCTTTTGTTAGATTACTTTCCGGTCCGATCACAGCCGCTGTTACCGATCCGTTATTTTTACCCGGTAATTTGGCCGAACCATCGGCGGCCAGACTGGATGAGGCCACCTTAACATCAGAGTCAAGAAGAAATTTTAAACCTGACGTTTCGAAAATCGAGCCTTTGGCAAAAGTTTTTTCCTTATCTTCAAAATTATGGATGGTAACTGAACCGCGGGCCTTATCCCCGACTTCCCGCTTACCAGAAGTATTAATCGTCTGAGAAAAATCAGCCGAAGCACTGGAAACTCGGTAATCAATTTCAATTTTGGAATTTTTTTCCAGTACCTGAGTTGGTAAATAAACCGTCAAGTCCGCTTTGTGAAAAAAATATTCATTGATGAAAAAACTGAGAATAATTATTACCGTACCAATGACTGAAAAAAGTTTCCCGGAAAAATTCATTTTAAAATTGATTGGATTTTTCTTTGGAAAAACAGTTTTTAATTTATCAAAAAAACTTTTTAATCTTTCGTTCCAGTGGTTTGTTGGCAGGAATTTTCTTTCTTCAACAGCAACCTTTTCTTTTACGTCTTCATTAAGAACAAAACCAAAGGTTTCTCTTTTTTCGGGAGCTGTCTTATCTTTCAACTGCTCACCAAAAATACCCATCAGTCCGTGAATCACTTCGTCTTCTGATAAAATATCAACTTTGGGAATTTGAACAAAGAGGTTACTGCTCCAGCGATGGCTCAATATTTTTGTCGCCGTTTCGTCAAGATTACCGGAATCATATAAAATTATCCGGGCCGGCAAAATTGTCTTTTTTTTAATTTCCTCCAGCCCTTCGCTCAGATCGCCGATAATATCATCTGTTCTCCCTAAGATCTTTTTCGAATCAATCTTTCCGCCTTTGTAAACAAATATTCCCAGTTGGGTTTTATCAATTTCAATTAAAATAGATGACAAAGAGATCTGCTCTTTTTTTTCCAAATAAAAACTAATTGCTTCAAAACATTCCACATAACCCATTGCCTGCAGTTCCAAAGCTTTGACCAACTGTTTGACTTTCTGCAGGTATACCGGTTTGATATCGCCGATTTTTTCATCAACTAAATGTGAGTAAACAAAAAAAATGGTTTTTTTTATCTCAATATCTAAATTTTTTTCCAGCCGGTAAAGGGCTTCGTCAACATCATCGGTCAAATTTTCCCAGCCGTTAGTGTAGGTAAATTTTTCCCGGTCAATCAACTCCAACCCAAAGGTCTCTTTTGAAAAAATCATCAATATTCCCTGCTCTTCTTTTAAAAAGATTCCCAGGTAATATTCTTTTTTATTTTTTTTCGAAAAAAAAGGTATATTCATAAAATATTATATTTTGTAAAAACCTGATCGACTCCTTCTTTTGCCGTCTTCAAAGCCTCTTTATAAGACACTCCCTGAATCGTGCTATTAACGGCATTCTCCAGATATTTAATTATCTCATCATTTAGACCATTATCAAAGGTCCTTGAAATCAAAGGCAGAGAATAAAAATTATTCGCCTGTCTAATTACGGCTGACAGATAAGGATTTTGAACTAATAGAGGCGCCAAATCAACCCGGGAATAGGGTTCACCAAAAGGCCTTATTTTGCTTTGAATCTCATAAATTTTGGTCATATTTTCTTTTTCAGTCAAAAACCTCAAAAATTTCCAGGCTTCGAGTTGATTGTTGCTAAATCTTGATACACCCTCAACCCAATATGAAGCGATGGAAAGTGAGGCGGTTCCGGGAACGACCGGAACCGGGACAACTTTAATATCAATGTCAGGATTTGCCGACTTTATTGACAGAATTTCCCAAGACGGTACTATGATCATGGCCACTTTTTCTTGAATAAAAGCTGTCGTCGAATTAGTCATCTCTTCATTCCAATATCCTTGCGGCGGCTCGCTGAACTTTCTAAAAATTTCTAAAGCCCCGGCCGCTTCCTCCTGGTCTAATTTATTTAAAGACCCGCCGTTTTGTAGTAAAAGCAGTCCAAGAATATCGGAAAAATGATCGACGTTACCAGCCGTTCCCATGGCAATTCCTGAGGTAATTAGTTGACCTGATTGGTCCTTAACCGTCAACCTTGGGACAATTTCTGTAATATCGTCCCAAGTGGCCGGAACCGTGGCGATACCGGCTTTTTTAAACAAACCCTGATTATAGACCAAGACCAAACCGTCAATCTCAAGCGGCAATCCATAATAGTAATTGCCCACCTTAAGATCTTTTTTGTGAATCGGATAAAAAGTCTTGTCAAACTCCTCACCGCTCATGACAGTTGGAGGAAGAGGAGCTACAATATCTTTTATTTCCGGCAACCAAGTATTATGAAACCTAAAAATATCGGGTTTTTCAACCGCAGTCGCTCCAGTGGTCCCCTGAGTTTTGCTCCGGCTGACTAATTTTTCCCGGTAACTTTGCGGGTTCATTTTTTGGTAAGTAATTTTGACCAGGGGATTTTTTTGTTGATAAGCGGCGATCAATGGTTCGATTACCTCTTTATCTTCCCACAGACCCCAGTAAATCAAACTGACAGGCTTGTTGGCTGATTTGCCGGAAAATATTGCCCGGAAAATAATTATTAAAACAATCAGAAAAACAACCGCTCCCCCGACGATAAACATATACTGATTTTTATTTTCTTCATAGATCGGAGGCGGCAATGATTCGACTTCAGGGGTCGTCAAGTCCTGGGGTGCCTCTTCGACCGGTGGTTGATTTTCTTCGGGAATTATTTTATCATCATCCATACTATCATGATATCAAAAATCAAAGATTATAGAAGTGGTTTTTTCCTGATTTTGTTGGCCGTTTTTAGTCTGATTTTTTTTGGGTCAACGGCTTTTATTTTTTTAAAACAGGAAAAAAATATTGACGACAAAATTTACCCGAACGTCTACCTGGATAAGCAAAATTTTGGATTGAAAAGTAAGGATGAAATAATTAATTTTTACAAAAAAAAATCTTCCAAACTAAATAATTCTTCTGTGACAGTTTTTTTTGCCGAAAGTCCTGTAGCTACTTTTTCCGCCCAAACTCTCGGGTTAAAATATGACGGAATTACCATTGCCGAAAGGGCATATCTTATAGGCCGGTCAACTAATTTATCTTCAAAATATTATCAAAAATTTGCCGGTATTTTTAATTTGAAAAAATTTGACTTCGAAAGCCGGATTGAATACGATACCACTGAACTTAAAGATTTTTTGACCCTGTCCGAAGAAAAATATAATTTAGCGGCAAAAAATGCCCTGTTTAAGTTTGAAAAGGGAAAAGCGGTTGAATTTAGAAAAGAGACCAACGGCTTGAAGATTAATTCCAATCAATTTTTACAGGATTTCGATAAAATTATTATCAGTTTCAAAACTGATATTTCAAATAATAAAAAAATTGTTTTGAACTCCGAGGTTATCAAACCGGAAATAAAATTAACCGATATTAATGAATTCGGGATAGAGGAATTAATCGCCGAAGGAAAATCTGATTTTACCCACTCAATCCCGCAAAGAATCCATAATCTGACCTTAGCCGCCTCCAAATTCAACGGAGTTTTGATTCCTAAAGGAAAGAAGCTTTCTTTTAATGAAACCGTTGGTGATATTTCCTCTCTTACCGGATATCAGCCTGCTTATATTATCAAAGAAGGAAAGACTGTTCTCGGTGATGGGGGCGGCGTCTGTCAGGTATCGACAACTTTATTTAGAGCTGCTTTAAACGCCGGACTGCCAATCATCGAACGCAATGCCCACGCCTACCGGGTCGGTTACTACGAAAATGATTCCCAGCCGGGTTTTGATGCAACTGTCTACGCGCCGACGGTTGATCTGAAAATAAGAAATGATACTCAAGCTTATATTTTGATCGAGACGGATATTGATGAGGAAAATAATCTTTTATATTTCAGACTTTACGGAAAAAAAGACAATCGCCGGGTTGAGATTTCCCAGGCCACCGTCTATGATGTGGTTCCCCCGTTACCTCCAAAATATCAGGATGATCCGATTCTAAAAAAAGGTGTGACTAAACAGGTCGATTTTCCCGCCTGGGGAAGCAAGACTATATTTACCTATAAAGTTTTTCAAGGAAATAAGCAGGTGATTGATGATAAATTCTTTTCCAACTTCCGCCCTTGGGCAGCGGTTTATCTAGTGGGAACGGCAGAGTAATTTTCAATTTTCATTGAATTCACAATGTCATTCCCGCGTTTACCCTGAGTTTATCGAAGGGTAGGCGGGAATCCAGACTATAATTACCTTTTAAAATAGTCCCCCAACCCACTTCCCTGCGGATAGACATTGTTTGAATAAAAAAACTTAAATCCAGTCGGAAGAGAAAAATGTATTTAAAGGATATGACAACTTAAGTTTTAGGTCTATAAAAAGTCAGAGATTTTGGTATAATTTGTGTATGAAAATCGTTCATCTTAAAAATGTTGAAAAAAATAAAGTCAACATCCCACTGTTTACAGGTGCAATTATTCGTCAATCACCATTGGCAAATATAAAAGAATCTGATCTTGCAATTGACTATATTTATTTTCCTAAAGGTATTAGAAATAAATTTCATTCACATTCAAACGGACAAGTTCTTGTAGTAACTAATGGTTCTGGAACTATTGCAACTAAGAGTAATAAATATAAAGTTAAAGTAGGAGATATCATCTGGATACCTTCAGGTGAAATTCATTGGCACGGAGCCAATGCTAATTCCGTTTTTGCCCATATTTCAATTACTAAAGTATTTACTAAAATAAATCAGGTAGAGAAATAAAAAGTTCCAATTTCATCCCAAATTTTCTTAAATTTTACCCTCAAAAACATTCTCTTAGCCAACCCCCTGCAGATATACATTGTTTTAATATTCAATATTACGAAGTTATGAGGTTAACGACTAATTGAAGGATGGGGTCTTTTCGCTTTAGATAAAAGTGTAAGATTTTCTGGCGTTATAAAAGCTTTGTTTACAAGCTTTTTTTCTTTAATCTTTCGTTTTAAATTTTGTGGAGCATATGTGCCATCAGGATAAATTGTACCCAATGTACTTTGCTGTCCATTTAATACATCATAAAAATGAACAAAATATACTTGACCCAAAACTCCTAAAAAACCTTGAGGAGCTTTATCAACTCTAATTTCACTTACTTGTTCTAACATATCGTAATGATATCATATTTGTGGCCTTCCAGCAACTTTTTGTTATATAGTTTTAAATCCAACCCCATGCGGATAGACATTGTTTATTATTTATTTTATTTCTTTATTTAATTATTTTTATTTATTTGTAGTATTTAGCGGAACCATCTCGCTCTTCCCAATCTATAATGTAAATCTTTATTTCTTCTTTCGCCGATTATTTTGGCTGGCACACCGCCGACGATGGCATAGGGCGGAACGTCCTTGGTGACGACGGCACTAGCACCGATGATTGCTCCTCTACCAATTGTTACTCCGGCTAAAATGATTGCCCTTGGTCCAACAAAGACGTAGTCTTCAATTGTGACCGGAGAATTGGTGGCAATAAAATTTTCGTCGTTGACGTCATGTTCGCTGTTGTAGATCATCACTTCGGTGGCGATATCGACGTGATTGCCGATCGTCAATAAATCCCGGCCATCAAGAACGACTCCCTCGCCAATTATTGAGTCCTCGCCAACGGAAATATTTCTTGGATCATAAAATCTCGCCTTCATGTGAATGGCCGACCCTCGGCCGATTTTTATGCCGGCTAATCGGTAAAAAAATCTTCTGAAATAATGGCAGGGAACACAGCCGACCAGATGAAGTAAAAACACCTCAAACTCAAGAAAGATATTTTTAATTCGATTAGTCACTTTTCCAACTACTTCGGCAAAAGTCAGCTCTTTTCCATTCTTGTCTTTCATAGATGTAGTTAAATTATAGCAAAGAAAATATAATTTATTTTTATTCTGTTATTAATCCTTTCTTATAAGCTTTTTTGGAAAAAGCACCAAAAGTTGTTCCTTCCGATCTTTGCCAATAATGATCTTTACCGCTTTTATCTCTGTGAAATAAATGAATTGGTGCTAAACTACGATATCCAGTCAACCTGTGAATTTTTTTTCCTATTTTTACCGCTTCAATCGTTGACGTTGGTGCTCCGGCATATCCATCCTTCGGATAAATTGGATAAGATCCTGGATAAAAAACATAAACCTCTTGAAGATTCCTTTCTTTGGCATATCCCCCTCTGGGCCTACCATAATGATACCATTATAATAAAAAAAAATTTCTTTACAAACTTTATAAACTCTTTCGTCAAATTTTGAAGATTATAATTTTTGCATTTATTCTGGATTATATTGTCAAGAAGGAATAAGTAATGTATAATACAAACATATGAGTGAAAAGGCTAAGGTACAAAGACTAAGTCGTGTCACTAAATCTTGGTTAACTGATACTGCCCTTCATCCCCTCCTATCCAACGTTTCTCCTGAGTTTCCCAAAATATATAATGCTGATTTTATTTTTCATCGGCTGATTGGTCATCATTCCGCCAATACGGCGGTAATTAAATCGGTTCCACATGAAGATACTATGGTGGATAATAGGTTAAAGAGTCATGTTTTGGATTTGATCTTCAAAAATAGACAGGTTGATCCTGAAAATAAATATCCTTCGGAAGAAAATGTTTATGCTTTAACCCGCGAACAGGCTACGAATATCTACGATAAATTACTGGCAAATTTTATAAATAATCTTAAAAATGAAGAAAAATTAGAAAAAACTTATAGATTTTCACGATTCAGCGCTCATGAATCTGACTGTACTGCAGAACAACTAATGCTTTATTCATTACAAGACGAAGCAGAATTTTCCGGTTACTTTTTAAAATTTTTAGATCTTTACGATTTATCCCGTCCAAACGAAATTACAACTCTTTACGGCGACGGAAAAGCTCCTGAGTTGAAAGGGGGAATAACCTGGAATCATATTAATTGGTTAATCAAACCAGAAGATATTAAAGAAATTGAATATCCTGATAATATAAGGGATTTAATGATAGAAATTAGGAACAGAATAGTTCTTACTAATAGTAATATGTATGACAGTTTTTCTGAAAGTTTATTTCTCGAAAAAGTTGGTCACAATATTAAAAGACGTAGTTCTGTTCGTGATGATCTTGTTCACGAAATCTATAATCTTATATTAAGAAATATTGCTGTTGATGAAGTCCTTAAAACCAATCCCGATCAACCTTATCCTTCCTTGGTCGATCTTAATTATTTGAAAAAAACGGGTTTGCTTAAATTATATCGAATATTTGGAAATAGATTAATGGAATCTTTCAAAGATAGAGATAAATTTCAAGAAAAAGATATTGAGTGGTTTAAAAATAAACTGACTCCGAGAGAATTTTTAATTTTAACTTTGGACCACCTGAGTCTTCATACCGGCAGTCTTTCATTCAAGTTTGAACATTTTGACAACTGAGGTCAAATTTTGAAGATTACACTAACCTACTAGTAATCTGTCAAGTTGGAAAATATATATTGAAAAATGATTACTCTTATAGTATAATTCGTTCGTTATGGCGCGTCATGAAAATGTAGTCACAGTTAATTCGGCGATTGGAGCTACTTTAAAAGAAGTCCCTGGATTTGTTCTTGATGAATGGGGACCAAAACTTAAAAAATTTTCAAATAGTTGTTTTGACTTATCAGTAGGTCTTCAAGTAATCAAAACTCTTCGTTTAGAAAATCACATTAAAATGAGTGAAATTGACTCACGTACTCATATTCCTGCAGATTCTTTGGCATTTTTTTCTGGAAAAGGGCATGACATTGAAGTTGAGTTTTCGCCCAAAATGGATGAAGTTATAATAAACCAAACTGTTCAAGCCGGAAGAAAAAATAGCAAACTTGAAAAAGCAATGTATATAAGAATGGATTATAACGGATTTATTAAAGACGCTACTTTTATTGAAAGTTTTAGGGCCCCAAATTTTGATTTGGCAACACGAGTTGTTAAGGTTAATTATGATCTTAGAGGTACGATAGATAAAGTTATCGATACAAGAACAATAAACTCTAAAATGGATTATTTAGCATCAGGACTTCCACCTTTACCAAATTCTTTAAGCTTAAGTGATGGAAGAAGTAGTGAGAATAGAATTACCTATGTTTGGGATAGAATGAGAGGTGGACCATTTATAGATGGTGTAGAAGAAACCGAAACGTCTCAAAGAAGTAATTTTGTAATCAATTTTGATCAAAGTGATGTTGAAACCGCAATAGACGATCATGTTCGCAACAGGAGACATATTGGCATTGACTCCGTTAAATATGAAGCAACAGAAACTTTTCCCTATGGTTACTTATCCAAAATGCTTCCTCCGGATCTGTCCATCGGAAAACTCGTCCAAAAAAAAACTTAAATACTTCTATGTCCTTCTTCCGTCTTTGATTTGAAAAGAGTCAAATTTTGAAGATTGTAACTGTAGGGTAAAATTCAGCCTCGTACAACTGGACCAGTTGTATACGGCCCATACGGTCAATAAAATTTCTGATGTTAATAAGTATCTTGCTCGTCGGCTATAAATCTTGACGGAGTTGAGTAGCCCTGAGTACCGAAGATAAATCTTTTTCTCGTGTTGGTGATATAGAGAGACTTTTTTGCCCGGGTAATGCCGACGTAAAATAACCGGCGTTCTTCCTCAAGCTGAAACTGATCGTCCAGAGACCTTGAATGCGGGAGTAACCCTTCCTCAACGCCGACGATAAAAACATGGTCAAACTCCAAGCCCTTGGCCTGATGGAGGGTCATCAAAACCAACTGGCGCTTACCTCCTCTTGTCTTTTTTTCATGCTCCGAATATTCGGACTCGACCAAGGCCACCTGCTCCAAGAAATCCATCAATTTTGGAAAATTCAAGGCGACTGATTTTAACTCCTTGATATTTTCCAACCGCCCAAAATCTTCTTCATCCTCAGCGTCATATAATTTTAAATAATCAACGGTTTGAAAAAGTTTTTCAATAATTTTATCAGTTGAATAAGTCTCCAGTTTATCTTTAACTTCATCATAAAGTTTTTTAAACTTTTCAAAGCGGTTCTTACCCAACTTCCTAATCCTTTCCAATGATACCGATTCGTTGGGATTGATCAATAATTTTAGATAGGCCAAGACATCCTTGATTTCGCGACGTTCATAAAATCTCGTTCCCCCCACCAGGATATAGGGAATACCATAATGGAGAAAAACCTCTTCAAGAACTCTCGACTGGGCATTAGTCCGGTAAAGGATGGCGAAGGTTGGCGGGTCGGAGATGATAGCTCCGTTATTGAGACGGACAATTTCTTCAGCGGCGTAAACTGCTTCGGCCTGTTCGTTATCAGCCTGATAAATAATTACCTCTTCACCTTTTTTGTTATCGGTAAACAGATGCAAAATCGGATGGGTTGAATTTTTTGAGATGACGTTGTAGGCAAAGTCTAAAATATTCTGAGTTGACCGGTAATTTTCTTCCAGATAAAAAGTCATGGTCCCTTTAAAGTCAGTTTCAAATTTCTTTAAGTTGGTTATATCAGCTCCCCGCCACGAATATATGCTTTGGGAAAAATCACCGACGACGGTCACGTTTTTTGATTTCTCGGCCAATAACTTGGTCAGTTGATACTGAACATAGTTGGTATCCTGAAATTCGTCAACGAGAAAATATTTGTATTTGTTGTGAAAATAATTCAAAACGTCATCGTCTTTTTGCAGTAGGTTGACGGCTTTTATCAACAGGTCGTCGAAATCGACCCCGCGGTTAGTCTCCAATTTTTTTTGATAATGATAGTAGATATCGGCAACCAAGGCGGCCTGATGAAACTTAAAATTTTCTAAGAATTTCTCCGGCCTGATCATCTGATTTTTGGCCAAGGAAATGTAGTATAAAAAATAACCCGGGGTTTTCTTTCCAAATAGTTTTTTTTCTTGAATTATCTGTTTGATCAGTGACTTCTGATCATCATCATCGTAGATGATAAAATTTTTATCCAGGCCGGCCGACTCCCAAAAAATCCGCAAAACCCGGACGCAAAAAGAATGATAAGTTCCCACATAACCCAGTTTTACAATTCCCCCCAACAGCCGACTAATCCTCTCCTTCATCTCGGTGGCGGCTTTATTGGTAAAGGTCATCATGACGATTGAAGCGGGAGTAATATTTTTTTCTTTAATCAAATAAATTACTTTGGCGACCAGGACCCGAGTCTTGCCCGATCCGGCCCCGGCCAAGATGACCGCCGGTCCGCTATAATTAACCACCGACTCTTTTTGTTTGGAATTTAAATGTTTAAGAATATCCAAGTCCATGAAGTATAATTATAAATTAAATTAATCTAATTAACCTAATTGATCTAATTTCTAAAAAAATCCCAATTGGATTTTGGTAATTATTTAGGTCAATTAGAATAATTAGCAATTAGAAATTTTTATGAAAATATCTCTCAAATCAAAATTATCTATCTTTTTTTTCGTCTTTTTAATAATACTTGTAGTATTGCTTCGTCCTTATTATCTATTCGTTACCAAAACTCTTAAGGTCTCGCCTTTAAAAACCCTGCTTTCTCTTGACGGATTAAAAAGTTATAACAACCATGTCAATATTCTTTTTTTGGGTATCGCCGGAGCTGATCATGAAGGACCCAATCTTTCCGATTCGATCGTCGTGGCCAGTTATGACCTGAAAGCCAATCATTTGACGACCATCTCCATCCCCCGCGATGTCTGGAGCGAAGCTTTGAGAGACAAAATTAACTCTGCCTATGCTTACGGCGAAGCCAAAAAAAAAGGGGCCGGTTTTATTCTGGCCAAAGCCGAAGTTGAAATCATCATCGGACAACCTATCCACTACGGGGCGGCTATTAATTTTGACCAGTTTGAAAAATTAATCGATTTTCTTGGCGGAGTCGAAGTAAACGTCGAAAATTCTTTTGTTGATAAGGAATTTCCGATTGCCGGACGGGAAAACGATCTTTGTGACAAAGATCCGGAATACAAATGCCGCTATAAAACTATTTCTTTTACCAAAGGAGTGGTTTTAATGAACGGCCAAACCGCTTTAAACTTTGTCCGCTCCCGCCATGCCGAAGGTTCTGAAGGCACTGATTTTGCCCGGGAAAAAAGACAACAAAAAGTGATTGAAGCGGCAAAAAACAAACTTATTGCTTTTGCTAAAAAACCTAATATCGATAATTACAAAAAAATATATGACCTATCTGATAAATTAATCAAAAGAGATATTGATAATCAGCAAGTTGCCATTATCCTGAAAAATATCGTTCTCAGAAAAAATTTCAAGCAGGAAAAGATCGTTCTTTCCGAAGATTTTTTTATCAACCCCGAAACAAATCTTGATCGGTATGACGGACTTTGGGTTTTGATTCCGATTAATGATGATATCGAAGCTGTCCGCAAATATATTGATTGCCGGCTTAACCAAAAAACTGACTGCGAAAAGTTAAAGCCCAAAAGAAAAAAGGATCGTTGATACGGCGACCCCGATTAAAAGAAGAACTTTCTCAACACTGCCTGTCTCCGGGAGAGTTTGTAGTTTATTTTTTGTAATTTCAGGAGTAGGCGAATTATTTGTAGTTTTTGCCAAAACTATTTCTGTTGGTGTTGGTAATGTTGTAGTTGTAGGTGACGGTGGCAGAACGGTTGGCGTTACCGTAGGGGTCAGGCATGCCTGACCCGTACATTTTGTTGTTGGGGTTGATGAAGGCAATAAATAAATTGTTGGTGTAACCAACGCCTCATTACGTGAAGAGTTGTTTTTTCTAATTAATGCCAAAACAACAATGATAACGATGACAGTCAACAAAAAAATAATCAGAAAGATCAGTTTGGAATAATTAACTGCTCCGATATCTTTTTTGGTTAAAAAGCTTGGCAAACGAGTATAATTAGTCGTCGTTTTCGACTGTCCGGTATTTTTAAAATCGGGAATAAACGGTTTCTGTTCTTTGGTTTTTTCTTTTTTCAAAACATAAACCTGATAACCAACAATAATCGTCGTAATAACAAAAGCCAGCAAACTTACTTTGTTAATGTAGGACAATAAATTAAAAATATCCATAAATTCATTTTAACGAAAATTTGTTTCAGAAAGCAAGAAGAATTCCTCCACCGATAACAATCAACGACAAACCACTGATAATCGTTCCAATAAAGTTGCTGCCGCTAACCGGCGGGGTGGTTACTACATCCGAAGGTTCGGTGGGAATGGTCGTTGGGATTGAGTAAGTCGGAACCGGTGTCGCCGTTATGATAATCGTCGGTTCTCCTGTGGCTGTTCCCAATATTCTCCCTTCATTGCCCTGCTGAGCAATAATGGTAAACTTTCTTGTGATCGTTAATAATTTTCCTGTTCCGTCTTTTGTTTTGACAACAACTGAATGAGGCCCCAATTCCAAATCTTCCGGAAGAAGGTAACTCCAATTACCACCGGCGTCACTGGTGACAATCGCCGAATATGTTTTTTTGGAATTGACCGTAATTTCTATGGACGTTTTGGGCATTCCAATCCCTTTGATTAAAGGAATTTTTCCGGGAATTAGTGCGCCTTCTTTTGGAAAGATGATATCCACCTTTAAATCAGTTGAATCAGTCAAATCAGTTGAATCGGTTGAATCAGTTGAGGCTGATAAAACATTGTTTTCGTCGAC
>JBBTSP010000006.1:0-32438 GCA_038064655.1 Patescibacteria group bacterium | reverse complement strand
AATCAGTTGAATCGGTTGAATCAGTTGAGGCTGATAAAACATTGTTTTCGTCGACAAAGGAAAAGTTTTTATTTTTTTCAAAAACGATTGTTTGCGGTAGCGGAGAAATCTTTGATAAATTTGCTGTTACGGTTGCTCCGTCTCCCTCACTGGTTATTATCTCGATATTAATTATTTCTTTATCAGAAATTGTAAGTAAATTTTGACTGTCTTTACTGTAGATTTTGCTTAAAGGAATAAGCCAACTGCCGTCACCTTCCGATTTTATTTCCGTCAAAAGCGGATATCCGCCCTTTATGTTTAAAAGAATGTAGGAGTTTGCCAAAGGTTCCAAATTCGACTGGAGAATTTTTCCGTAAGCCGGACTGATATTTTGCAAGCTATTAAGACTGTTTTGCGGAGTGATAAAACTGAAAGAACTGCCATCCGATTGAGCAATGATTTTGCCGTTGTCACTGATCATTTTGAAAAAATATTTTTTTCCCGGCACTAATTCTTTTAAGATCGCCAGGTGTATTTGATATCTTCCTTTATCCTGTCCTTTATTATTCAAATCTTTTATATCCAAAGCGATTTTATTTTCGCCACCTTCTTTTTCACCATAAATCACCCAGCCTGTCTCAACCTCATCTGTCTGCCAGAAAATACCGGCTTCCGACGAAGATAAATTCACAATTTCAACTCTTTTTGCCGGTTTTAAAGATGCTTTAGACAACCTATCCGATCCCAAAAATAATTTTGTAAAAAATACTCCGATAAAAAGGATCAAGATAATACCAATTACCGTCGGCAATTTTGAACTTTGTTTCAAATAAAGGTCGGAATATATCATAACTATTATTCTGTCATATTTTTTAATGTTTCTAAAAGATCTTTGTTTATTTCATATCGATTGATCTGAGGAAGATTTATTTTTGATTTTATTTTATCTTCGGTCGACGTATGATAAATATCGGCAATTAACCAGGCGATGACCGTCAAAAAAACTCCAATCGACAATAGTAATATTTCTTTTCTTTTCATAGATAATACCCATCAATTGTCAAAGCAACATCAAGTTCTCCGGAAGCGCTTGACTCGCGATCTCGGTTAATTGTGATATTGTCTATCACTTTTAAACGCCGTTGAGACGACAAATCAATCATAAACTGTCTTAGGTTATCAAAATTAGTAGTTACTTCCATTATTAATCTGATCTCCTGTAATTCTTGATTAACCTTGGATAGATTAATATCAACAATATTGGCTTTACTAATAGTTAATGAATTTTTGTCGGCAGTTTTTTTGATATCTTCAATAATTTTATTGACCTCCGGATTTTCCGAGATTGACTGATTTAACAAAGGCAGATCGTTTCTGCTCTCTTCTATCTGCGTTTGGATTGAGGTAATACTGCCAATCTTTTCTTCATAAACTTGGTCAATTTTTTTCAAATCTTTTTCCTCTTTTTTTAAGGAAAAAGCCGTTTTTAACGAAGGTTCTATCGCAAAAATAATAAAGACGGAAAAAATAAGAAAGAAAAAAATTATAAAAACATAGTTTCCTGATTTTTTTGTAAAGATTGATTTTGATATTATATTTAAATCCATGATTTTTTAAGTATTGGTAAACTTATCCAAAAACAAAATAAAGCTGTAACCGGTTTCCGTTTTTTTAATATTCTGAAACATAACTTCTTTGAATTTACTGTCTTTTTTTAAAAAGAGATAAAATGCCTGAAGATGTTTCGGGTCATCGGCATCGCCGACGACCTTTATTGATCCGTCTTTTATTTCCATATTTGTCAGGGTAATTGTCTCCGGAAAAGAAGCGGTAAAATAATCAAGCATCGTGTCAAATTTTTTTTGTTTAATAATGGTTTCTTTAATGATCGAAGTTTTTTTATTAATTTTGGCCGCTTCATTGAGAAGGGGTAGAACTATTTGAACGATTTCTTTTTTTTGTTCAACTCCGTCTTTAAGGTCAATTATGCTTTGGTCTATCTGAAACCGGTAAAAAAATACTCCAATCACCACTAACTGAGTGATGACAATGATATAACGCAAATAGTGTAAGCCAAAAAAAGTCAGCTTATCCAAAATAGAGGTTTCTTTTTGTTCCAGTAAATTTATTTTGTATCTCATTTCTTTTTAGCGGATAATTTTTTACTTATCCTCGACTTTAATCTCATTCCTTTATTTTTATGAATCACTTTGTGTTTAATGGCCTTGTCAATCTGAGAGTAAAATAAACTAATTAATTTTTTTACATCACCGCCTCCCCTTTTAATTTTCTTTAAAGTCCCAAGGTAAGCTTTTACATAAAGACCGTTGACCGCGGTTCTTTTTTTATCCTTTCGGACTTTTTTTATGGCTGATTTGATTATTGGCATGATATCTCGACACCCCCCTTGAAAAATATTAAATATTAATCCGCCAGCTTGCGGATAAAAATTAAATTTCGAATTCTTTTTCGAATATCTTCTCTCCCTTATCACTGTTAAACTTAAGAGTTAGTTTTATCTTTCCAACTACCTGATGATATACGCAGGCGCCGGAAGAACAGGTCCCTAAAGTTAATTTTTTGTCATACTCCGATTCATTATCTATTTGAATCGTTCCAAGCACTCCTTGTAATCCCTGTTGAGCCGTTTGATATGATAGTTCGTAATCAATCGAATTTGTCCCTGATGGAATGCCAGTAATACTTAAAGAGACTTCCTTTCCATTTACCGAAGTTAAACTAACCTTGACCGAACTGTCAATCGTCGGAATAATCATCTCTGTAGGAGTCATCTGTTCATCCTTATTGGTATTATTGGCTTTCCTGCCGATCAACAACCAATAACTTGATAAAACAAAAAGAACCAAAAACACTCCCCCAAGAACCATCGTCGTCTTTTGATTTAGTTTCATATTATAAATAAATTTCTAATTTTTCACTCAAATATTCATTTAATTTACCCATGTCAATTCTCTCCTGCTTCATTGTATCCCTATCCCTCACCGTCACCGTTTCATCCTCTACGGTCTGATAATCTATTGTAACACAAAAAGGCGTACCGATTTCGTCCTGGCGGCGGTACATCTGACCGATATTTCCTGAATCGTCAAATTCACAAACATATGATTTTTTTAGTTCGTTGACTAGCTCTGACGCTTTCTTTTTCAGTTTCTCATCCTTTTGTAAAGGAAACACTGCCACTTTAACCGGGGACAAACTCGGTTTTAATTTTAAAACGGTTCTTTTCTTGCCGTTCACCTCTTCTTCATGATAGGCATTAATAAGAATGGTAATTAATAACCGGGATAAACCAAAGGTCGGTTCAATCACATGGGGAATAAATTTTTCATTGGTTTTTGGATCACGATAGTTTAAATCGACTCCGGAATTTTTCATGTGGTTTTTTAAATCATAATCGGTCCGGTATGCCAATCCCCACATCTCTTTCCAGCCGAAAGGAAATTCATATTCTATATCCATGGTTTTTTTGGAATAATGTGATCGTTCAAATTCTTCATGTTCCCTCCAGCGGATTTTATCTTTTGACAGTCCCAATTCCAGTGCCCAGTTCCACATCTCGCCTTTCCAGGATTCAAATGTTTTTTCCCAATCTTCCGGTTTGATAAAATATTCAAACTCCATTAAATCGAATTGCAGTGTTCTAAAAACTCCCTGGCCCAAAGTAATTTCGTTTCGGAAACAGATTCCCTGGGATGCAATTCCGAAAGGTATTCTCACTCTCATCGAATCAATGACATTTTTGAAGTTCATAAAAATTCCCTGAGCCAATTCACCGCGTAAATAAGCTTTAGCTTTGCTATCCTCGATCATGCCAATCTTCGTTTCAAAAAGCAGGTTGAACTTTCTCGCGTCGGTCAGATCGGTTGACCCGCAGTGCGGACACTTCAGTTTGTTTGTTTTAATAATTTCCGTCAACTTTTCAACAGGCAAACCTTCAACCTTGATGTTTTTTAATTTACCCTCAATTAAATGATCAGCCCGGGTGCGATATTTACAGCTCTTGCAGTCAACCAACGCATCATTAAATCCGGCTACATGCCCCGACGCCTCCCAGACTTTCGGATTTAAAATAACTGAAGAATCAACCATGACGATGTCACGTCGGCCCAAGACAAATTTTTTTATCCACAGATCCCGGAGATTATTTTTAAGCAGTACACCATAATGGCCAAAATCCCAGGTATTGGCTAATCCCCCGTAAATTTCCGACGATGGATAAAAAAATCCCCGTCTTTTTGCTAAAGAAATAATGCCATCCATATAATCTATTAATAATTAATATAAAAACGAAGATACCTATTTTTGAGAAAATCGCCAGGGGCCCCTATAGGGGTGTGGCGTTCGAAAAAATACGGTATCGAGCTTTTATAATCGATATTTACATTATAACGTAAGCTGTGGAATTTTTTCATTAATAATTTCTTCGATCAGAGATTTTAATTCGCTTCGATTTACCTTTTTATCTAAATATCCCAAAATCATCATAATCTCAGTTAAGTACTTAACTATAATCATCTCTGCTTTGGAAGATTTGGACAAGTCAATAAAAAATTTTTTAGTCAAATTATAAACCCTCGCTTCCTTCTGTTGTTCCGGTAATAATCGGTCCAAAACAAATAAAAAAGAATAAAGTTGTCTGACTTTATTTTCATCTTTTTTTAATTCGAAAAAGCCGGAGATCAGTTGGCTTTCCTGAAGATAATAGCGGTCGTTTTTGTGACTCAATAAAACATTAAGCAAATTACCTGTCTGGAGATGAGGCGAGCGCCGGCTGGTAATTTTCTTCACTCCTTTAGCAAAGACAGTTAAGAGGCCTAACTCTGCCGTAAAAAAACTTATCAGAACATCTCTGTTTAACAGATCTTTTTTCTTCAAAACAACTGCTTCGGTTTTTAAACTCCTTGTCATAGAGTTTATTTTGTTTTTATCTCTTTATCCGTTCTCAGCATTCCATCAAATAAAAATTTATTATTAAACCTTACCTTTAATTTCTGTTCCTCAATACCGGGTTGTTTTTGAACTAAGAGCGAATAGTTATTAGTGTCGACGCTGGACGGCAAAGTATATTTAACTGAAATGGTTGCCTTTCCCTGAGGAATTACTTCAAGGTAACCCTCAAAAACCGTTTTGCCCAACTCATCGTATGTTTGAACTTTTTTGATCGATCCTTGAAGGCTAACCAACCTCGAACCCTTAGGCACATAAAATCTGATCCAGTTGCGGAGGGTGGCGTTCAGACAAAGGCCGCCTCTTTCCAGATTACAGTCCGAAGCCGGGTACGGATTACGGAAATCAACTACCACTTCCCTGTCCTTTCCGTTGGTCTTTGAGTTTATTTCTTCACTGACAAACATATTGGCTTTGGCTCCGGCAAAATTAACATTGCTAATATGAAGATAGTCACCTTGATAATCCCTAATTCGACCGGCATAATTCATCAGCTCCAAAGATTTTTGGGTTTCCGAATCGACAAAATAAACCAAAATGTGTTTTTCTTCCAAATTTTTAAACATCGTCTGCATCAAAGTGCCCCAGTACTTTGACGGGGAAAAACCGATGGCATTATAAAATAACCTGTACATCAGATCTCCCAAAATTCCTTTTCTATTATCTCTAAAATAGCCAACCGGCCGGTCAACTAAATCAAAAAGAGTATAGATAACCTGTGGGCAGTCACATCTCTTATCATTGACGGCGCTAAATCTGATCCCATTGACATTGACGTCTCCGAATATCGTCAGCATATCAACTAAAATTTTTGAATCCAAGGCAATTATGCCGTCATATTCCACTCTTGCCCCGCTTCTCTTATATAGGCCTTCAAATAATCTGACTGACTGGACAAAATCCGGAGACAGATTGCTATCACGGATATAGAATTGACTTACACCTTTGTGATAAGTAGTAATTTCCGGAGGAGCGGCCGGGTGATTGGCAATCGTAGCGTCCAGTGAATAGATATCATCGGAACGGTAGATAGACATCTTTCCATTTTTTATTTTAAAAACTGCATAAAAAGTTAAAAAACCTCCGGTCGCTCGTAGCTCTTTATCATTCTGATAAAGAATCAAGTAAGTCTTTTCTTTATCACTTCCTAAAATTTCCGGTAGTTTCTTTATAAGAGGCTTTGCATTGACAAAAAGTTCTGTCATCCCTTCAAATTGATTTTTAAGATTGGTAATTGTATCCCGAAGCATTAATTTTCCTATTTTTTTCGGATAACGTTTAGGATCTATTTTGGCAATGCTTTTTCCGGCCTGGTCGATATCCTCTGCGATCGGGTCAACTTTTTTAACCACTTTATCCAAAGTTAAAACAGCAGTCTGCAATCTGTCTTCAGCTGATTTTTCAACAAATGACTTTTCCCCTTTTTTAAAACCGATTAGATCTGCATAAGGTTCAATCGTTGTCACCGTTTCTTTAGCGGCGCGAACTAAATAACGTCCCGCCGTCAAACCATTTTTCAAATCCGCTACGTAAGGGATAAAAGAAGCCCAATAAATTGATTTCGTAGCCTCTTCAAGGTCCTGATATTGATTGGAAAAGTTGTCAAGTTTTGTTTTCAATAGTTCAATGTTGTTTTTCGCAAAAATTCCTTTCATTTCTTTGGCAGAAGCCATGACTATGTTTGCCTTTGTTTTTATCTTAATCAACGGTCTATAAACAAAAATATAACCCAAAACCAATAATAAAATTACAAAAACCAAGCCGCCTTTATTTTTTTTCATACTTTTATTATACAGCACCTTTCCCACTTACCATCACAATTGGTGTCAAAAAAATAATTTTCAAATCATTCCATAAAGATATACGTTTGACATAGTCCGCATCTATACTTATCCTTTTGTCAAAATTTATTTCCGACCGGCCGGTTACCTGCCAAAGTCCGGTCACCCCCGGCTTAACGGAAAGAACTTTATTTACTAATTTTTTTGTGTGAGGATACTTACTTAACTGATTTTCCAACTCGTCAGGATAATACGCTCTTGGACCAACAATGCTCATTTCCCCTTTTAATACATTCAGTAACTGGGGAATTTCATCGATTGAATGGCGCCTTATGAATTTGCCAATATTGGTCACCCGAGGATCTTTTAATAGTTTATAACTGCTTCTTTTATATTCGTTAAACAATTCTTTGAAGCGAGGGTCCGTCCGAAGCAAATAATGGGCGTTATTAATCATTGATCTAAATTTGTACATTTTGAATTTTTTTCCTTTTCTTCCAATCCTTTCCGGAACATCGGCAAAAACCGGACCTTTTGAATCAATTATAATTAGTAATGAAACAAATAAGGCTAAAGGAGAAAAGAATACCAGTAAAAAAAAAGCACCAGCAATATCAACAATTCTTTTAAGTCCTCTTTGATATTTTTCGCCTGCTAAAAAATTATCCATAGATTCAAGTATAACCTTCGTGTTTGGTGCCGGAAAAACTTTCAACAATTTTTTTTACCTTTCCCATGGAATTTTTTTTGGTAATCAAGATGACGTCTTTTGTATTTATGACTATATTTTCGTTCAGATCCACTCCCACCACTATTTTGTCATTATCATAGTTGTAGATCAAAGAATCGCTTACCTGATCCAAATAAACTTTTCCCCTGATGACATTTCCGCTTATATGCGCCTGTAATGCTTCCTTTAGCGCTTCCCAACTGCCAACATCGCTCCAGCCGATATCTTCAACAATGACGCTGGCATCTTTTTTGTCCAAATTTTCCAAAATAGCATTGTCAAAATTAATGCTTTCTACATGGCCATAAACTTTTTTCAAAAATAATTCATAATTGCTTCTTCCATAATTTTTTAAAATCAATTCCGTGTTTTTGTAAATATTGGGGGCTAATCTTTGGAAATATTGATAGATAAAACGCGGGGTGGTGACAAAATACCCCAAATTCCAACCATATTTTCCTGAAAGAAAAAATTTTTTAGCTGTTTCTTCGTCTGGCTTATATTTTAACCCTTCAAACCGGTAGATATTAATTTTATCTGACATTTTGAGCTTTTCCCCAATATGGATGTAACCTAAATTTGTGCTGGGAAACCGAGGTTTATTGGCTATAAAAATAATTTTCTGGGGATTCTTTTCAATTTCTTGAGCGGCTAACTTCAAAATTTTTTTAAATAAAGATGTCTGTTTGACTAAGTGGTCACTCCAAAGAATTGCCACCGGTTCATCAGGATTCTGCCGCAAAAGAATTCCCATCGCCAGGGCAATCGCCGGAGCTACGTCTTTTTTTTCCGGTTCAAAAAAAAAGTTTGTTTCCGGAATTTTCGTCAATTGTTTTTTGACAATTTCCTTATAAAGAAAGTTTGTGGAAATATAAATATCGGAATATTTAAAATCAGGAAGCAGACGATCAACCGCCAATTGTAAAGTTGATTTTTCTTCAATAATCTTTTCAAATTGCTTCGGGGACTTTCGCCTTGATAACGGCCAAAGCCTTGTTCCAGTTCCGCCGGCAAAAATTATTGCTTTCATAAAATTTTTAGAAAATTATCAATAAACTTTTCCTTACTAAATCTTTCTATATTCTTCATCCCCAATTTTCTTACTTTATTCTTTAGATTGTACTTAATTTTGTTAAATCTTTCAATCGCTCTCCTTAAGTTTTTTTCGTTTTGTTTATCAAAAAATATTCCGGTTTTTCCATTAATGACCGTCTCCAGTGCCCCTCCCTTTTCATAAGCTATGACTGGGCAACCGAAAAACTGTGCTTCCAATGACACATAACCAAAATCTTCTTCCTGCGGCATAATCAAAGCCTGGGCATTTGAATAAAAAATTCCCAACTCAACGTCAGATAATTTTGACAAAAAAATAATATTTTCACCCGCTATTTGTTTTAATTTATCTCCCTGACTCCCCTCCCCAACAATGATTAACTGTTTATTTAATTTATTAAATACTTTAATAACCAAACCGACTTTTTTATAAGGTTCTATCCTTGATACGACTAAATGATAATTCTTAATTTTTAATTTAACTTTTAACTTTTCATTTTTAATTTTTAATTTTATTTTGTTCCAGTAAGCAATATCAAACCCCGGATAAACCACTTCCGAGTCTCGTTTATAATATTTCAAACATCGGTTCTTAACCGTCTCTGAAATTGAAATAATTTTATCGGGTCTTTGCCCTGCTACATAATCCCATTGTCTTATTTTTTCTAAATAACTATTAACAAATAACAAATAACTTCTTCTTATGTATTCTTTCTCATGGCTCCATAAATATCTTGTTGGTGTTAATAGATAACAAAGATGTTTTGTCCCTGGTTTGGTAATAATTGATTTGGCAAATGAAGAGGTAACGGAAATCACTAAATCATAATTAGAAAAATTAAATGATTCAAAAACAAAAGGATAAAAAATAAAAGAAAAAATCCGGCTTTTTTTTATAAATCCTGGAAATTTTTGTAAAAAAGACGTTTTAATCTTTAAATCTTTGGCCCAATCAGCTTTTTCTTTATCGTAATATGAAGTATAAAAAATGGCTTCCGGAAACATTTCATGAAGTGTTAACAAAACTCTTTCCACTCCTCCCCACTTATCAATCCAGTCATAAACAATGGCGATTTTTTTTGACTTCAACATAGTCTCTATTATAACAATCTATTTTGTGTTATATAATTTTATTAATGAAATTCTTCAAACAAAATATTAAAGACGTTCTTATTGAACCTGCTCATGGCGGTTCAGGTTCTAGACAATTACTTGTAACACCTGACAAGCTTACTTCTCCTTATTTTGGAGCTTTCACTAAAGGATTTCTTGACGTTGGTAAAACATTTGATTGGCACTCACATACAGATTTTGATGAAATATACATCGTTTTAAAAGGCCAAGGAAAGTTTTATTGTGACAATGAAGTTGTCAATTACAATGTTGGAGATATTATTACTATACCAGCCGATACTAAACATAAAATTGAAGCCTTAGGTAATGAAAATAACGAATATTACTTCTTTAGAATAAAATGTAAATAAAACAAATTATAAATCCTTCAAATTATTTCTATCTTCATTCCAATTTATTGGATTGTCCCTGATATATTGACGAATTCTCAATAATGAATATTCATTACGAATAATATGATCGTAAAATGATTTTTGCCATTGAAATGAATTTAATCCCGATTGATGAATGAATTTTGATGTTGTGGATTTAAACAAATTAATAATATTTGGAATTAATTGATTTTGGCGTCGATGCATTTCATATTGTAGGGAACAGGCATGCCTGTTCCCTACGGTATTTTTGTTCCCTACGGTATTTTTGTTGTTATAAACGATAATAATTATTCCATGTATGTGATTTGGCATGATTTGAAATACATCCAATTCGATATTTTCAAAATGTTTTGGAATATTATTCCAACATTGTTTCGTGATATTTCCATATTCATTCAAAACCATTTTATCATCAATAATATTTCCAAAATATTTCTGTCGATCTTTTGTACAAATCGTTATAAAATAATAACCCGATGATGAATAATTAAAATTCTTTAAACGATTTGATTTCCGATATCTTACGACCATTTAATAAATTAACAATGAAACAATATTCATGTCCACCGCTTATAACCTACGAAAGTGCCTTTTTGGCTTTTTAGGACAGTATTTTTTCTTTGATAGATGTATTAATACATCCGAGGCTAGTTTTTATTTGTAAAATAACAATAAATGGAGGATCAATCTTTATTGAGAACGTTCATATATATTTTCAAAGTTTCGTCAGTCATTTTTTGGAAAGAATAGTTTCTGATTAGACTTTTATAATCAAACTTAGGTTTTTTTTCGATAAAACTGTTTATTTTTTCGACAATATCATCAGTGTCATTCGGATTAAAAGATAAATAACTGTTTCCTAATAATTCTTTAAAAACGTTAATATTTGACGCAATGATTGGGCAGTTAAAATAGGCTGCCTCAATTAAAGGCAGTCCAAAACCTTCAGACAGCGAAGGGTGAATTAAAGCTCGAGCATTTTTATAGAAAAATATCAAATCTTCAGTTGTTTGATTGTCAATAAACAGTATTTTCTTCTCTTGCTTTAATCTATTGATAGATTGAAGCATTCGATTTTTGAAGAAATCGTTTGGACCAATTAAAAGTAATTTACTTGATGTTTCAACTTTCGCAAAGGCCTCTATTAATTTTTCAACATTTTTATGTGGGTAAAAATTTCCAACATAGATAAAAAAATTGTTGAATTTTTTACCAAGTTCTTTATTTTCTTTTGACTCCATTATTTGATAATTAACTCCCTCATGGATCGAATAAATTTTTTTTGATATTCTTTCTCCATATATATCTATTAATTGTTCTTTAACGGTATTTGTTGGTGTAATAATTTTTACCGCTTTTTTAATTTGACAGTAAAGAATGATTTTAAAAAATAAATGCTTGATGTTATAAACTAATTGATTTTTTGTTGAAGCTTTCCCTGTTTTGAATAACAAAGGGGTCGCATCGTGAACTGTGGCAACAAATTTCTTCCAATAAAAAACCGGGTAGCTAAAATAAGTAAAATGCATTAAATCAAGATTGTCAAAATAAAGTCTTATTACAAAACCAAACTGTTCGTTCAAACTATGCCAACTATAATTAGCTAATCTTTTAATAAGATTTTTATTTTTAAACGAAACAATTTTATAGTCATTTGGCATCAAATAAATATAATAAAGTTTATCTTTAAGCTCTTTTTTTTCCAAAAAATAAATCAGATTCTTCAAATACGTTCCTACTCCAGTTTGTGAATACAGCCTGGCATCTATTCCTATTTTTTTCATTGGGAAAGTTTTCTTTTAATATCGATCGCTAAATATACCAATTGATTTGTCAACCAACTATGATCTTTAGCATAATGCTTACTATAAAATATCTTCATCGAGTCAAAAAAATAATAATTGGTTTTTTTCCTAATTTTTGTGTCTTTTTTCTTTAAACCTGAAACTGACTTTAAATGAAGGACTTTCCATAAAGGATAGTAAATTATTTTATAACCCAATTTTTTTATTTGAAAAGCCATTTCTATGTCTTCTCCGTAGGCAAAATAATCCTTATCAAATCCGCCAAGCGTATCAACAATCTTTCTTTTGGTAAACAAAAAGGCACCGGTAAGGACATCTATCTCATGAACGTTATTTAAATTAAGATTAACCAAATGATAACTGCCAAATAATCTGTTAAAAATTGGTATTTTTTTAAATATCTTTTCCAGACCGGAAAAATATGTAAAAGATTTCCAAAGAGTCGGAAATCCCCGGTGAGAGGCCGGATCAATTTCACCGGTTGGCAAAACTACTTTGACCGTTAAAGCGCCTATATCTTTTTGCATTTCCATCAAGTTAATTAAATCTCGGAAATCAATATCTGAAACGATCGCGTCTGAATTGAGAAATAAAATATACTTACCTTTACTTTTTTCCAAACCGAAATTATTTCCCTTGCCAAAACCGAGATTTTTTTTACTCAAAAAAACATGAAGATTTTTCCACTTTTTTTCTAAATCTAAAAGCAATTCCCGAGAACCATCTTCGGAATTATTATCAACAATGATGATTTCATAGTCTAGGGGATAGCAAATAAAATTTTTTTTCAAGGAAAGAAGGCATTTTTTTGTTATTTCTTTAGTATTGAAAGAGACGATAATGATTGAAAGAGGGATCATAAATAAAAAAATAAAATTATCGTTTGGGTGATTGCTTCATTCGTCTTGATTTTCCTCCGGTTCCTACCTTTCTTGCTTCTTTCTTTCTTGGGTCTCTTGTTAATAATCCGTTAGTTTTGAGAATTGGACGATAAGTTTCTTTATCGACTTTTTCCAAAGCTCTGGATAGCCCGTGAACCATTGAATCCAACTGTCCGGTTGTTCCCCCGCCCGATACGTTTATTGAAATCGCAAACCGGTCCTGATTTTTGGTTAGAGTTAAAGGAAGAGATAAAAATGTTTTTTTATAAGATTTAAAGGATGTCTCGTCCACAGATTTTCCATTAATAAAAATATCACCGGCTTTTATTTTCAATTTATTTACTAAGATTTCACTGTCTTTTTTTGCCAAATAAAGTCTGACTCGGGCCACTGATTGCTTTCTTCTCCCGATGGCTTCGTAATAGCTGATGTTTTTTGTTTTTTTTGCCATAATTATTTATTAAATTTGTTTGTAAATGTGTGTTCCGCATTTGGAAACGCATGAATCCGATTTAATCTATCACTACGAAATTTATTTTTCGGCAACATCCCGGCAACGGCTCTTTTAATAACTTCCCGCGGATCTTTTTCTAACAGATCATTAAAATTAATTTTTCTTAATCCGCCCGGATAACCAGAATAGTTGGTATATTCCTTGGACTGGGCCTTTTTCCCCGTAACTTTTACCTTGGAAGCGTTAATAACCACAACATTATCACCCATATCCAGATTAGTTGTATACCCTACCTTATGTTTTCCCTGAACCAGCCTTATCATTTGAGGTACAATTCTTCCTAATACCTTTCCTGAAACATCAATTAAGTGCCAATTCCTATCTGTGTCTTTAGCTTTAACTGACTTTGTTGACTGAGTTAATCTGATCATAATTTTTTGCCTTCCTTTTTTTCCTCTTTTAAAACAACTGGGTAAGCCCAATCTATGCGTCCTACTTCTGCTCCGTCGGAGTCTCTTTTTCCCAATTTAACAATTCTTACATAACCGCCATTTATCTTTCCTATAACCGGACTTATATTATTATAGGCAATCTTAATTACTTCTTTGTTATCTAATTTTTGTTTTAAATAGTTGAGATTAGATTCAGTTTTTACTTTCATTTTTTCTATCAATCTCTCGATTATCGGTTTCATCGCCTTCGCTTTGGCTAAAGTCGTCGTCAATTTACCTTTTAAAAAAAAATTAACCGCCAACTTTCTGACTATGGCCCGATTGGCATCAATACCATCACTGAATTTTATTTTTTTAACTCTATGTCTCATATTAATTCTATCTCCATTTTCTTTAATTCTTCTTCTATTAACTCTATTGATTTCTTTCCGACCCCTTTCATTCCGGTTAATTTGTCTTTGCCTGTTTTTACCAAATCAGCGACCGTTTCTATTTTTTCTCGAAGCAAAGCGTTAATCACTCTTGAAGGCAGATTTAATTCGTCAATAATTATTTCAAATAATTTCTTATCAATTGCTTCTTTTTTTTCATCCGCTTCACTGATTTGTTTTTTTAATTCCGGAGCATCGCGACCGGAAAGAAGATAACTAAAATATTCTGTTAATAATTCAGCGGCTTGTTTAACGGCATCTGTTGGTTTGATACTTCCATCGGTCTCCACATCCAAAATCAACCGATCAGAATTACCTTTTCTTCCCACTCTGGCGTCTTCAACTTTAATATTAACTTTTTTTATCGGTGAGAAAAATGCATCGACCGGAATATAACCGGTTTTTTTTTCTTCCCGGTCTTCAACTGTAGAATAACCGACTCCAGCTTCAACAATTGCTTCAAAAGAAAGCTTGGCTTTATCGTCAGTAATTTCGGCAATGTATAAATCCTCATTAATTGGATTAACTTCTCCTTCTATATCTTTAGCGAATATTTTTTTTGCTCCTTTTCCTTCAAAACTGATTTTATAGGGCCCGCCTTCTTTAACGTCAAATTTTAACTGTTTTATATTAAGCATTATTTCCAAAACGGATTCTTTTACCCCTGCTATTGTTGAAAAAAGATGGGGAGCACCATCAAATTTGATGTTAGTTACGGCAATTCCCTTTAAAGAAGAAAGAAGTGTCCTTCTTAAAGCATGGCCAATACTTTGGCCAAAACCTTGTGGTAAAGGTTCAATAACAAACTTTCCACAATTGCCCTCTTCAGTCTTATGGGTAAAAAAAATTGGATTAAGCATATATATTTATATAATTTATAATTTTTATAACCGTTATGTTACCTGGAATAATACTCAATTATTAATCTTAGATTTATCTGTTTTGCAATTAAATCCTGGGTTGGTTCCATAATCAACTTTCCGGCAATCGCTTTTTTTTCCAACCAAATTGGCAAAATAATATCCTTATTATTTAAACTACTTTCAATATAAGGAATCTTGGTTGTTTTATCGTCAGCAAATCTTATCTCTTCGCCCACTCTCACCTGATATGAAGGTATTGAAACCTTCTTTTTATTAACAATGATATGTCCATGAGTTATCAACTGACGGGCTGCAGCTCGTGTCGGCGCAAAACCCAAATGATAAACAATATTATCAAATCTTTTTTCTAAATATTGGGAAAGGTATGAGGCCGTGTTGCCTTTTTTTAAACTGGCTTTCCGAAAATATTTTTTTAACTGTGTTTCGGTGATTCCAAACATGTATCTTAATTTTTGTTTTTCCCTTAACTGCGTACCTCTTTCTGATACTTTTTTTCTTTTCCGTAGTCCATGTTGACCGGGAGGAACATTTAGTTTCTTTAATAACCGGGCATGAGATTTTGAACCAACCGTCTTCAATTCCAAATCCAACCCTTCTCTGCGGGAAATCCTATTTTTTGGACCTAAATATCTCATATTTTTTTATTAAACCCTTCTTATCTTCGGTGGCCTGACTCCATTGTGAGGGACCGGTGTAATATCAATAATTCGATTTATATCAACGTTTGATGTTTTGATCGCCCTTAAAGATGCTTCCCGTCCCGGACCAATTCCTTTGACAAAAACGTCGGCTGTTTGGAATCCAAATTTCTCCCCAGCCTTTTTTAAGGCGGTCTCGGTCGTTACAGTCGCAGCATAAGGAGTTGATTTTCTGGTTCCGGAAAACCCGTGCATACCGCAAGAACCTGTCACAATCGGATTGCCTTTTTCGTCGGTAATCGTTACCATGGTATTGTTAAAGGTCGAAGTAATATAAATCTTACCCTTAATGACGTTTTTTTTTGTTTGTTTGTTAATCATAGTTTATTTTTTTTCCTCAACTGCCGTCGCGGTTTTTTGCTGCTCGATTTTTGCCCACATTTCTTTTTTCAAAGCTCCAACGGTTTTTCTCTTACCCCGCTTTGTCCGGGCATTGGATTTGGTTCTCTGACCGTTAACCGGTAAACCTCTGATATGCCTAATTCCCCGGTAAGAACCAATCTCTCTTAGTCTTTTAATATTATCGTTGATTGCTTCCCTTAAATAACCCTCAACTTTATAATTTTTTTCAATTACTTCATTAATCTTTTTGAGCTCTTCTTCAGTTATTTCTTTTACTTTTTTATTTGCTTCTATTCCTACTTGAGATAAAATTGTTTTTACGTTGCTCCAACCAATACCATATAAAATCGTCAGGGCATAATCTATTCTTTTTTCATCCGGTAATGTCACTCCTAACAATCTTGCCATATTTTTATTTATCCTTGTTTCTGCTTATGTTTAACATTTGAGCAAACGACGTATAAATTTCCTTTTCTTTTGACTATCTTACATTTAGGACAAATTTTTTTTACTGATGACTGAATTTTCATAACTATTTACGGTAAATAATTCTTCCTCGATTCAGATCATAGTGGGTTAATTCCAATTTGACCTTATCTCCGGGAAGGATTTTAATATAGTTTTTTCTCATTTTTCCTGACAGATAGCATAAAATTACCTTTTCCGAATTCAAAAGCTTGACCTTAAACAAGGTGTTGGGAAGATTTTCTATTACCTCTCCCTCGACCGTAATTACATCATCCTTCATAAAGTCTATATTTTAACATAAAACTATCTTATATTCATGTCAAAATTACCGGTCCTTGACCGGTAACCGCCACCGTATGTTCAAAGCAGGCGGACAAACTCCGATCTTTTGTAATAATTGACCAATTGTCTTTCTCATATGCAATTTCTTCCGTTCCCATCGCGTAAATAATTTCAATCGCGATCACCAAGCCTTTTTTGATCATTGGTGATTTATCAACCGGAAGATCAACAAAACCTAAAACATAAGGATCTTCATGTAATTTTTTCCCAATTCCATGTCCGGTTAATTCTTTTATAACAAAATATCCATTGCCTTTAATTTCTTTCTCAATTACTTCAGAGATATTGCTTATCCGATTACCTATCTTTGCTTTTTTAATTGTTTTATAAAGCGTTTCTTCCCCAATTTTTAAAAATTTATTAATTTTAGTGTTTTTGCTTTCTCCAACTACTTTAGTGATCGCATAGTCGGTATGAAATCCCTGATAAAGGAAACCGATATCTAATGTCAGAACATCCTCTTTTTTTAAAATTCGATTGTTTGGCTTGGTGTGAACTATTTGTTCATTAATTGGTGAACAAATTGTCCAACGATAACCAGGAACAGTCTTAAAAGATGATTCGCCGTCTTGTTTTTTGACTAATTCTTCAGCTCTATCGTCAATTTCTTTTGTGGAAATGCCTTCTTTAATTAGAGGTAATAGTTCTCCAACCACCGCCCTTAATCTTCTGCCCCCTTCGACCATAATCTTAATCTCTTGATCAGTTTTTAAATTCACCATTTATGAGTAGTAAATTGTTCGATATATTAATTCCAATTTGTCATAAAAATCCTCTAATGAATAGTTATTTTTAATAAAATAATCGGCAAAGGCAATCGTTGGACCCATATTAAGTCCTATCACTTCGTTAATATCTCTTTCTTCGCCATAATGCTCGAATCTATTATTCCTTTTAGAAATTCTTTTATAACGGAGATTTTTATCGGTATAAAGACAGACGATGACTAAATCAACCTTTGAAAATTCTTTTTTTAAATACAGATATTCTTCCCAGGAGCGCATTCCTTCAATAATAATTATTGAGTTATTTTTTAAATCTTCCCTAATTCTTTTTGTATTTAAAATCGCTAATGCTTCTTTGCCATATTTCTTTCTTACTTCTTCCCTGATTTTTTTGTGTGTATTTTCATCATGAGGTAAATTTTTCTGATTGATGTAATCGTTAATAATTTTACCAAAAGAAATTACCGGTAAATTTTTTCGCTTGAAAAAAGCGGCCGCATCCGTTTTGCCGGATCCCGGTAATCCCACAATGGCAATTATGGTCTTTTGCTTTCTTTTCCAGGCAATTACCTGATTTTTTATGAGTTGTTTACCTAAACCTTTCAGGATTTCTTCATTGACCTCTTCAATTTTTATCGTTCCGTCAATATCAATTAATTTATTTTCTTTTCTGTAATGTTCAATCACTGGTTCGGTAAATTTATAAAATAAAGTGATCCGTTTTTTCAAAGCTGGGAGAGTTTCATCGCTTCTCGTATCATCACCCCGATGAAACAATCTCCAGATGGCTTCTTTCTGGGAAATATCAAGATATATCACTTTGTCAACATTGTTATCAAATTTTTTTACCTGTTCCAATGTCCTTGGAAATCCATCCAAAATATAACCTTTTTTATATTCAGGACGAGAAAGATAGGTATTGACGATTTCAATAGTTTTTTCATCGGGCACTAAAAGTCCAGCATTAACCGTTTCTTTGATATATCTTCCCAGTTGAGTTTTTTCTTTGGCAATCTCTCTAAAAATGTGCCCGGTTGACAGATAAGGAATACCTAACTGTTTTGATAATAAATTTCCCTGAGTCGACTTGCCTGAACCTTGGATTCCGATTAAGACGAGTTTCATAATCAAATGAGACTAATTAGACTAATGAGTCTAATTGGAATTATTAATCCAGTTTCTTAGTTTCTTTGTGGACAGTATGCTTTCGACATTTTTGACAATACTTATTTAGTTTCAAACTGGCAGTAGTATTAACTTTGTTTTTGTCAACTACATAATTAACCGAATGACATGCTTCACAGACTAATCCGACATCGATTCTTGAACCTTTTTTAGCCATACTAAATTAATATAAAATTTATAAAAATTATAATTATTATAATGTTTATTTCACAAAGCGATCATAGTTCCTCATCATCAATTGAGCTTCGATCTTTTTGAAAGTTTCCAAAATAACCGAAACAACGATTAAAATACCCGTACCTCCTATCACTAGATTTGTCAGACCTGTTATTTTTGAAACTAATACCGGCATAACGGCAATGACACCTAAAAACGCGGCTCCAACTGTTGTGATTCTATATAAAATTCTTTGTAAATATTCCTTTGTGGCAACCCCCGGACGGATTCCGGGGATAAATCCGCCTTGTTTTTGAATCTCTTCGGAAATCTTTTGCGGGTTAAAAACAATGATCGTATAAAAATAAGTGAAACCTATTACAAGAAAAAAGTAGAAAAAATTATAAAAAAAACCGGTTGGAACAAAAAAGGTAGAAAGAAAATTTCCGATACCTGCCAAAGCCGGATTTTTTACATACTTCAAAAAATTTCCGATCAACTGGGGAAAGAGAACAAAAGAAACGGCAAAGATAATCGGAATGACTCCGGCTTGATTAAGTTTTAAAGGAAGAAAATTCGTTGCTCCCTGATACATGCGATTCCCTTTAATTCTTTTTGCATATAAAACCGGAATTCTTCTCGTTGCCTCGTTAATAAAAACTATTGATGCAATAACAAACAAAGAAAGAGCCAGAAAAATAATCACATTAAAGACAATTTCCTGATTAAATACAACGGCAGTTTGACCTAATAATACTGGTAATCCTCCAACAATACCAACAAATATCAAAAGTGAAATGCCATTACCCAAACCGAATTCGGAAATAAGTTCGCCAAACCATACGAGAATAAAAGTTCCCGCCACCATGGTAATAATGAAGGAAAAAAATTCCAAAGGGGTTAAAACCCCGATTACTTTTTGATTTTTTAAAAGCATAAAAATACCGATCGCCTGAACAATGGTTAAGGGCACTGTCAACATCCGGGTGTATTGATTTATTTTTGCCCGGCCATATTCACCTTCTTTGGATAAGTTTTCCAAATAAGGAATCATCATCGTCAGCATTTGTAATACGATTGAAGCATTAATATAAGGATTGAGACCTAAAGCCATGACGGAAAAATTTATCAAAGTGCCTCCGGAAAACATATTTAGTAAAGAAAGGAACTGATTTTCAGAAAATAATGATCTCAATTTCTCTAAATTAATCACCGACACTGGTAAGAAAGCAAAAAATCGAAAAGCTAAAAAAATAAACAAAGTAAACAAAACCTTTCTTTTTAATTCGGGATCTTTAAGAAGAACGTTGATTTTTCCAATTATTTTTTTAATCATTTTTTAGGGTTCGACTTGACCGCCCAGCTTCATGACGGCTTCTTTAACTTTTTTAGAAACAGGCAGTTTAATAATTAACTTTTTCTTTAACTGGCCGTTAGCTAAAATTTTTACCGGTAAATTTTCTTTACCATTGGTTATAATTTTTTCTTTAATCAAAGTTGCTCTATCTACTACCGTATTATCAGATAAAATGTTTAATTTTTCCAAATCTATCACAAATGATTTTTTGTTTATAGAATTATTTTTTCCTTTTCCGCGAAGAAGGGGAAATCTTTTGACAATTCTTCCCTGTCCGCCTTCAAAATGAAGAGGAATACTTTCCCGGGCCTTTTGATGCCTGGTTGTTCCTCGACCAGATTTTGATCCTTTTCCGCTGGCCAAACCCCGGCCCAAACGTTTTTTCTTATCCGTAATTATTTTTGGTAAGTTAGATAAAAAATTATCCATATTATTAATTTAAAAATTACTGCGTAACATTTGCAAAGCTTTCATAATCGCGTAGGTATTAACGATTTGATTTCTGGAACCAATAATTTTTCCTGAAGCATTTTCAATACCGGCCAAATCAAGAATTACCCGGGCAACGCTACCGACCTTCAACCCCGTTCCCTCCGGAGCTGGTTTTAACAATATCTTAGCGGCTTTGAATTTAACTCTTACTTCGTGAGGAATGGTTTTATTTTTGATTGGAACATCGATCATGTGTTTTTTTGCATAACTAATCGCTTTCTGGATCGCCGGCGGCACCTCTAGTGACCGACCCAAACCAATGCCAACTTTACCTTTTCGGTTTCCAACAACAACTAAAGCGGAAAAAGTTACGTAATTGCCACCTGTAATTTTTTTAGAAACTCTTTTTATCTTAACGACTTTTTCCTGAAATTCCTTATTTTCCTGTCTGTAATGATTAATCATATTTGTAACCCCCCTTCTCTTAAACCTTCAGCTAAGGCTTTAACTCTTCCGTTATAAGCATAGCTACCGCGATCAAATATTCCAGTTTTTATTTTATTTTCCATAAGTTTTTTTGCAAGTAAAACACCGATTCTTTTTGAATCATCTCTTTTTTTACCTTTTTTAAAATCAGTTTCTTTCTTCAAATCAAAATTTGAAAATATATACAGGGTTTTTCTTGTCTCATCATCAATCGCCTGAGCATAGATATAACGATTCGAACGGAAAACCGATATCCTTGGTCTTTCCTTTGTCCCGCGGATATTAGAACTGATTCTTCTTTTTCTTCTTAATTTTCGATCAAAATTTACTTTTGTCATATATTTTTAAACGGCCGGTCCAGTCTTAACTTTTTTGCCCGGTTTAATTCTTAATTTTTCTCCCAGATATCTTATACCTTTTCCTTTATAAACATCAGGTTTTTTAATTATTTTTATCTGATAGGCTACTTGACCGACTAATTGTTTATCGTGCCCCACAACAGTCACTTTATTATTTCCTTCAACCTGATATTTAATCCCCGGTTGTTTTTTGAAAATTACCGGGTGAGAATAACCGATTTTAAATACCAGGTCTTCTCCTTGCAACTTAACCGTAAAACCCGTCCCGACTACCTCTAATTTTTTTTCCCAATTTTTTTCCACTCCGGAAACAGCATTGCTGATCAGTTGCCGGTATAGACCATGAATTGATCTAACTTTTTTTTCATTATTTTTTCTTTTTAAAACTAAGTTGTTTTTTTCTTTCGTTAACGATAATTCTTTTGGGACTACAAAAGACATCTCACCTTGAGGACCTTTAATAATCACTTTGTCGTCCTCGATCGTCAGATTTACAGATGCAGATACAATGATTGGTTTTTCGCCGATTTTAGACATAAAATTACCAGAGACTAAATAATAATTCTCCCCCTAATTTTGCTTTTTTTGCTTCACGGTCTGTCATAATTCCTTTTGAAGTGGAAAGAATCGAACAACCGAATCCGCTTAAAACCGGTTTTAGATTCTTGTAAGATATATAAAGACGCATTCCCGGTTTTGAATAAATTTTTACATCGCTAATGGCCGGCCTATCTTCTTCATAGGATAGATCGATTGTAATATTTTTCTTGATCTCTCCTTCGACCTTATAATCTTTAATCAGTTTTAAGCTGACTAATTTTTTTAAAATAGTTTCTTTATATTTTGAATAAGGTGATTCAATCGATTCTCTTTTTGCCATATAACCGTTTTTTATTCTAATAATCAGATCAATGATTGAATTTTCCATAATTTTTTATGTTGCCTCAACAACTTTCTTAGTAACTTTACCATGGCTTCTAAAAGTCCGTGTCAGCGAAAATTCACCCAGCCTGTGACCCACCATGGCTTCGGTCACCGAAACTTCTATAAACTTTCTGCCGTTATGAATGCCAAATTTATGACCGACAAAATCCGGGGAAATTTGACAGGCACGTGACCAAGTTTTAATTACAGAATTATCATTAGTCTCTTTTTGTCTTAGAACTTTTTTTAATAATCTATCATCAATATACGGTCCTTTCTTTCTTGATCTACTCATAGTGAAATTTTTTTAACTCCGGGAATATCTCCCTGTAAAGCTTTTTCTCGAAAACAGATCCGGCATAGACCAAACCTTCGCATATATCCTCGCGATCTTCCACAGACCGAACAACGGTTATGAAATCGGACTTGAAATTTCTGTTTTTTCAAAAATTTTACTACATCAGATGTTTTTGCCATAGTTATTTTTTAAACGGAACTCCTAACATTTCAAACAATTTTTTCCCTTTTTCTTTGCTTCTAGCATCGGTAACTACCGTTACCTGCAAACCCCTAATTTTATCAATTTTATCGAAATCTATCTCGGGAAAAATTATTTGTTCAGGAAAACCTATATTAAGATTGCCATTTTGATCGATATTGCTCTCCGGGATACCCCGAAAATCTTTTAACCGGGGAATCACTATTCTGATTAATTTTTCCAAAAAATGGTACATTCTTTTTCCCCGTAAAGTCACTTTAACCCCGATCGGCAATCCTTTTCTGATTTTAAAAGCAGAAACCGAAACTCTCGCCTTGGTAATTACTGATTTTTGTCCGGTAATCGTCGTCATCTGTTCTTGAATTTTCTCAATGACATTTTTATTGACCACTGCTTCACCGGCCCCAACGTTAACGGAAATTTTGATTACTTTTGGCACGGCCATGATATTTTTGATACCTAATTCTTTCATTAGTTTTGGTGCTACCTCCAAGTTGTAAAAATCTTTGAATGTCATATTGATTTATAAATTTGTACGGAACGCATATATGCGTTCCCTACCAGCTTATATTTTGCTATCACATTTCTTACAAACTCTATATTTTTTATTTTTTTCCACTTTAAATCCTATCCGGGTAATTTTTTCACACTTTGAACAAATCAAAGCTAATTTTGAAACATCAACTGCTCTTGGCAGGTCAACGATCCCGCCTTGAGGCATTTTTTCATTTTTCTTGACGTGTCTTTTATACATATTCAAGCCTGTAATTATCACTTTATTGGCTCTTTTATAAACTTTTTCCACCACGCCGCCTTTACCTTTATCCTTTCCTGTTGTAATTTTAATTTTGTCGCCTTTTTTGATTTTCATATTAATATATCTCCTCCGCCAAACTGGCAATTTTGGCAAAACCGTTTTCTTTGATTTCTTTACCTATAGGTCCGAATATTCTTGTTCCTTTCGGATCTTTTACTTCTTTACTGGCCAATATCACACAGGCATTTTCGTCAAATCGGATATAACTGCCGTCTTTTCTTCTGACTTCTTTTCTTGTTCTGACAATAACAGCCGGTAAAACTTCACCCTGCTTTACTTGAGAAAACGGTAAAGCTTCCTTGACGGTAACATTAATAACTTCACCCAAATAGGCATATTTTCGATTTCCTTTTTTAGCCATTCCGATCATGGAAACTTTTTTGGCTCCCGTATTGTCAGCAACATTTAAAATCGTTCTTAACTGCAACATAAGTTATATAATCTTTATAATTTTTATAAACGTTATAATTGTTATAACTTCTCTATCACTCTAAAGTGCTTATCTTTTGAAATTGGTTTTGTTTCTTCAATTTTTACCACATCTCCTAATTTCAGATCCAGTTTTTCATTATGGGCTTTAAATTTTTTGTGTCGGATAATGATTTTATGGTAAATCGCATGTTTAAACTTTCTTTCAACCAACACTACGACTGTTTTTATCATTTTCGTCGAAACCACTTTGCCGATTAATGTTTTTTTCATATTTCTTTTTTTTCCGTTAATACTGTTAATAAAACTGCTAATTGTTTTTTTTTCTTCATTAAGCTATTTGTATCTTTTGGTGGATTGCTTTTAAAAGACAACTGTAATTTCGCTATTTCTTCTCTCAGCAAATACACGTCTTTAATTAATTCTTTGCTTGTTTTCTCTCTGTATGTTTTAGTGATTTTTTTCATATTTTTTTATATTTCGCGGCTGACAATTTTTGTTTTTACCGATAATTTTGAAGCTACGTTGCTCAAAACTTTTATCGATTCTTCTTTTGATAATCCGTTGATCTCAAATAATATTCTTCCCGGAACGACACTGGCGACAAAATAAGCGACATCGCCTTTGCCCGATCCCATTGTTACTTCCGGTGGTTTTTTTGTAAATGGTTTATCCGGAAATATTCTAAACCAATATTTACCGCTTTTTCTTGTTCCCCGGGCAAAAATAACTCTGGCCGACTCAATTTCCCTATCTTTTATCCAAGCGCTTTTCATTGCTTTCAAACCATAGGAACCAAAATTCAGCTTATCTCCCTTCACGGCTATTTTTCTGAAACTGCCTCTGAATTGTTTTCGATATTTTTGTCTTTTTGGTGATAACATATTATTTACATATCCAAACTTTCACTCCTACATATCCTGACCGTGTTAAGGCCGGATACCGGGCATAGTCCACTTCCTCTCTGATGGTTGAAGTGGGAATTGATCCTTGAAAATATTTTTCGCGTCTCGATATTTCCGCCCCTCCGACCCTTCCACCCAACTGTATTTTGACTCCTTTGGCGCCTGCTTCCATTACTTTATCCATCGCATTATGAACGGTCGAACGATGAGGAAAATTTCTGACTAACTTTTCCGCTATTAATTGAGAAACATAATAGGCATTTAAAAACGGTTTCTTGACGGGTTCAATTTTAATATCAATTTTCAACTCTTTAACTTTTTCCCCTTTTTTCAGATTGTCGATGACAAACTGCTTTATTTCTTCCAACCCTTTTCCACCCCGACCAATGATCATTCCCGGCTTGACTGCATAAATAATCAAAGTAATCTTGTTAATCGCTCTCTCAATATCTATTTGAGTCACCGAGGAAAAAGTCAATTTATTCATCAAAGCTTTTCTTATTTTCAAATCCGCTATCAATGAATCCTTAAAAGTTCTTTTATCAGAAAAGAACCAACGAGAATTCCAGTTGTATATTATTCCAAGACGTAAACCTCTTGGATGAACTTTTTGTCCCATTTATTTTTCCTTGCCCGCCGAAGTTTTAACGAAGGCGGGTTGCTTAACTTTTAATTTTGGTTTTTCAACCGATTTAACCGACTTGACTGATTCAACTGATTTTCTTACCTCAAGGATTATCTTAACGTGGCTCATCCTTCTATTAATCGGATTGGCGTTTCCCCGGGAACCTGGTCGGTAACGTTTTAATTTTTGACCTTGTTCAACGGTCAGAAGTTTAAAGTCTAACAGATTATCGTCCACTTTCAATAACTGACGGGCGCTACTAATAGCCGATTTAATGGCTTTATATAAAATACCGGCCGCATCCGTTCTTTCATAATAAAGATAATCCAAACTTTTGATCGGTTTCAATTTCTTTACAGCCGGCAAATAAAAACGGATTTTCTTTGGTGAAACCGGTAAATTGATAAAATAAGCTTTCGTTTCCATAAATTATTTTCGTCTGCTAATTCTTAATGACTTATTCCGTTTATTTTTATTTCTTGTCCTTGTTCCGCGGGCCGACTTACCCCAAGGAGTCTTGGGATGCATACCTTCGCCGGATCTGCCCTCGCCTCCACCATGAGGATGACTGCGCGGATTTTGAGCAGTACCTCGGACGGTTGGTCTGATTCCCATCAGTCTTTTTCTTCCGGCACTGCCTATAATTTCATCTTTAAATTTAATATTACCCAACTGTCCAACCGTCGCCCAACAGTCATTGAAAAAACGCCTCACTTCTCCTGAAGGCAGTTTCAACTGGGTATATTTTTCTTCTTTAGCAATTACCAAAGCGGCTGTTCCGGCGCTTTTTATCATCTGACCACCCTTACCGATGTAAAGTTCAACATTATGGACCAATGTCCCGATAGGAATATTTTTTAAAGGTAAAGCATTACCCAATTTTATATCAGCATTCTCACTGGCAATAATCTTATCCCCTATCCTTAGTTTGTTTGGATAAAGAATATATCTTAATTCACCGTCTTTATACTTAACCAAGGCAATAAAAGAATTTCTATTTGGATCTTTTTCAATCCTTACGACTTTTGCTTCCATATCACGTTTGTCTCTTTTAAAATCAATTATTCGATAGAATCTTTTTTGTCTTCCGCCTTGATGACGAACGGAAATCTGGCCGCTGTTGTCACGTCCTGATCTTTTTTTCAAAATTACCATTAGATTTTTTACCGGTTTGATTTTTTTTGATAATGTTTTTTTATCCATATTTATTTTTGCGGAAATAGATCAATCTTCCCCTCAATTAACTTAACAAAAGCAATTTTTCTATCAGCCATTTTTTTAACTTTCATTTTTTTTCCTGTTTTTTTCGCTTTCCCTTTTCTTATCATAATTTTTACTTTACCTGTTTTGACTTTATAAAGCTTTTCCAAAGTATTCTTTATCTGAAATTTATTGGCATTCATATCAACTTCAAACATATAAACTTGACTCTGAACTAAATTGGTCGCTTTTTCCGTCAATATCGGTTTGATCAATACTTTATTTATTAACATGTTTGGGTTTGCTTTCAAAACTTAATAGAGCATTTTCTACAAAAATCAAATTATTGCTTTTCAAAACTAAATAAGGATTTAATGATTTAACGTCAACAAAAGATACTCCGGAAATATTTCTCATCGCGAAAATCAAATTATTTTTTTCCATCTTGGATAAAATTATCAGATTATTTTTATTGAATAATTTTAAATTTTTAAGAAAATTAACAAATATCTTCGTTTTTGGTTCGATCGTTAGAGCTTTATCATACAAACCAAATATTTTTTTCTCTTTTAGTTTTTCCGATAAAGCTCCAAACAGAGCAATTTTTTTTTCTTTTTTATTAAACTTCAGATGATAATCTTTTTGTTTTGGACCATGAGCAACTCCTCCGCCAACAAAAATTGGAGCTTTAATGGCACCGTGTCTGGCCTTTCCTGTTCCTTTTTGTCGATAAATCTTTCTGGTTGAGCCGGTTACCTCACCGCGTGTTTTTGTCGAAACATTTCCTTGCCTCTGATTTACCAAATAAATTCTTACTGCCTGGGCCAATAACCTTTTATTCACAGAAACGGAAAAAACTTCTTTTGGCAGTTCAGTGGTTTTTTCTTCTTTACCATCTATGTCATAGATCGATAAAGATAATTTTGATTTTTTTTCGACTTTTTTTGTTGTTGCCATATTTTTATGGTACAGACGAGGCATGCCTCGTCTCTACATTTATCAACCTCGGATTTCTAATAATCCCCCTTTTGCACCGGGGACTAAACCTTTTATGACTATTCCATTTTCCTTCACTTCTATCACTTCAAGATTTTTAATCGTTTTTCTTTCTCCACCCATCCGGCCGGCCATTCTTTTTCCTTTAAAGACCCGTCCGGGAGTGGTTGTCATCCCGATTGATCCGGGAGCCCGTTCGCTGTGCGATTGTCCGTGAGTGTGAGAACCACCTTTGAAATGATGACGCTTGACCGCTCCTTGAAAACCTTTTCCTTTCGATATTCCGGACACGGTAATCAAATCACCGATTTTAATAAAAATATTTGGGTTAATCACTTCTCCGGAAAAAATCTTTACTTCACCAATTTGGACGCCTTTTTTTTTGCCTTCCTCTATCGATGTAATTTTATCTTTATACTGTTCCAATCTAAACTCCCTTAAAAAACGAAGCGGGGTTTTTATCCCCGCCTTTTCCAATTCTCCTTTGACTGGTTTTTTAATATTTTTGGTTTGACCAAATCCAAGTTTGACCGAAAAATAACCCCGCTTGTCCGGGGTAATTACGTCAATAAGATGACACAAAGAAGTATCGATAAAAGTAGTCGGGATCCTTTCTCCTAATTTATCAAACCGTTGAGTTTGAACTGATTTTTTTCCTAAAATAAAAGCTGGCATAAAAAAAGGCCCCAGATTGGGGCTAATATTCCAATCCGGAAAACATTAATCCTTAGCTCCCGAACAAAAGGATAAATAACATGTGAGGAACATTATATAACATAACTTTTTATTGGTCAAACGCATTTAAGCAAGATTACATTTTTACCTCAACCTCAACGCCGGCAGGAAGCTCCAGATGCATCAAAGAATCAATTGTCTGATTAGTAGGATTGATAATGTCAATCATTCTTTTATGAGTTTTTAACCCAAAATGTTCACGGGCATCCTTATCAATGAACGATGCTTTATTAACAACAAACATTTCATTTCGTGTAGGCAAAGGAATCGGGCCAATCACATTAGCTCCCGTCCTGATCGTCGTATCAACAATTTTTTGACAGGTCTCATCGATTAATCGATGATCATACGACTTAAGCCTAATTCTGATTCTTCCTTTCGGCATAGTATTAAAGTGCGAAAAACTCTCTTATTTAATTATTTTAGTTACAACTCCTGCTCCAACCGTGTGTCCACCTTCGCGGACGGCAAACTTCAATCCTTCTTCCATGGCAGCCGGATAGATAAGTTTTCCTTTAATCTTGACATTGTCTCCCGGCATAACCATTTCGACCCCTGCTGGCAACTCTACCTCTCCGGTAATATCGGTGGTCTTGATATAAAACTGGGGTCGATATCCTTTGAAAAACGGCGTGTGTCGGCCGCCTTCTTCTTTTGTAAGAATATAGATCTCTGCGTCAAATTCTGTGTGTGGTGTGATTGAGCCTGGTTTGGCAATTACCTGACCACGAATCACATCATCTTTTTCAACACCTCGGAGTAACAAACCGACATTATCACCGGCTCGCGCCTCATCCAAAGTCTTTTTAAACATCTCCACTCCGGTAATAACCGTTTTTTTTGTCTCTTTGATACCAATTATCTCCATCTCTTCATTTACCTTGGCAATACCTCTTTCAACTCTTCCCGTGACAACTGTTCCCCGACCGGAAATAGTAAAGACATCTTCAACCGGCATCAAAAATGGTTTATCAACCGGTCTGACTGGGTCTGGGATATATTCATCAACTGTCTTCATAAGAAGTTCTATTGCCTTTAAACCTTCTGGGTCATCGGCTAATGCTTTTGTAGCAGAGCCTCGAATGATCGGAACTTTATCTCCAGGAAATTTGTATTTAGTTAAAAGATCTCTTACTTCCATCTCAACTAAATCCAAAATTTCTTTATCGGCCACCATATCACATTTATTCAAGAAAACGATTATGGCGGGAACGTTTACCTGACGGGCAAGCAAAATATGTTCTCTGGTTTGAGGCATTGGACCATCCGGAGCCGAAACGACCAAGATGGCGCCATCCATCTGAGCGGCGCCGGTAATCATATTCTTAATATAATCGGCATGTCCCGGAGCATCAATGTGGGCATAGTGCCTTTTATCAGTTTCATATTCACTGTGGTGAAGATTAATGGTAACACCACGGGCTCTTTCCTCAGGAGCTTTATCAATATCTTCATATTTCAAAAATTTTGCCTGGCCTTTTTTTGACAGGACATAATGAATTGCTGAAGTTAAAGTTGTCTTACCATGATCAACGTGACCAATTGTCCCAATATTTAAATGAGGTTTATTCCTCTTAAAAACGCCGTCTGCCATATATTTATATAAAATAAATTAATAACAAAAAAATAACCAAGCCTTACTTATTATAACGGAAAAAAATAAAAAAACAAGAAGGCTTTTTAAGCTTTAAAACTTATGATACGGATTGAGGAACAAAATGTCAATGGCAATGATACAGAATTTTAAAAATTACTACACCCTAATATTACGTAGTAGTATTTTCCAGACATTATCTTGTGAACGATCGTACATAAGATAATATTTTCAAACCGTGACAATTTGTAACGGTTTCATTTCCTCAAACGTTTTTTGCTACAATGTTTGACATGAGCGAGTTCGTTTTAAATAAAGAACAGTTGCAGGCGGTAAAATATAATAAAGGTCCTCTTCTGATTATTGCCGGGGCCGGGACGGGAAAAACTTCAGTCATTGTTGAAAAAATAAAATACCTGGTCAAAAAGAAAATCGCCAAACCGGAGCAAATTCTTGCCCTAACCTTTACCGAAAAAGCCGCTTCGGAAATGGAAGAAAGAGTTGACCGGGCCATGCCTTACGGATATTTCCAAATGAATATTTCGACCTTTCATGCTTTCGCCGACCAGATCTTAAAAGAAAATGGTTATCAGATTGGCCTGTCTTTAAACTTTCGTTTAATGACGGAGGCAGAAACAATTATCTTTTTGAAACAAAATCTTTTTTTATTTAATCTCAAATACTTTCGACCACTTGGAAATCCCAATAAATTCCTTGAGGCACTTCTTCAGCATTTTTCCCGTCTGCGCGACGAAGATATTTCGCCGGATGATTATTTGAGGTGGACAAAAACTTATGAAGAAAAAATTGAGAAAGAAAAATACCATGAACTTGCTCAAGCCTATCAGACCTATCAAAAACTGAAACTTAAAGACGGACTAATGGATTTTGCTGATCTTGTTTATTATGTATTAGAACTGTTTCGAAAACGTCCTGGTATTTTAAAACATTATCAGCAACAGTATCCTTTTGTTTTGGTTGATGAATTCCAGGATACTAACATCGCTCAATATCAATTGATCAAACTTCTTTGTCCCCCGAAAACAAACCCTCACCTAACTGTTGTTGGCGATGATTCTCAGGCAATCTATAAATTCCGCGGCGCTTCGGTTTCCAATATCATCACTTTCATGAAAGACTATAAACGCGCCAAACAAATTACATTGAGAAAAAATTATCGTTCCAATCAAGCTATTCTTGACGCTGCCTATAAATTGATCAAAAACAACGACCCCGACACTTTGGAATTTAAATTGGGTATTTCTAAAAACCTGATTGCAATCAAAAAACCCCTAATCCCTAGTCCCTATTCCCTAACCCCTAGTTTCTATTTAGCCGATTCCGTCGAGGATGAGTCCGACCGCGTTACCAAACAGATTTTGGAATTATCAAAAGAATATAAATATTCCGACTTCGCCATTCTTACCCGTGCCAACGACTATTCCGAACCGTTTGTCAAATCTCTTGCCCGGGCCGGTATTCCTTTTCAATTTTTAGGACCGGGGACTCTTTACAAACAACCGGAAGTCAAAGATTTAATCGCCTATCTTAAACTGCTTTACAACCTCGAAGACTCCCCTGCCCTTTTCCGCCTACTATATGTGGATATATATAGTGTTGATAAAAAAGATGTATCTTTATTGCTGACTTTTTCAAAAAAAATCAATCAATCGCTTTTCCAGGCAATCGAGATCTATTTATCAAACTTCGATGTATCGATACATCGAAGTGAGTTTGAAATTTACAAGTCCCATTTGCCCTTACTTAAATCGGAAACACAACAAAAACTTTTAAAAATCTATCAAATGATTATTAAACACTTAGGATTATTGAAAACGAATACAGCCGGACAGATCCTTTATTATTTTTTGGAGGAATCAGGACTGTTGCAGACATTAACAAACTACAAAACAGAGACTGAAGAAAAAATCGCCATCAATATTTCCAATTTTTTTAATAAGTTAAAGATGTTTGAGTCGGAGCATGAAGACGCCTCTGTCTTTGCCGTTGTTGATTTTATAAACATGAGTATGGAATTGGGTGAATCACCGGTCGTCTCTAAGATTGATATTACCGCGTACAACGCCGTCAATATCCTTACTGTCCATTCGGCCAAGGGTCTGGAATTCCCGATCGTTTTTTTGATTAACCTGACTGAAGAACGCTTTCCCACCCGTCACAGAAAAGAAACCATTAGTATTCCGGAAGACTTAATCAAAGAAATTTTGCCAACCG
>JBBTSP010000005.1:0-3354 GCA_038064655.1 Patescibacteria group bacterium | reverse complement strand
CTGTTTTTTCGTCCGCCACACCCCCACGGGGGCCCCTGGCGATTCCTCAAAAACAAAAACCTTCGCTTCCCACTTTCTTCGCTATCGTCGGCACGAGAAAACCGACCAACTACGGTATTCAAGTAGCCAGAAAGTTTGCTTACGAACTTGCCGAGGCGGGGTTTGTCATCGTCTCGGGCATGGCGATGGGAATCGATACGGTGGCGCATCAGGCGGCCTTGGACGTCGGCGGGAAGACGGTTGCCGTTCTGGGCTGTGGAGTCAATATCATCTATCCGGCAATAAATTACAAATTATACGAAAATATCATAAAAACCGGTGGGGCGGTCGTCAGTGAATTTCCGCCGGATCAGACCGTCCTTAAGGGTCTGTTTATTTCCCGAAACCGGATTATTTCCGGCCTGTCACGTGGGGTTTTGATCGCTGAAGGAGGAGAATACTCGGGAGCTTTAATAACAGCTAAATATGCCGGTATTCAGGGAAAAGATGTCTTTGCCGTGCCCTCGCCCATCAATTCGGAAATGTCGTCAGCGCCCAATCTGCTTATCAAGCAAGGGGCCAAAATGGTGACGAATGTCTCCGATATTTATGAAGAGTTTGATATAAAAATTACACCGAAGAAAAAAGAAGAAATTAGGGGGAAACTAATGGAAACTGAGAAATTAATCTTTGATATTTTACAAAAAAACCCCCAGACGGTTGATGATCTGGCAATTGAGTTGGGGAAGACGGTTTCCGAAATTCTGAACACAATTTCGGTGATGGAAATTGGGGGAATTATTGAGAAAAATCAGGAGAAAAAATATCAGATTAAACTTCATTAACCAATCTATCTGCTTCAATATTTTGCTCGCGGGGGACATAGTGATATGAAATCGGCAGTTTAATTTCCTGTTCCAGTCCTCGAATTTTCAAAATATATTCTTTAATTTTGCCATTTTTGACTTTAAACATTCCATTTACTTGATTAACCATTAGTCGGGAATCGCAATAAAACTCGATTCTTGTAACTTGTAACATGTAACTTTTAACATTTTCCAACGCCTCAATCAATGCCAGATATTCCGCGTCATTGTTAGTGGCGATTCCAATAGCTTTTTTAAATTCAAAAATTTGTTTCCCGTTTAGATACCCGACTCCGCCAATTGAGGCGGGACCGGGGTTACCTCGAGAGCCACCGTCTGTGAAGATTTTTAATATCATTTGCTAATTATACAGTATGATATCTATCGCCATTTTTATCCCGTCTCTACGCCCTATTTCTATATTTTTGTAGGTTATAAGCGGTGGACAAGATTTCTTCTAATTAGTCTAATTAGACCAATATGACCAATTTGAAAGGCGGATATAAATCCCTGATAGTTTATTGGATTGCTTTGGAAATATATGATTTAACAGTAATTTTTTGTAATCGTTTTATTGATAAAAAATCCCGGACACATGATCAAATGGTCCAAGCGGCAAGAAGTGGAAAACAAAATATTGTAGAAGGATCGCTTGAACCAAGCGTTGAAAGCAATATCAAACTTACAGGCGTGGCCAGAGCAAGTTATGGTGAATTGTTGGAAGACTATCAAGATTATCTTAGACAAAATAATTTATCGATTTGGGCTAAAGATGACGAACGAGTTATAAAAATCAGAAAAATGCGAATAAATCCTAATGAGTCGAATGAGTCCAATAAGTCTAATTTGACCAATTTGACTTATGGATCTTATTTGATCAATGGAGAGTGTTTTGCTAACCTTATGCTCACATTCTGCTTTAAAGAAGGCTATCTACTTGATCAATTGGTCAGAGCGCAGCAGGAAAAATTTATAAAAACCGGTGGTTTCCGCGAAAATCTTTTTCAAAAGAGAATCGAATATAAAAAAAGAAATTTTTATTAGAAATTTAAAACGCTGTTGTGAAAAACTCCCCTGGTATCTGCGGATAGCTTTGGAATAAGATGACTTTTTTTGACACTCCGGTTGAAGTCACCGAGGTGGCTTGAGAAGAAACGGTTCTTCCTTGAAGTGGAAGGTTAGTACTGCGGGAAAAAAGAAGTTTGGTAGGGGCATAAAGAACCCGGACCAAAAAAAACTGGCCGTCGGCTCCAATATCTGTGCCCGGAATAGTATAGGAAACACCGTAATTACTGTCTGGAGTGCAGATGGAAGAACCGGACGCAGCACTGCTTATCCGCGATGATGGATCAATCACATATTTTTTCACTCCGCTTGATTTAACCAAAGTGATTTCAATGGCCGGATTGATCGTCTCCGATTGAAAACACAGATCAATATTTTGGTTTGTTGAAGCTTGAATCGTCTTTGCGTTCATATCATAAGCACCCAGATAAAAAGTATAGCTGCCGTTTTTTGGGATATTGGCGGTGGTGAAAGTTTTTGCCGTCGTCGATTCAATTGTGGCACTTCCGGAAAATCCGGTAATTGAAGAGAGGGAGCCGAGGCCTATAATCGCCGTCGCGTTTTCTTTCAGAGCCGCCTCGATGGCCGCCTCAGCCGCCGCCAAAGCTTTCTGCGACTCTTCTTCCAACTTTGTTATCTGCGTCTCCGTCACCGATTTAAAAGAAACAGAAAGGACGACGGTCATGACGGTCGCGAGAAGCATTACTATGATTAAGAGAATTTGACCTTTCTTCATATTAAAAATCCCAAATTCTAAATTCCAAGATCCAAATAAATCATAAATTTCAAATTACAAATTCTAAACAGTTATCTTATCGTAAATACTAGCAAGAATTTTAATTAATTGTTTGCTTTCATCTAATAATGAAAAAATCTCATTTTTTTTATCCTGATTTGCTTCAATAATTAACTCTAACCAATAAATAGTTTCTTTTGCTTCTTTTTTAGCGATTGTTATTTTATTTTTAAAGTCTTTTTTGGTGCCAGATTCATTAGCCTCTCTATAATTGGCACCAATACTCGTTGAAGATCTTATTAACTGATCAGTTAATCGATGATTAACAGTATTAAAAGGTAATTTTTTACATAGATGAATAATTTTTATAGAAAAGCTTTTAGTTCGATCTTCTAAATCATAGTTTTTCATATTTTTTTGTTTAGTATTTAAAGAAAAATCTCAAATCCTAAATACCAAGTCCCAAATAAATTATAAATCCCAAATCTCAAATTCCAAACAGTTTAGTGTTTGTAATTTATTATTTAGAATTTATTTGTGATTTGTAATTTAGTGCTTGGTGCTTTTCTTATTGCACTTGCCTCCACTCATAACTGGCCGTACTCAGATATGGTAACAGGTCAATATATTTTTGCTTGTCAAAGACGATAAAGAGAGAGGGTTTGTTAAGATCAGACCATTCCCGTCCATTGGTCAGCGAAGTCTGGG
>JBBTSP010000004.1:0-12960 GCA_038064655.1 Patescibacteria group bacterium | reverse complement strand
CAGGAGTCCAATCTCTGCCGGGTAATTCCTGACGACTCTTATAATTGTTGGGGGTGGGGGATTTACGGGACGACGGTGACGAGGTTTGATTCATATGACGATGCAATTGAAACAGTTGGAAAGGGGATTAAGAAACATTATATCGATAAAGGATTGGTGACGGCTTCTGCCATTATGAAAAAATATACTCCACCCTCTCAGGGCAGTTGGGCCCACGGGGTGAATACGTTTTTGGAAGCACTTGAATAGGAATTATTGAACAGACCTGGAATTCGAAAGCTCTTGTGACATGGAGTACTGAGTTCCCTGCTTTTTACTGCGGACAACAAACAAAGAACCTCTTTTTTTCTTTTTAGACATTAAAGCTTGAAGCCAGGTCTTTGACTCCCCAACCTTAGCTCTCAAAGTCCGAAGGATACTCAAAACCAATTCCAGGAAACGGACATGATAGATCCCCGGTTTTTCCGGTAGATCATTAATCGTCAATTTTTCCACGTCACGGACATCGTTGATAAGTGAAGCATCGGCCCGTTTGATCATCTCAATTTCTTTTTTGATCGCCTCGGTCAACTCCTGAATCTGCTTTTTAATGAGAGTAGTTTCGTAGTATTCCTGATAGTTAAAAACCTTGACTTCCTGCTTTTTTGTTTTGCCTTTATTAATCTCTTTTTTGAAATTAAATTCGCTCCCGAATTCGTCATTTTCATGATCATCGGCGCCGCCAAAAAATTGATCAAGCATTCCCCCGCCGATTTTACCAAATGCATCAGCGGTATTTTTTGCAGTTGAAGTACCCAAATCACGAAGACTCTCCAAAGGATTTTTTACCGGGTCATTTTGACTTTTTGCTTTCATGTTCTGAATTTTTGCCATGCCTATATTTTACTACAGGCTAATCAGATAGTCAAGAGTTTTTTGTTTTCTTAAAATCGTTGCATAATAATAACTGTTTTGCTCGGCTTTCTTTCTTTCTTTTTCATCTTTGATATTGATAAAAAGTTTATCCAAATCGGCTTTTTCAACTTTGATATTTTCTTTATCTGCGATTTCAGCTAGTGCAAATTCCATTTTATAGGTATCTTCGGTTTCTTTTCTAAACTGGGCTTTCAAAGACTCCATGGTCAATTTTTTTGATTTTAAATAATTTTCAGTGGTCAAACCTATCTTTTGAATTTCATCAACCAGATGAGTCAAGCGGTGATTTATTTCTTCGTCAACGACCAAATCGGAAATTTCTAATTTAGTTTCTTTGAGAAGAGCCGTTAAAATTTCATTCAGAAGTTTATTTTTATCTTCCTTGTCCGCCGGAGCCTTGGCGGAGGCGGATTCTTTGCCCGGCACCCAGATGTTTGATTTTTCAACTTTAGCTTTGGCTTCTTTAATAACTTTTTTATAATCACCCAATCCGACGATCGGTTTCTCCGCGAGTGAAATTTTTATCTGCCAATCCTCATTTTCCTTGGCTTTGACTAAATCAACTTTGGGATTGATTATAGGCTTAAGACTTTCTTTGGTAATGATCTCCGAATAAATTCGTGATATCATTTTTTGGGCCAGTTCCTGGTAAAGATCATCTTTACGGATATGTTTTTGGGCGATGTCTTTTGGAACTTTGCCCTGACGGAACCCCTCAACGGTTAGCTTTTGCTGTAGTCTAGAAAAAGCATCCTCCTCCTCTTTTTTGACATCGGCCCTGGGTATATCGACGATCAACTGGACGGTATTTTTAGGGAGTTTTTCTTTTTTGTAGCCGTACATAAGTTACAATTGTACAGGAAATTGACCCGAAAGCAATGTCAATTTTTCCTCTTCTTTTTCAAACTGTCTGATGAAAAAATTAACCCTAACCGCCCAAGTGGGACTTTCTGAATATATGGGCCCGATGTCTTCAACAGTCTTGGCTCCTTTATTTAAATAGCCTTTATTCAGACCTTTGGCAACGGTTTCGATCCCTTCCGACCAGTTTTCAAACATCATATAACCCCGGTCCCAGCCAAAAGGGTTGTACGAATTTGGCCAGATGAATTTACCAAAGGTGGATTCAAGTCCGGCAATAGAGGGTAAAAGATAACAGTCAATTTGATATTTTATACAGGCTTTAACAAAAGACTCACTTTCCCCGGCCAAAGGGGAATTGTATCTGTTTAGGACTGACTCGATGACCATCTTAAGTTGTTTTTCTCTCATCAGCTCAATAGCTTCATCATTAATAAACGATTGATGAGTGAGAAGGGCCGAAGAGCCGGCAATGATCTCGGCTCTAATGGGAATAGCCGAGAGAAAAAAGAAAAGGGTGAGTATGATTATAATAATTAGTTTTTTCATAGGGTTAATATTTTGTTAACTTAATAGATCCTCACTTCGTATCGGAAAGTGAGACATAAAAAAAATCCTAAAGCTTTTCTAAAAATTAGAAGAACCTTAGGATCCGGTCAGTATTATAGCAGAAGACTATAGGAATGTCAAATCAAATATAATATGCCTTATAGTAGAAAATAGTTGTTGGAAAATAGAAGGTAGTTATAGAAATTAGAGAATAGAAGTTAGATAATTTTCGAATTTCTAATTTCGATTTTCCATTACTAATTTCTAATCACAAACAACTAATTTCAATTATAATTACTCGCATGATTAAAACATTTTACACCTACAGCTTCGGCTGTCGTGTCAATCAGGCGGAAAAGGAAGTGATAGATAAGGAAATGCGGGATAATGGATATGAGATAAATGATAGGAAGCCTGATATGGCAATCATCAACACCTGTGCCGTTACCCACAAAGCCGAACGTGAAGCTAAACAGCTTATTTTTAGGCTCAGACGGGAAAATTCCAAAGGCAAAATCGTCATTACCGGTTGTTCGGCCACTTACTGGAAGAAAAACAATCTATTGAAAGATGTACCTATCGATTTAATCGTTGATAATATAAATAAGAAATTTCTTGTCAAGATTCTTCAAAAAAGGCTTACAAGCCAAGCACAACATAACCGCGGCGGTTATGTAACGGGTGGAAGAGGCAATCTAAAAAATAAATATTTAAATTCCGGAAGAGCGTTGATAAAGATTCAAGATGGCTGTCAGAGGTTTTGCAGTTATTGCATTGTTCCGTACCTTAGGGGAACACCAAAGTCAGAGACAATTAAAAGTATATTATCAAGAATTTCCTCCTACGCCAAGGCTTCGGAGGACAAGAAGAATTTAGAATTAAGAATTAAGAAATATGAGGGGAAAGTTAACGAAGTAATTTTGACCGCAATAAACACCGAATCATTCGGACTTGATACAGGAGAGACATTGATTCAACTGATTCAACTGATTTTGACCGATTCAACCATCTCTCGGATAAGTTTTGGCTCAATCCATCCTTGGAGCATTAACGATGAATTTATCCGATATTACAACCAAATTCTTCCTTTAAAGCGATTGGTGAATTTTTTTCATATTCCGATCCAATCAGGATCAAACAAAATACTCAAATTAATGAAACGGGGTTATACCAAAGAAGAAATTATGTCGAAATTAATTGAAATTAGGAAATTAAATCCATTTGCCCTTATTGCAACCGACGTCATTGTTGGCTTCCTTGATGAATCAGATAAAGATTTTCAGGAAACTTATGATTTTCTGGAAAAGTCTCCGATTTCGAAATTCCATATCTTTCGTTTTTCCAAAAGAGATAACACAACGGCCCATTATATGGCTAAAAATTTAAAAGAGCCTACTCATCATGAAAAAATGAAAAGGGCAAAAATATTGACTAAATTAGGAAAAGAAAAATACGAAAGATTTTTACAAAAAAATGTCGGAAGAACCTCTTCAGTTTTATTTTTAAATAATAAATTCGACGGATACCAAGAAGCCCTGCTTGATAATCAATTACCAATCTATATAAAAATAACCAAGCCTATCCAATTGGACCAGTTGTACGTGGCTAAAATATTAGAATGTAAAAAAGGGAAGTTATTTGGTAAACTAATATAGTTGGACTCGTAGCTCAGCGGTTTAGAGCGCTTCATTGACATTGAAGAGGTCACCGGTTCAAATCCAGTCGAGTCCACTTCATATGAAAAAAATACTGGTCACCGGCGCTTACGGATTGGTCGGCACAGATTTAGTTTTGGCATTGCGCAAAAAATATAAAAGGGATGATATTGTGACCCTTTCCCACAAAACAATCCATAACCAATTTGATGTTATTTCAGAAAAAGGTGACGTCCGTAACGGAAAGAATTTAGAAAAAATCATTAAAAAATATAACATTGATACGGTTTATCATCTGGCCGGTCTTCTTTCAGTTGCCAGTGAAAAAAATCCGGATCTTGCCTGGGAAATCAATCTTGGCAGCCTAAAAACGATTTTGGATCTGGCGGTAAAATATAAATTCAAACTTTTTTGGCCGAGTTCAATTGCCGCCTTTGGAGCAACCACTCCCAAAATAAACACTCCTCAAAGAACGGTTCTTGAGCCAAGCACAATGTATGGAGTTAATAAAGTGGCCGGTGAACTTTTATGCCAGTATTACTTTTTGAGGTACGGAGTCGATAGCCGCAGTCTTCGTTATCCGGGTTTAATTGGTTATAAAACACCGCCGGGCGACGGGACAACAGAATATTCGATTCATATTTTTTACGGGGCGATTGAAAAAAATAAATACACCTGTTTTTTAAAAAAAGATACCCGACTGCCGATGATGTATATAGATGACGCCATTTACGGGACAATAAAATTAATGGAAGCACCGGCCAAAAAAATTACCGTCCGCACCAGTTATAACTTTGGAGCAATTAATTTTACCCCGATTGAACTTGTCCGCGAAATTGAAAAATTGTCTCCGGGATTTAAATGCGATTACAAACCGGATCACCGGCAGAAAATTGCCGATTCCTGGCCTAAGTCAATTGACGATTCACAGGCAAGACGCGACTGGGGCTGGAATCATAAATACGATCTTAAAAAGATGACAGAAGTAATGTTTAGTCAATTAAAAATTGAACTCGATAAATAACATGTCCCGAAAAAACTTTTTTTCAGTTTTAAAAACTGAGATTGATAGAATTGATAAAGCCAAAACTTCAAAGCGTTTTGAAAAAATTATTGACGGTTTTACAAAAGAAAAATCTCCTAAAGCTATTATAGGCGGACAAAAATTCCATGTTTTTAACTCTAACGACTATCTGGGCCTTCGTCACAATCCAATTTTGAAAAAAGCTGAACGGAAAGCTTCGGAAATTTTTGGGACAGGGCCGGGGGCGGTCAGGTTTATTTCAGGCAGTCTTAAGGTTCACCGTGATCTTGAAAAGGCTCTTGCCCGTTTTCATAAAAGAGACGATGCGATGGTTTTTTCTTCATCTTTTGCCGCCAATTTAGCGGTTTTATTCTGTCTTATTGCCGGACAAAATAAGGATTCTTTGGTTGATGCCAATGTGATCGTCATTTCCGACGCATTAAATCACCGGAGCATAATTGACGGAATAAGAGTCGCCAATCTGCCCAAAGAGCAGCGAGCAATTTTTAATCATATGGATCCGGCTTATTTGAAAACAATCCTTGAAGCCAACAAAAAAATCTATAAAAGGGCCTTGGTTGTCACCGACGGAGTCTTCAGTATGTTGGGCGAATATCAAAAGCTTAAGGAAATCAGAACGATCATTGATAAATATGATAAAGAATATGAAAACGGGGTTTTACTTGTAGTAGATGATGCCCACGGAGTCGGGATATCCGGGAAGACCGGACGCGGGATTGAGGAGGTTGAAGGTGTCAAATCCGATGTCCTGATTGGGACTTTTGGTAAGGCTTTTGGCGCCGATGGCGGATACGTGGTTGGAAGTCAAACAATTATAGATTATCTGAGAGAATCGGCCGCCACTTATATCTATTCAAATTCAATTCCACCGGGGACAGCCGGAGCAGCTTTAAAATCACTTGAGCTAATAGACAATTCTGCCGGGAAAAAACTGTTAAAAAACTCTAAAGAAAACGTTGCATATTTTAAAAAACAAATGAAGACGGTCGGGTATCAATTTGCCGCCGATTCTTCCCATCCGATTCAGCCGGTCCTAATCGGCGATCCGGTTAAAAACAGCGTTTTAGTCGGTAAACTTTTCAAAAAAAATATTATTGTCACCAACATCAGCTACCCAGTCGTACCCAAAGGCCGTGATGAAATCAGAGTCCAAATCTCAGCTGTTCATACAAAAGGCGATATTGATCAACTTGTCAAGGCATTTAGTGAAGAAATTGCTATTTGACAAAAATAGATAGAAAGTTCTACAATTAACTCATGTTAACCAAAGACGATAAAAAATTTATACTTAATACCATAACCGTTGCCGTTGCTAAAAATAATGACGTTTTATTTAAAAGATTTGATGATCTAGATAAAAAATTTGACAAAAGAATTGATAATTTAGCTACAGATGTTATTGATTTATTTGAAGCAACAAATTCGGTTATTAAAAAGTTAGATAATAAATTAAGTAATAAGATTGATATAACGAATGAAAGAATTGATAAAGTTTTAGATCAATTAAAAGATCATAATGACATAATAGATACTCATGAACGACGGATAGAAAAGGTAGAAGAAAAAGTTTTTTCAATTAGCGCTTGATTTTTGAAAAATTTAGGTGTATATTTAAATTTATGAAAATTCAAAATATTTTAGTTTGCACTTGCACCACCCGCCATTAGGAGGGAGTGCTTTTGTGCAAAAGTTACCCTCCGAAAGGAGGGCTTTTTTGTAGGGTCATATGACATACAACAATATATTGGAACTAATAGGCAATACGCCATTGGTAAAAATCAACAAACTAAATTCCAATCCAAAAGTTACACTATTGGCAAAGTTGGAATTTTTCAACCCTGGTGGAAGCATAAAAGATAGAATTGGGTTGGAGATGATTGAGTCTGCTGAAAAAAGGAAAATCTTATCTAAAAAAGGAATAATCGTTGAAGCTACAGGCGCGGGTAATACCGGTTTGGGATTAGTCATGACGGCTGCAGTTAAAGGATATAAAACTGTTTTGGTAATTCCTGATAAGGTCAGTGAAGAAAAAAGAAATTTATTACGCGCCTATGGGGCAAAAGTAATTGTTGCCCCAACTGCTGTTCCGCCTGAAGATAAGAGAAGCTATTATAAAGTCACCGAAAAATTAGTTAAAGAGATTCCCAATGCTTTTCAGCCGGATCAGTACAATAACCCAGACAATCCAAAAGCCCATTTTATGACAACTGGGCCAGAGATTTGGAAGGACACAAACAAAAAAGTCACCCACGTTGTAGTCGGTATGGGAACGGGTGGTACGATCACCGGAATTGGCAGATTCTTGAAAAAGCAAAATCCCAAAATAAAAATTATTGGTGTTGATCCAATTGGATCAATTTTTTATCAATACTTTAAAACGGGAAAATATCCAAAGAGGCTTAAGACTTGGAAGATGGAAGGAATCGGCGAGGATTTTATCCCGAAAACGATTGACTTTTCAATCGTTGATGAAGTCATCAGGGTCAATGACAGACAAGCTTTCTCTACGGCAAGAAAATTGGCTAAAAGAGAGGGAATTTTAATAGGAGGGACTAGCGGAGCTGCATTACACGCTGCCCAAAAAGTTTCAAAAAAATTAAAGAAGGGTTTGATTGTGGTAATATTTCCCGATTCCGGCCGAAGTTACTTATCAAAATTTTACAACAACGATTGGTTAAAAAATAATGGATTTATATGAAATTTTCTACAAAGGCAGTTCATGTTGGTAATGAACCTAATTTTAAAAAGGGCGGGAGCGGCGACGTAGTTATTCCAATTCACCTGGCAACGACATTTGCCAGAAAAAAGGTCAACCAACCGACCGGAGGTTATGAATATTCAAGAAGCGGTAATCCAACGAGATATGCTTTGGAAAAAAATTTGGCCGGATTGGAAAACGCCGAGTATGCTTATGCTTTTTCATCAGGGTTAGCCGCCATCACAACAGTTTTACTGCTTTTGAAATCCAATGACCATATCATCGCGATCGATGATGTTTATGGAGGAACAAGAAGGTTATTTAATCAAGTATTTAAAAACTTTGGTTTGAACTTTATTTTTGCCAATTTTAGTCATGGTAACCAATTAAAAAACCATGTAAGAGAAAATACTAAAATGATTTGGATTGAGTCGCCTACCAATCCGCTTTTAAAAATTGTTGATATTGCTTCGGTCTGCCAATTCACTAAAGGTAAAAATATTTTGACCTTAGTCGATAATACTTTTTCCTCGCCTTATTTTCAAAAGCCTTTAGATTTAGGAGCTGATATTGTTTTGCATTCAATAACCAAATACTTGGCAGGTCATAGTGATGTGGTCGGTGGCTGCGTAATGTTAAACGATAAAAAACTTGCTGAACGAATAAAATTTCTCCAGAACGCTGCCGGTACGATTTTGTCACCTTTTGATAGCTATCAAACCTTAAAAGGAATTAAAACTCTGTCTTTGAGAATGCCTCGCCATGAGGAAAATAGCAAAAAAATCGTGAAATTTTTGTCTCGTCATCACAAAGTTAAAAAAGTTTTTTATCCTGGACTTGTCACTCACCCGGGTAATCAAATCGCCAGAAAACAAATGAGCGGGTTTGGCGGAATGCTTTCTTTTGAACTTAAAGGCGACTATAAAATTGCCGTTAAATTCTTGAAGTCTCTAAAAATTATTTCGATCGCCGAGAGTCTTGGAGCAGTTGAGTCACTAATCGAACACCCGGCTTCAATGACTCATGCGTCAGTTCCTAAAAAAGAAAGAGCAAAAATCGGCATAAGTGATTCCCTGATAAGGTTATCAGTTGGAATAGAAGACAGTGATGATTTAATAAGCGACTTAAAACAGGCGCTTGAAAAAATTTGACAAAAAAAGAATATTAGTTGTAGAATATGTTTATGCTAACCAAAGACGATAAAAAATTTATTACTGAGATTTTAGACTTAAAAATCAATGAGGCTCTAGACAAAAAATTTAAAGAAAATAATGACATCCTTGTTAAGGATATATTAGATTTGTTTACTGTAACTAATTCTAGAATTGATAAAGTTAATGAAAATCTCAGTGAAAGAATTGATAAAGTCTTAGATCAATTAAAAGATCATAATGACATAATAGATACTCATGAACGACGGATAGAAAAGGTAGAAGAAAAAGTTTTTTCAATTAGCGCTTGATTTTTGAAAAATTTAGGTGTATATTTAAATTTATGAAAATTCAAAATATTTTAGTTTGCACTTGCACCACCCGCCATTAGGAGGGAGTGCTTTTGTGTGAAAGTTACCCCTCCGAAAGGAGGGTTTTTTTGTTATATGGATAAAAATATTTTAAATAAGGCATGTACTACCACTACCCGATTTATTTTGGGCGGTGGTTAGTATGGATTAAAAATTTTAAAACCAACCCCGCCCCAGCGCGGGGTTTTTCAGTTTATGAAAGGAGGTGATAATTATGAAAGCAGAATTCAATCCACAAAGAGTGATCGATAACGTTTTCCCTTTTGTTGCAAATGGAGGGATTAATAACAGTGAATTTTTTCAAAGGGCTATTTTAAAACAACATAGTCTTGGACGACCGATTCAGATTGCTGGTTTTATCGGCCAAGGAGGAAAAGATCATTTGGGAAAAAGCGATATTGGCTTATTGAAAAAATATTCACAAGTTCAACATGAATTACGCAAAAATTATCCATTTGGTGTGGAAGTTTCACTAATCGGAGCAGATATTCATGGGTTATCAAACAGTATGCCTGATCATGGATATTTAGATTTGATGCAAAATGAAGCAAAATTAAAAGATTTTAATTGGATTTTATTATCAAGGCTCTATCAAGATAAAAGGTTAAACTTACCCACCTGGACAGAGGCTTCAAAACAACTCTATTATAAAAAAGGTAAATATGAAGAATGGCTAAAAATACCTGTCCAAATAAGAAATGATTTAATAAAACAGGCAGGAAAACACCATAGATCAGATAAAGATATTGGAAAAGAAGATTCTAATGATATTCTAAACGCTTTTTATTATTTTTTAATGCGAAAAATAGAAGAACAAATCTTTATTCCTGACTGGCAGGATTTCTTATTTGTTATAAACGGTTCAAGAGAATTAGCCGAACACACATTTCCACAATCTATTGCTCAAATGTATTGGTATGACACAAGACATCATGGTGGTCATAGAAGTAGGGAATTAAATAAAGACATGATCATACCTCCGCCTTGGTTTAGAAATGATTAAAAATTATTTATATATTTATGAACAAACTAAAATCAGTTTGGATCAATGAACTTTCTTGGGAAGATGTTAATAATTATCTCAAGAAAGAAAGTATCGTCATATTACCAGTTGGAAGTACCGAGGAACATGGACTTGTAGGTCCACTCGGCCTTGATAGTTATGCGGCGATTGCCTTGGCTGAAGACGTTGGCAAAAAAACCGGAGTGCTTGTTGCTCCGCCTTTATGGTATGGAGATTCAAGTCATCATCTCGGATTTGCCGGAACGATGTCACTAAGAACCTCAACGCTTATATCTGTCATTGAAGATATTAGCGAAAGTTTAGCCAGAAATGGTGTAAAAAAGATTCTCATAATCAATGGGCATAAAAGTGCTAATCTACCGGCACTGCTTTCCGCAGTTAAAAATTTACATGAATATAAGTTACCCAAGGTGTTCTTTGCTGTGGCTGATCCTATGAAGATTGCCAAAGGAATAGCTTCAAAGATTAAAGACAATATTGAACACCATGTTGGAGAACTCGAAGTATCACACGTCTGGTACAAATATCCCCATCTTATTAAAAAGGATAAGCTGACCAAGAAAGGGATAAATTTTGAAAAGATATTTTCAAAATATTCACATTATGACCTTTTTGGAAAATCAGGAGATACTATTGATATTCCATGGAATAGTTACGAACAAAAGGCTTTTGCGCCAGACGGCTCACTTTCTAATTCATCAAAGGCATCACCCGAGAAAGGAAAAAAATATCATGATTATATGGTTAATATTTTGGTAGATTTTATAAGTTGGCTGAAAAAATATAACGGCCCAATCGGAAATCTAAAAAAAATTTAAAAACACTTCAATCGATTAAACGATTGAAGTAAGTTTCGATGTATTGATACATCAAAGTAAATAATTATGTTTTCGTTTTTTATTAAAAGTTATATATAATAAATCTTATGGACAAAAACGACTTGGATAATCTTAGACATTCGTGTGCGCATTTGCTGGCGGCAGCCGTTCTTGAATATCACCCGAAGGCAAAGTTAACTCTTGGCCCGTCTATTGAAAACGGTTTTTATTATGACGTAGATTTTGGCGAAACAAAATTAACAGAGAATGATTTTTCTAAAATTGAGCAAAAGATGCATCAGTTAGTCAAAACTTGGAAAGGTTTTGAAAAGCTTGAATTGAGTAGTGATGAAGCTTTAAAACAATTTGGAAATAATGAGTATAAAAAGGATTTAGTAGACGAAATAATTGACAAAAAAGAAAAGATCACCGTTTACAAATCCGGAGACTTTTCTGATCTTTGCCGCGGCGGTCATGTTGATAATCCAAAAGAACAACTAAAACATTTTAAGCTCCTCTCAATCGCCGGTGCTTATTGGCGAGGTGACGAGAAAAATAAAATGCTGACAAGAATCTACGGCACATGTTTTCCGACCAAAGAAGAGTTAGATAAATATTTATGGAGTTTGGAAGAGGGAAAAAAACGCGATCATAAAAAACTTGGAAAAGCTTTAGGGCTTTATTTGATCGATGATCAAGTGGGCCAGGGTTTAATTATCTGGAAACCACAGGGAGCGATTATTCGCAGATTAATGGAAGAATTTATCATCAAAGAACAAACCAAACGCGGTTATAAATATGTTTATTCTCCCCATATTGGCAAAAAACAACTCTGGGTAACCAGCGGCCATTGGGATCTTTACCGCGATAAAATGTATTCGCCGATGAAAATAGACGATGTTGAATATATAGTTAAACCAATGAACTGCCCGATGCACATGATGGTCTATCAATCGGATCCGCATTCTTATCGTGATTTACCTTTAAGAATTTCTGAAAACGCCTCCGTTTATAGGTATGAACAGGCGGGTGAACTTTCCGGGATGATTCGAGGACGCCATCTTACTCAAGATGACTCCCATATTTTCTGTACTGAAGAACAGGTAACAAAAGAGTTTGTTGAGGTAATGGACTATGCTTTTTATTTCTTAAAAGCCTTTGGAATTTCCGATTATTACATGCAACTTTCTGTCCGCGATCCCAAAAATAAGGATAAATATTTAGGGTCAGACGAAGTTTGGGAAAACGCGGAAGATAAAATTAAGAAAGCGGTAAAAACAAAAAAGGTTTCTTTCATAGTCAAAGAGGGAGAAGCAGCTTTTTACGGACCAAAACTGGATTTCATGATAAAAGATGCTTTGGGACGAGAGTGGCAATGCGGGACGATCCAGATAGATTTTTCTTTACCTGAGCGATTTCAACTTGAGTATATTGATGAAAAAGGCGAAGTTAAGCGACCAGTTGTTATCCATCGGGCGATTGCCGGTTCACTTGAACGTTTTTTTGCAATTCTCGTAGAACATTACGCCGGAGCATTTCCTCTGTGGCTCTCGCCGGTTCAAGTAGTAATTTTACCGATTTCGGAAAAGTTTTTGGGGCCGGCTCAAAAAGTGAAAGAGGAGTTGGAAAAAAACAGTATTCGAGTTGAATTAAACGCTGAAAATAAGTCACTCGGAGCAAAGATCCGTCATTCGACCTTGCAAAAAGTCCCTTATATGATTATAATTGGAGAAAAGGAAACACAAACAGATGTAGGGGCGATTCGTGAATCGCCCAAAATTACGGTACGAACACGCGAGGGAAAGGATTTGGGAATGTTGGAAGTTAACAAGTTTATAAATCAATTAAAATCTCAAATTGAGAATTTTTCATA
>JBBTSP010000003.1:0-7601 GCA_038064655.1 Patescibacteria group bacterium | reverse complement strand
GATGTCAGTTATTGTTTCCCGAGCTCTACCTGATGTTCGTGACGGTTTAAAACCAGTCCATCGCCGAATTCTTTATGCAATGTATAAGTTGGGATTGACATCAAGCGCCCGTTTTTCTAAATCGGCAAAAGTAGTCGGAGAAGTTTTAGGTAAATATCATCCTCACGGCGACTCTTCAGTCTACGAAGCTTTGGCTCGTCTCGCCCAGACCTTTTCTATGCGTTACCCCTTAATCAAAGGCCAGGGTAATTTCGGATCAATTGATGGAGATCCACCGGCCGCCATGCGTTATACCGAAGTCAAACTGGCCAAGATCTCCGACGAAATGGTCACTGATATCGAAAAAGAGACCACTCCATTTATTGATAACTTCGATGGATCCTTAAAAGAACCGGTTTATTTACCGGCAAAATTACCAAATCTTTTATTGATGGGAGCTGAGGGAATTGCGGTCGGTATGGCTACCAAAATACCTCCACACAATCTTTCTGAGTTAGTTGACGCGTTAGTTTTTATGATTGACCATGCCAAAACAAATAATGTAGGGGCGAATTTTAATTCGCCCGAAAAAAATACCAAAAAATCGCCAATGGAAGATGTCAAGGAATTAATGTTTAATACTACTTTGGAAGATTTATTGACATTCATTAAAGGGCCTGATTTTCCAACCGCTGGTCTTATTTATGGAGCCGCTGATATCAAAGAAATGTATGCGACCGGTCGAAAGTCAATTATGATGAGGGCTCGGGTGACCGATGAGGATATGGGTAAGGGAAAAATGGCTATCATTGTCAACGAATTGCCCTATCAGGTAAATAAGGCTTTGTTGGTAGAAAAAATTGCCAATTTGGTTAATGATAAAAAAATTGTTGGTATTTCGGACTTGCGTGATGAATCCGATCGGGACGGAATTAGAGTCGTCATCGAACTGAAAAAAGATGCTTCGTACAAAAAAGTGTTGAACAATCTTTTCAAATTTACTAATTTACAAACATCTTTCCCTGTTAATATCGTCGCTTTGGTTGATGGAGTACCTCAAACTTTGTCCTTAAAAACCATTTTGGAAATTTACATCAAAAATCGGGTTGAGGTAATCGTTAAAAGATCCGAATATGAACTGGCGGAAGCCAAGGCAAGAGCTCATATTTTGGAAGGGTATCTGATTGCCCTCGATCATATAGATGAAGTAATCGCCATAATAAAAAAATCAAAAGACGAACCGGAGGCCAAAGAAAAATTAATGAAAAAATTTGGACTGTCTCTTCTACAAGCTCAGGCCATTATGGAAATGCAACTGAGGCGGCTGACTGGACTTGAAAGAAATAAAATTGAAGATGAACTGGCCCTTCTTGAAGAAACAATTGAATATTTGGAAAGCTTATTAAAAAATATTTTTAAAATCCTGAAGGTGATCAAGGAAGAAATATTATATCTGAAAACCAAATATGGCGACGAGAGGAGAACTCAGGTCATGAAGTTTAAGCCGGGCGAGATCACTGATGAGCAATTAATTGAAAACAAAGAAGTCATCGTTGTTCTCACTAAAGAAGGTTATATTAAACAAGTTCCCAGAGAAACTTTCCGAATACAACATCGCGGAGGTAAGGGTGTTTCCGGAATGGAGACTAAAGATACTGATAATGTATATTATATAACCACGGCGATGACTCATGATTATATGCTCTTTTTTAGCAATCAAGGCCGAGTCTTTCAAACACGAGTTTGGGATGTTCCAGTTGGATCACGTATCTCCAAAGGTAAGGCTATCATTAATCTGGTTGCTTTGAAACCTGATGAAAAAATTACTTCTATCTTAAGCTATAGTACAGAAACTATGGAAAAGGCAAAAAATTTATTTGTTGTCATGTCAACAAAATACGGGACAGTTAAAAAAACTTCCTTTGAAGATTATGTCAATATCCGAACAAATGGCATAATTGCAATACGTTTGGAAAAAGATGATGAGCTTTTGTGGGTTAAACTTACCGATGGAAAGAAAAATGTTATTTTAGCTTCAAAAAATGGCAAAGCTATCGTTTTCAAAGAAAAAGAAATCAGATCAACCGGACGAGCTTCAATCGGTGTCAAAGGAATGGATCTTGATGCCAAAGTAGATCAGCAAATAATAGCCGCCGACGTTTTTTCTGACGCCGAATTTAAAAAGAACATTTTGGTTCTCACTGAAAGGGGAATTGGGAAAAAAACAAAATTATCAAACTTTCGAGGTCAACACCGAGGCGGTAAAGGCGTCAAAATTACTTCTGTTGACCAAAAAATCGGACCAGTGGCTTTTTCTGAAATTATTGAGCCGGAGGACACGACTTTAATCATCACCAGCGCCCTGGGACAAGTGGTTAAAATGGATATAAATAATATTCCTTCACGTTCCCGAACCGCCAAGGGAGTCATTTTGATGAGGTTTTCCGAGAAATCTGATCGTATCGTCAGCGCTACCAGCGTCTGAAAATATGGTATAATACCTCAAATGCTAATAGACGGGAAGAAAATCGCCGGTTACCTCCTCGCTATCCTTAAAAAAGAACGTAATAAAATAAAGAAACCTATTGGTTTAACCGTGTTTTTAATCGGTTCTTCACCCGAACAACTATCCTTTGTAAAAATAAAGTCCAATATCTCTAAAGCTTTGAAAGTTAATTTCAAATTAATTCATCTGACAAAAACGCCAAACTTTATCGATTTTGCCAATCTGTTAAAAAAAGAAGTTGATGATAAAAATGTTACCGGAATTATCATCCAACAACCACTGCCGGCTCAACTTTCAACCGACAGTATTTACGACTATATCCCCCGTACTAAAGAAATTGAAGGCCACCGAAAAAAATCTGAGTTTATTTTTCCTCTTGGGCTAGCAGTTATGACAATAATTAAATATGTTTATGACGGAAAAAAGAAAAACGACAGTCTTTTTGTCGATCTAAAAAGAGACCGTTTGTTATTTAAAAAAATACTCAAGGGTAAAAAAATCATCGTTGTTGGCCGGGGTATCACTGGTGGCAGACCGATTGGAAAAACCCTCGGAGATCTTAATATTAACTATATCAATACCAATTCTTTAACGATTAATCCCGAATCTTATTACAACACTGCTGATTTGATTATTACGGCTGTTGGTAAAAAAGTTTTAGAACCGTCGATGCTTAAACCTGGTGTTGTTTTAATCAATACTGGTGTACGTAAGGAAAATGGTAAGTTAAAAGGCGATTATGAAGAAAAAGAAATAAAAGATATCGCCTCGTTTTATACGCCTACTCCTGGCGGAAGCGGACCGATAGACGTGGTCTATCTTTATAAGAATTTGATTGACGCTGCTAAGATGCAAAAATGATCATAATAACTGGTCAAACTGCTACCGGAAAAACAAAATTAGCTCTCGAACTTGCTGAAATTCACAACGGCGAACTCATTAACCTTGACTCCAGACAGATCTATAAATATCTGGATATAATAACAGGTAAGGATTTACCAAAAAATTCAAAACTTAAAGATGGGTGTTATCTACTTCCTACACCCTACAACCTACAACCTGCTAAGCTCTGGCTCTACGATGTCGTTACTCCAGATCAATATTTTTCTTCATTTGATTTTGTAAAACTGGCAACACCGATAATTGAAGATGTTCAAAAAAGAAATAAGACCCCAATATTGGTTGGTGGAACATATCTATATTTGAAACACTTGCTTTATGGAATAGATGATAATAACAGTCCGCCTGATTTTGAACTTCGGGAAAAACTAAATAGTAAGTCTGTTAAGGAACTACAAGATATTTTGATGAAACTTGATGTTCAATCGATTAATCGATTAAACAATAGCGATGTAAATAACCCGCGAAGACTAATTAGAAGAATTGAAATTGCTTCAACCTCCGCGGTTGAGGAGGAGCGAAGCGACGGGAAAACCGCAGAGGTTAATAAAGATTGGCCTATTAAATTATTTATCGGTCTTAAATACAAAGATAAATCCAAACTTCGCCAAGCCATTGAAAAAAGAGTCGAGGAGAGATTGAAAGATGGAGCAGTTGATGAGGTAAAAAAACTTCTGCAGATGGGTTATAAGCCAAGCGATCCGGGTATGAAGACCATCGGATATCAACAAATAATTAAATATTTAAATAAAGAGTTAACAAAAGAAAAAGCTATTGAAGATTGGGTTAATAAAGAGTTACAATATGCTAAACGTCAGCTGACGTTTATGAAGAAAGATAAAAATATTAAGTGGAGGGAGATCTAACATGGTGTCATTCCCGCGTAAGCGGGTTTACCCTGTAAGGGAATCCAGACTAAGAATGGATCCCCGTCTTCACGGGGATGACATGTTTATTTGCTTTACGTCTTTTTCTATCTGTTTAATCAATTCTTTCTTCGAATTGAATTTTATTATCTCTCTTAAATATTTAACTATTTCTATTTTAATCATTTTTCCATCTAAATTTTCGAATTCGTTATTATCCAGGCCTATCAAATATACTTCCAAACTTTTTTCGCTTTCATTAAAAGTCGGCACTGATCCATAATGTAGAGCACCAACAAAAACTTTATTTCCAATGTTAACTTTTGAGGCATAGATCCCGTCCTTCAATTCAAAATTTTCCGGAATTTTTAAATTGATCGTCGGAAATCCCATCGGTTTTCCACGACCCTTTCCTTTGATATGAATGCTTTCAAATTTCATTGACTATATATTAATTAAAATAGTATAATAATTCAAATCGTTCCTTCGGGGAAGGGTGTGATTCCCAATCGGTGGTATAGCCCACGAGCTGAGATAGTATCAAAGCATGATCCGGTGTGACTCCGGGGCCGACCGTTCATCCTGTAACGTTAGGTTACAGGATAAAGTCGGGAGGAAAGAAGGACTATGAAAAATAATTATCAATTAACTCGTCGGCTGGCTATCTTTGCTGCTTTAGCGGCAATTTCCGCTTTATTACAACTTTTCCATCTCGGCTTTAAAACTCAGTGGGGTATGTGGATTGATATTGTTGCCGTTCCCTGGATCGTCACTTACTTTTTATTCGGTATAAGAGGTGGATTAACTGTCTCTCTCGTTGGATCAATTATTATCACCTTAATCGCCCCGGACACCTGGCTTGGTGCTTCGGCAAAATTTATTGCCACAGTCCCGATGTTTCTTACCTTGTATGCTTCAACATTGATTTTTAAAAAGAAAATTAATCAATTTAAAAATCCAAAAAATATCATCCTGCCTACTTTGGTAGCTATTGGATTGAGGGGAGTGCTTATGTTTTTTTTCAATTATTACTTTGCTCTTCCCATCTGGATTCCCGGTAAAACTCCTATTCAATTAATGAGTATTTTTCCTTGGTATATCATTGTTGGGATAAATGCCATCCAGGGAATTATTGATGTTGTCTTTGCCTGGCTATTGGTCTTTCCCTATAAATTATCACGTTTTGGACAAAAAAGTAGTCAAATATGAGCATTGTTATCGATTCTGTTTCTTTCCGGTATGATTCTAAGGAGACAATTTTGGATTCAATAAATCTTGAAATTAAGGAAAATGATTTCGTTGCAATTTTAGGTAAAAACGGATCTGGTAAAACTAGTTTGACTTATTGTATTAATGGATTAATTCCTCACGCAATACCGGGAAAACTTTCCGGCAGTGTTTTTATTGACGGAAAAAATACCAAAAAAATTTCTATTGGAGAAATTTCTAAAAAAGTTGGTACGGTTTTTCAAGACCCCGATTTGGTGATTTTTAATTTAACTGTCGAAGAAGAAGTATCTTTTGGAGTTTACAATCTTAAACTCAATCTTCCCAATGAACGAGTCAAAAAAGCCCTTAAAACAGTTGGTCTTGAAGGATTTGAAAAGCGCGATCCTCAAAGTCTTTCCGGCGGTCAAAAACAGTTGTTATGTATTGCCTGCGTTTTGGCGATGGGAACCGATTATATTATTTTAGATGAACCTATTTCCAATCTTGATTATCTTAACGCTCAATTGGTTTATGAAATTCTAAAATCACTTCACCAACAAGGAAAAACCATTATTGTTATTGAGCATGATACTAATATGGTTTGGGCCAACTCCACTAAGACGATTATCCTTGATAATCATCAGATTGTTAAAAGTGGACTTACAAAACAGATTTTGAAAAATAACCAGGAACTTATTTCATTTGGAATAAGACCAGTTTAAAAAACCTATGAATGAAATAACCAGAACACGAATTAGATTAGGTCTAGTATTTTTAATCAGCAATATTCTTTTATTCTATAAAGAAGCATTATATCTTAATGTATTGCTTTATCTATTAATTGTCAGCTATATTTTTATTAAACAAAAATTTTCTATCTATATTTTTTGGTTGAAACCCCTTTTTATAGCCGTAATAATCGTTTTTATCATCCAGTCATTAACGTTTAATGGTTCTGGATTTAGTCAAGAAGGATTGATCTTTGGAATCCTTTCTTCTTTAAGAATCCTGTCTTTATCCAGTCTTATCTTTCTTTTAATTTATACTACCCAACTTAGTCTTATTATTAAAGCTCTTAATTTTTTACCAATACAAATATCTTACATTCTTAGTCTAAGTCTGGGAATGATTCCTCAATTGACAAAAGAAATAAAACAAATATTTATTGCTCAACAGGCCAGAGGTCATAAAATAAACTGGAATATTTTTAAAAGCTATCTGCCCATACTTCTACCATTATTTACGAAAAGTTTCATTAGATCAGAACAAATATCAATTTCTATGCAGGCACGTGGTTTTGAATTTACTAAAAAGTAGTTTACCTCTTAAATAATTTCATAAAAGCTTCTTTTGGGATTTCGACTTTGCCAACCATTTTCATTTTCTTTTTTCCTTCCTTTTGTTTTTCCAAAAGTTTCTTTTTTCTGCCAACATCACCGGCACCGATTACCTTGCCGCTTTTAATAAGTACGTCTTTTCGAAATGGTGCTAAACGGGACGAGGCAATTATTTTACCTTTATATTTTGCCTGGATTTTGACTTCATACTGCTGACGGGGAATTAATTTTTTTAACCGGCTCGTCAAATAACTGGCCTTTTCGTAAGATCGTTCCTCAACCACAACTTCACTGAATTCATCGATCGGCTCTAAATTCAAAAGTAGTTCCAATTTATCCGCCTTGACCTGTTGATAACGTAAAAATTCCCAATCCAAAGACGCGTAACCGGAAGAAACGCTTTTTAAGTTGTCAAAAAAATCGGAAATCAATTCTGACATTGGTAACTCATATTCTAAAACGGTTTGATTTTTGTTGTCCATATCTAAAAATTTCCCCCGGTAATTTTGACACAACTGCATAACCACTCCGACGTAACTGTCCGGACAGACAATCATTGCGCGAACATAAGGCTCAAAAAAACTATTGTTTTCATGTTTAAATTTGACTTGTGGCGGGGTCAAAACTAAAGAAAGATTAAATTCCCGCTCCAGTCTTTCCCTGACCACGTCCGCATGCAGCAATCCTAAAAAGCCTACCCTAAATCCTGCCCCCAACGCCGTACTATGAATTGAAGAAAATTCAAGCGAAGAATCGTTGAGATAAAGTTTATCCAGTGCTTTTTGCAAATTAAGATAGTCTCCC
>JBBTSP010000002.1:0-15700 GCA_038064655.1 Patescibacteria group bacterium | reverse complement strand
CAATCTTCTTTTTTTTGTCTTTTGTTAAGTATCTAAAAATTAATTCAATCTCATCTTTTGCGTGTTGTGAAGGATTAAGTATTTTTTCTTCCGGATAATATTCCAGGTTATTATTTTTTTTCATTTTTAAATATCATAACTTTTGTATGATCGTATACGGTAAACGCCTCATCGCTCCATTGATCGGGAAACTCTAAAGGAATGCCTAAGTATTTTAAAGACGGATAGGATGTAAATTCTTTAATCTTCTTGTAGTTAGGATTTTTATTGGTAAGTAGATTATTATAAAATTTGCTCATTAACGGATATTTTATCGGAGTATCCATAATGCTCCCCCATCCCCTGTTTGATGACAAAACATAATAATCGGCTTTTGATAACATATCATTCATTTTCTGCCATTTAACAGTTGTGTCTTGATCGAAGACCGGCAGTTGTTCAATAGTAAACTGTTTACCGTAATTGTTGAGAACGGACAATGGCAACGGGTCGTCCCAATACTCGCCTAAAATTATACTATTTGACGGCAGGTTTTTGTAAATCCATTCAGACGCCTCAACACGGGTGTTCTTGTGAAGATAGATTGAGGAAAACATCACAGGCCAGATTAACAAGAATATGAAACATGTAACATATAACATGTAACATATAATTTTTTTCCATCTAATACTTAACACATAATTTATAACTTTTTCAATTCCAATTCCAGCAAAAATCGCAAAAAAAGGATAAAGAAAAATAAAATATCTCAAAGTTGGCGTTATCTGTAAACTTTGATATACAAAAAATCCTAAAGTCCAAAACAATATTATAAATATAGGAATGGATTCCCGCCGGAGCCTGTCCCCGAATGGGGACGGGAATGACAAAACTACTTTCAATGTTCCAATCAATGCTAATATCGCATACGGAATCCCCAACCCAAACACAATATTATTAACCACACTATGTAAAACCGTATTCTTATTCAGCCACTGGATCATCGGCGGAAACCAGTTGTCCATATTTTTGACCGTCATGTTTTGCAACGATTTAATATTCTCAATAAATAATTTACTTATAGTCGGATCAAAAATATTTGAATTTTGAAATAAATATGGGTCGGCTAATCTTAACGTAAAATATGAAACTCCTAAATAAATAAATATTAATAATAAATATTTACCTATTCGTGACGGCCGTTTCAGATAGGCGAAGCCAACAAAGAATAGATTAAGTGGCAAAATAAATATCGCTGTTACCTTACAGGACAACGCCAATCCAAAAAAAACCGCCGAGAAAAAAACGTAACGTAAGGGCATTGCGCGCAATGCCCCAACATAAAACCGCAACGCAAAATAGAACGATCCGAACATAAAAAAATTTAGGAAAGTGTCAACGGCAAAAAAATGAGAAAGTTGAATTGGTAAAACCGAAATGGCATAAATAAATGAAGCCCAATATTTTGTTGATGGATTTTGTAGGGAACGCATATATGCGTTCCTTACCGATAATTTTTCCAACAATGCGACCGTCTTGAAGATCAGAATTACAATTAATAAATCAAAAAAAGCTGATAATTGACGACCCAAAATTGTAAAATCATTATAATTATCTAGATTTAAATTAACTGCTAAATATTTAGTCAATATCAAAGGAAACCGTCCATAAACAAAAAAGTTATAACCAATATTAGCCGGATTTAAAAGCGAAGTTTTCTGATCTAAATATTGATTAATGCTCGTCGGTAATTTCATGGCATTGCCGACCATGGTCAAAAATCTTTCATCTGGATGAAGGTGAAAATTAGAGTCCCAATATAAATTATTAAATCGAAATAAACAAGCAATAAATAATATAACCAAGATAATATTGATATTGAAGAATTTTTTCATGAAATAACTTATTTCTTGAATATTTTTTTAAAAGGATTTAAGGATTTAAAAAAGTTTCTTTTTTCATTATCAATATAAAAACGGAGAATGTCCCGGGTGGTAATTATTCCCAAAGGATGTCTTTCTTTATCAACGATGATAACGCTGCCGATCTTTTTACTGACTATTAGATTAATTGCTTCTACCAACAGTCTGTCTTTTGATAAGGTCAAAACGTAACTTTTTTCGAAGTTTTTTACCCGATAATTATAAAAACTTATTTTCTCGCTACCCCTTTTACCATGATGACTTGAATGTTTCGGACTGATCATCAGTCTTATCAAGTCATAATAACTCAAGATCCCTTTTAGTTTTCTCTCTTGATTAATAACAATTAATTTGGAGATTTTCTTTTCTTTAAAAAGATGAATCGCCCGACTGATTGTGTCGTCTTCAAAAACTGTAATCAAACCTTGCCATCTTTTTCTGATGATTTCTTCTATTTTGACCCTGAAGATAGGTTGATCTTTAAAGTAAGATAAAATCCGTCGGGCTGAAATAATTCCCAAAAATTTTTCTTCAGGGCTAAAAACCGGCAGATAATGAATCTTTGACTGAATAAACATTTCACAAACTTTGGATAGCGGATAATTGAGGTAAATCTTTGCCGTATGGGTTAGACAGTGCTGAACCTTGGCATTTCCGGGAAGAGAGGTCTTGATCATCGTAAAATAAGGGCTGACAATGCCCATATATTTGTCTTTTTCATCAAAAACGAAAGCGGCGTCGTGTGAAGTTGATAGTTTGGCTAAAACGTGGGAAAGATGGTCGTCGAGAGACACTTTTATAATATCGTTCTCCTTAAGGATATTCAACAATCTCATAAGTTATTTATATCACAAAAATTCCATTTTTATAGATGATTTTTTTTGTCCCATTTTTCATGATCGCCTCAACGGTTTTCGGATTGGTGTTGATGATATCACAGTGCTCAACCGATTCATTAAAACCTAAAACCTCCCAATCTTTCTCCGTCATCGATCTGACATTTCCGGTATAACAATCGTGATAAGAAGCGCCGACGGCCAGATGAGAGTTGCCAAATTTTCCTCCAAAATTTTCATCATAAAGAGTATTTGCCATAAACTTTGAAATTTTAGAAAACCTTTTGTCAGTCAAGGAGAATTCACCAATTTTATCAGCGTTTTTTTGCTTGATCATTTCCTGTAAAAGTTTCTTATTTTTATTTGCAGTTGCATTGACAACTATTCCATTCTTAAATTCAAGCTGAATGTCTTTAATAATATTTCCGTAGCGGTACAGGGGGAAATTAAAAAATATTTTACCCGTTATCCCCCGCCAGTCGGGTGAAGTGAAGATTTCAAATGAGGGAATGTTCGCTCCCCCTCCGCCCCGCCACTGTCTTTTTTCACCCATTGAAATATAAAGGTCTGTTTTATCAGAGATTATATGAAATCTGTCAACCGGTAGATTATTTAATTTATTTTTTAAAGAATCAATTTGAGTAAATGTGTTTTTCCAAACACTAATCGGATCCCCTTTATCTAGATAACAGGCATTGATTATTTCCTGCCAAAATTCTTGGATTGATAATCCGGATTCTTTTGCCATCCCCTCAGTGCCGTAAAGACAAAGGGTCCAAGTTAATTTCCCCTTATCTTCTTTTTCAAAAAGCCATTTACGAAGCTGTTGTTTTTCGTTGTTGGAAATAATGATTTTCCTCGGGTCAATATTTTTGAGTAAAAATGGGTCAGTCGGAGCGATTAAATAAATTCTGTGGTCTATTGTGTTAACTAATGATTTTGTGTATTCCTTTGGAAAAAATTTGAGCTGGTCGTCACTCGCCACTTCAAACATTGTCTTTTGAAAACTTTCGTCGGCTCCTCGAACTATAGGATAGGCGCCTTTTTCAAGAATTCTTTTGTAAACGAATAAAGCTAACGGTAAAGCTTCGGAATCATATTGAAGATAGATTACTTGTTTTTCTTTAATCCCTTTCCCCTTCCCCAGTGCGAAGTCAATCAAAACTTTTGCGTAGTTTTCGAGAATTTTTTTGTCTGGTACGTACATAGAAAATAAATTATACTATTCTTTTGGCAAAAAGTGACGAAGTATATGGCCGGCATCGGCGACGGCGCGAGAGCCGATCAGATAATAGTTTGGGCTGAGTTCCGAGGCGACACCAACGCTATAAAACACTGATTCTATGCCCATTTCGGTCAACGCCTTCTTCATCAGTAGTACTCCCGCCTGGGTCAGGCTGATTGAGCGGTGAAAGATCTTGCTCGGTTTTATTCCCAGTTTTTCGGCGGTAAGAATAAAGGCTGCGCTTGAGGCACCAGAGGCTGGATTGACAAAATCACTGATTAGAATAGGTTGATTATTAATAATTGATAATTGTTTTTTATCTCTCCACAAAACCGTCACTGATAAATTAGTGGTTGGTTCGCCAATTAAATGAGTTCTTTTAGTGACCACTCTGATTTCGTTTTTAAGGATGGCATTTTTACTTGCACCGACTGCCAATCTGGTCGTTACTAGTCCGGCCCGCTCCAGACTGATGGCCGGCAGTTTCAGATCATCAATTTTAAACTGTCTTTCATGTTTGGAAAGCATCTCGTAGCCTTCTTTTGCCAAAAGAAAATATTCATTAGCAATGCTTTCGTCGTGATAAAGATTGGAGTTATATACGATTTTCTGGGCAATCTCATTTATCTTATCCATCAAATATTTTGCATTATCATAATAATTTTCCAAAATAAAGATCTGATTTTTTTCCAGACCTTTCAAGTTCCAAGGCCCAAACTGACCATGATACTTGCCGATTATTTTTACATATAGATTCTTGAATTTGACTAAGTGATCAACATCAGGATCGCCAAAAAAATTAACAGGATCCAAAAGAAGTGGAGTGACGTTGAGCTTTTTTCCATTCTTGCCTGATTGGATGACTACTTTGTCAAAGATCATATATGAATTCTAATTAACCTAATTAGTCTAATTATTCTAATTGATCTAAACAATACCCAATTGGGATTTGGACATTGATTAGGTTAATTAGGTCAATTAGAAATTAGAAATTTATTTATACTGTTTCTTAACTTCTTCGCTTCCTCACGGGGATTTTTGGCAAAAATAATTCCTCGGGAGGAATTTATTATTATTCCTTGTTTTTTGGAATTTAATCCGGCTTTAAGTGTGGCTTCCAGATCGCCTCCTTGAGCTCCAATCCCCGGTACAAGCAGGGTCATGTCCCCGACTATCTTCCTCACTTCTGCCAATTCTTCAGGATAGGTAGCCCCAACGACTAACATACAGTTTTTATTCTTATTCCATTTATTTACCACGTTTTCTGCCACTATTTCATATAAAGGAGTATTACCTATTTTAAGATTTTGGAATTCACCACTGCCTGGATTTGAAGTCTTACATAAAATTATTATTCCTTTATCTTTGCAGTCTAAAAATGGTCTTATAGCCTCTTCTCCGAAATATGGATGAAGTGTCACGGCATCGGAGGCAAGATATGTAAAAACAAATTGAACATAGCCGTTGTTTGTGTTGCCAATATCCGCCCGCTTGGCATCGATGATAATGGGAATCTCTGGATATTTATCTTTTAAATAGTCGCAGGTGTCTTTTAACGCTTTAATACCAATATGTCCTATAGACTCATAGAAGGCCGTGTTCAACTTATAAGAACAAACAAGGTCAGCAGTGGCTTCAATGATGGTCTTATTGAACAAAAACTGATTCTGATCCAACCCCGCACAAACCAGAGATTTGTTTTTCTCAACAATTTTATCCAGTTTTTCTTGAAAAGTCATATAATTACATTGATAACTAGTCTGATTATACAAAAAAACAATTACAAATTTATGATAAAATGAATGAATATGGTTTACTTATGGGATTATGATATCAAGGAATTGAAAAAAACAGAACAAGGCCGGATTAAAATCCTTGAGAGGATGATTAACTACGGGCCAGGCAAAGAAAAAATAAAATTGTCTTTGGTCAAAAAATATTGGAATGAATTAGATCTTTATGAACCGCAGAAACGGTTACTTGAATATTTAATATGGGGAAAATACCGCTCTTCAATAAAGAGCAACAACTCATTTTCGATCAAATAATTACCGAAGAAAAACTTAAGAAACAGTTTTATTTTACCGGTGGGACTGTGTTAAGCTCCTTTTATCTCCAGCATCGTTACTCAGAGGACTTGGATTTCTTTTCTGAAAATAAATATGATGATAAGGAAATATTATCTATCATTAATTTATGGGCAAAAAAATATAAATTTACTTATAAAGCCCAACTAAATCAAGTTGTTTATATGTTTGACTTAGTCTTTAAGAATAAGAAAGCCTTAAAGTTGGATTTTGGCTATTATCCGTATAAACGGGTAGAAAAAGGAAGATTTATTGACGGCATTGAAATAGATAGTCTTTTTGATATTGCCATTAATAAACTGGCGACTGTCAACCAAAGAAGTAGTGTCAAGGATTTTGTTGATCTATATTATTTATTGGATACATTTACAATTTGGGATTTAATCCAAGGAGTTAAAATAAAATTTCGAATGGAAATAGATCACTGGATCTTGGCCTCGGACATGATGTATATAATTGAAAAATTTAAATTTTTGCCAAAGATGATCAAACCATTGACTCTTGACAACCTTAAAAAATTCTACCGTCAAAAAGCAAAGGAGTTGGGAATGAAGCAGGTTGAAAAATAGTTAATTGATGTCATTCCCGCGAAGGCGGGAATCCAGACCTATAAATACGAAGCGATTTTTTTGGATTTGAAGTAATTTTTTGCTTGATTCAATTGATCAGGGGAAATCTTTCCGGTTTCAAAAAGATGAATAAAAATATCGTTTAAGTTAATCAACGATTCACATTTATAGCCTTTGTCTCTAATTATCTCCAAGTTGCCCAATCCCCTATCAACTAGCACATAAACACCTACAATATTTAACCCACTTCCTTCCAGTCTTCCCAACACTTGTAATGTATTGGCTGGGTCAGAAACCTCATCATCTATAACAACAACTTTCTGGTTCGTTTTATAATTCCCCTCTATTAATTTACCCATTCCATACTGTTTTTTCTCTTTTCTGATAAAAATCATCGGCCAATTATATTCAAGGGACATCGTTGTTGCCAAAGGTATATCAGTATGTGGGCCGGCAATTAAATCAAATACCTCATTTTTAAATTCTGACCAAAGTAATTTGGCGGCAAATGTAAGAACTTTTGGCTGCGAGGTAAGATACTGTAGTTTTATTTCATAAGGAAGATCGTTTGGGCTTTTACCCTTTGGAAAGGTAATTGCTCCCGTCTGGTAAAGCAAATCAATTAATTTTTGTTTTGATTTTATATCTATCATATTATTTTATTTAACTGCCCGTTTTTGATTTAGTAAACTTTTTCTGTTGGTTACTCCAACTTTTGACGAGGTATTGATAATAAATTTTTGGCATTCAGCTAATTGCTCATAAGTAATTCTTCCATGTTTATAAAGAACTTCTAAAACTTCTTCCATATTGGTTATTGCTGTGCAATCATATCCTTTACTTCTAACTGTTTGGGGTCCACCTTGTCCACGATCAAGTAAAACGATAATTTGACTTACCACTAATCCTTCCTCTTCAATTGGTTTGATTGTTTCAAATTTACTGGCTCCATCGGAAATAACGTCGTCAATTATCACTACGTGTTGTCCTTTATGAAAAATGCCTTCGATCATCTTTCCTTTACCGTGATCTTTTTTTTCTTTGCGTAAAAAAATCATTGGCCGACCATAACGAATAGAAATAGCAGTAGACATTGGAAGTGCAGCGTAAGGAATACCCGCTATCAGATCAAAAGGTTTTAATCTGATTTTTTCCCAAAGAACTTCAGCAACCAATTCAAGTAAGTGTGGAAAAGTTACTAATAGTCGAAGATCAATATAATAAGGACTTAAAATTCCTGATTTTAATTTGAATTTACCGAAGTCAATAATATGAACCTCGTGAAGATCAAGGATCATCTTTTCTTTCATCTTGGAATCAAAGATGTTCATATTTTTTAGATTGGCTTATTGTACCAGACTATATAGATTTTTTCAAGACTTCTTTTCTTGATTCCTCTGTAAACTTCAAACATTTTTCAGCTAATTTTTCATCAATTCTTTTATATTTAAGTAATATTTTAAAAACTTCTTTGACATTATAAATAACGTGACATTTATATCCACCTTTTTTCAAAATTTTCGGACCTCCTTGTAGACGATCAAGTAAAACAACAATATCTTTTACTATCAACCCTTCATCTAGAACAGGTTGAATAGTCTCAAATTTACTATCGCCGTTAGTAATAACGTCGTCAACAATGATCGCCTTCTGGCCTTGATGATAGTTACCTTCGATTAATTTGCCTGTTCCATATGATTTTTTCTCCTTGCGAATAAATATCATGTGTTGATTCTCATTCAAAGAAATTGCTGTTGCAATTGGAATCGCAGTATAAGGAACTCCAACAATAACGTCAAAATACAGTGTCCTCATTGTTTCCCAAAATACTTCGGCTGTCAATTTAAGAAGATATGGATAAGAAACGAGCATCCGGAGATCGATGTAATATGGAGACATTATCCCAGATTTAAGTTTAAACTCTCCAAATTTAATGCCGTTAACTGCAAACAAATCGAGAATCAGTTTTTCTCTTTGAGAAATTTTATCCATAAGATTTTATTATAAAACTAATAATTTTTCCAACTCCTGATTAGTTAGTAATTTTTTTTCTAAAATAATTTCTCTCATTGTCTTGCCGGTGGTAATTGATTCTTTGACAACTTTAGAGACAACGTCATAGCCAAGACGGGGTGTTAACAATGTAGAATAAGCGGTTGAGTTTTCTAAAAGCTCAAGACATCTTTTGCGGTTAGCGATAATTTTTCTTATCCCGCGGTCGGCAAAAAGACGAAGACCAGAATCAACAATCTTCAATAAAGTAATTAGGGAATCGGCAATTGCCGGCAGCATTATTCCCAGCTCAAGATGTGACCCTTCGGCTGCATGGTGGATGGTTGTGTTTCTGCCATCAACCTGGTAATAGATTTGGTTGATTGTTTCACAGATGATCGGATTAACTTTACCGGGCATGATCGAACTCCCCGACTGGAGTTCGGAAAAGGAAATCTCCCCTATTCCACCTCGCGGCCCGCTGGCCAAAAAGCGGAAGTCAGCCGCCATCTTGGTCATATCAAGACAGAGCAGATTGACAGATGAGGACAGATAGCAAAAATCAGTGGCGCTGCTTGTTCCGGACATCAGGTTTTCCAATGGTTTAAGCTGATTGATACCTGTTATCTTCCTTAATTCAGGATAGACGTTTTTAAGATATTTCGCTGGAGCGTTAATGCTATTGCCAATGGCAGTCCCACCGAGATTTAATTCAAATAAATATTTGGTTGCCTCTTCTATCCTTTTTTTATCCCGCCTTAAAATACTGGCGTATGAAAAAAATTCCGCCCCCAGAGTCGTCGGCACTGCATCCTGAATGTGAGTCCTCCCTAACTTTTTAACGTCGGAAAACTCCTTTCCTCTTTCTTCGACCGTTTTAATTAAATAAGTCAAACTTTTTAAAAGTTTTTCCGTCAGCTTAAAGCAGGCGATTTTCAGGGCCGAAGGGTTGACATCATTGGTTGACTGGCTGGCATTGACATCGTCGTTGGGATGGGTACCGGATAAAGCCGCAATCACTTCGTTAATATTCATATTGACAGAAGTGCCGGCCCCGCCGTGAAGCCCCTTGATGACAAACTGGTCGTCATAGATACCGGTTAATATTTCATCACAGGCCGTGATGATTTTTTTGGTTTTTTGTTCGCTTATTTTCCCTGCTTTTAGATTAGCTTTTGCAGCGGCTTTTTTAACAAGAACAATGGCATGAACAAATTCTAAATGAGCTTTCGAATAATCAAAAGGAAAGTTTTCCACCGCCGCCTTCGTTTGCGGCCCGTATAAGATTTTTTTATTCATAGAGTATACAATTTATCGCAATTCTTCTCGTTCTTTTGTTATTAATTTTCTTTTGATATCGGAAAAACGTTTCCAATGGTACTTTAAAACTTCATCAAGAGAAAGTAGGGAAAAAGTATTCCGTTTTGTGTCTTTTAGAAACTTGGCCTCATTTTCAGGATTACGGGAAGCTAATGTTGCTCCGTAGAATTGAATTTTGTCATATTTTTTTCCCAATATTTTTTTTAGACTTAGGATAGAATTTTTGAATGTTTTTCCTGAGGTAAATACATCATCAATAAATATCCAAGGTTTATCTTCATCGATTTTACCGTAAAGGGAAGTATGCGCGCCGTATTCGGAATTAAGTATATGATCGGGTAAAAGCACCGCTCTTGTAACTGAATCAGGAAATAAATCAAGCATAAGGGCGGTTAGCTCTGGACTTGAAGAAGATGGAACGGCAATCACCCCATATTTTGAAGACTTTCCTGCAAGTATTTTATCACGAATAAGTTGATCTAAAAGTTGAGCTAATAGTCTTCTGTCCCAAGGATCACTTAATAATGGAGTTCTGTGATTTAAGTAAATATGAGAAGCATTTCTTCCTTTTTCACCGTGCTTTAATCTGAATGGCTTAATACTTATTAATAATGTACTTTTCTTCTCTTCGGGAAGATTACGTGGGTGAATCATATCAAGATATAATTTTTTTAAATCCGGTAATTTATTATTCCCAACAATGTAGTTAAAATTACTTGTTCCTAATGATTTTACAAGTGGATAATCTCTTTTTTGTACTATTTCTCGTTTATAAATTTTGTAGGCAAGATAAGGATCCATCATTGCTCCAGTCGCACTTTGTACAGCATCAGCCCCAGCTATAATATAATCCTCATAATCTTTGGTAACAGTCACGCCACCAATACCCATGATGGCAAACTTTAAATTCCACTCTCTGCGGATTTGGTATAACTGTTCAACCATGGTAAGCCCATAAGGACGAGTCATTTGTCCACATATACCACTTGATTCAATATGACGCATAGGTGGTTTTTTCATCTGTACGTCTTCAATGTCTCCACGGATAGTATTGATAACTGATATTCCATCAAGATATTTATTGGTTTTAGCAACAAAGTCTTTGAGCATAGAAAACTCCGGATAAAATCCGATTTTAGCAATAAGCGGAACATTACCAACGGCATTTTTTACTTGACTACATATTTTTTCAACAAGTTTTATATCATAACAAATAATTCCACTTCCCTGTAAATTTGGGCAGGATAAATTGATTTCAATTACCGGCGCTTTGGCTTCAATTGCTAATTTTGCACATACAGCATAGTCTTTTATAAATTCTTCTTCATTTTTTGCAGCCTCCCGTGTCCCCATCACGCTGACTATCAAAAGCTGACCCTTATTTAATACTTTAAGAGCCCTTCCAATATCTTCTTGCCAAACATCAGGATCTTTAGAAGGTACACCAAATGAATTGGTCATCGCCAATGATTCATACTTAGATGCATAGGGACGACCGAGATATTTTGTATCTTTTTTTGATTCTACATAAAGCATATGTGGCATGGGAAAAGCAGGATAACTACGTGTACGAAGAGATTTGTATGTCAAAATATCAAACCCAAGATTGGCGTATAATTTAATCCACTGACTATTAAGTAAAGGTCCTGCGGGAACGCCGAAAAGAGAGTTTAGTTTAAAATGCAAAAAAGATTTTGTCGGGGTTACTTCGCGTTTTGGAAACTCTTCTGAAAATTTTGGTCCTTTTTCATAATTCCAATCATATGATTTGGTTATATCATAAGTCCATTTCGAAATAGGGGCCGAAAATCCCGGATGAAGCAGACTTCGATATTTAGAAACCAGTTTATTAGTTTCCTCTCGTTTTGTTTTTATACTTTTTGACTTTATATCGTGTGAAAGTTGATGCAATAAAGCTTGTGCTAATTCTACATCAGTTACGAGGGTTATTCCTTTTTCAAGAGCGGCCCCCCGGATGTATTGTCCATCAGTAGTAGTATGAGAACTATCTTTGGTTGGAATGTTAATAATAATGTCTAAGACTTTGTTTTTAAATAAATCTTTTATGTTTGGTTTTTTATCTTTTTGACTAGGTTTATAAACTAAAAATGTTTTAATTCCCATTGTTTCAAGAAACTCATGAGTATTAAAAGTGGTATAGATTTCATACCCTTTTTCAGCCACCTCTTGAATACTATGTAATAATTTTTTTTTGTTTATTTCTTTTCCGATACTCAAAAGTATTTTTTTCATAGTTTATTTTTAAAAACCAGCAGTTTGATTCCTTAAATTTAAATAACTTGGTATTAATGATTCATTCATCCCCAATTCTAAAGAAATTTCATCAAATGTCAATCGTGGCATAAGACAGCCTGGACATGGAGTTGGGACGTGTGAAGCAAGCCCTTGCAATCCACGAGCTAGATAATTTGCTATATATTCAGGTTCACTATCCCATACCTGTTTAGAATCAACAATTGTCTTCGAATTCCAAAAACAATTAAGATGTCCTCCTGCAGTTTTTTTTCCGTCGTGTTCTTGAGGAGAAGTGCCAATTTGTATATATCTATCTGCTCCTGGTGTTTTATAACATTTCCACGTGTTGTATCCAGATATTTGCCGCGAAATTTCTGGTGAATTTTCACGATAAGTTTCAAATATAGACTTTAATAATAACCAGTAATGTAACCTCGGAACAATTCCAGTTTTATGCTCTAAATGTTCTTCAATTCTCCTGTCAATAAATTCTTCGAACGTTTGTAAATGGTCTTCATTGAAAACAGGCGAACTATAAGAAAATGAACTTTGAGCAGGATATGGGTTAACTATTACTCCAGGAAATATTGTTCGTAAAGTGGTTATTATCTCTTCGATATATAATATATTTCCCTCATGTACAACTAAATTAAATAGTATTTGTGGAAATTGAGAAAATCTTTGAGCAAGCTTTGCTACGTAAATAGCTTCGTGTGCTTTACGTTTTTGCCCATAAATAGCAGGAATATCATTGCGCTGAGTTTTTAATTGATCTAGTCGAAGCTGACTCAAAGTTTTTATATGATCAGCGTTTTCAAAATCATCCGCACTCAGTGCAATAATTTCTGGAGGAGAGACAAGAAGTTTTTCTGGAAATTTTTCATCACGCATGAATATGCCACCGGTCGTGGTAAGGTTAACTGCAAATCCATCTAAACCTCGTATGATTTCAAGAATTTTAGGATGGAGTTCAGGATTACCTCCAAAACAATTCACTTCGACTTTTGGCGATTTGAGTGTTTGTTCGAATATATCTTTCTCTATGCCTTTATTAATATTAAACCTTTTAGTGTAGTCGTCAAAACCACTCTCTAGAAACATCTGATTGAATTGTCTCACTCCTTCTGCTGCGATTTGGATTCCTTTAAGAAGTAAATCTGCAGGAGATAGTGTTTGAATATTAACACCTTTATTAACAGTAAAGGATGCAGGACAATCATAGTGACCAGTTTCTTGCCCCCCAGTAAAAGTTCGACAATTATGATCACATAATGCGGCATCAGAAAAATGATCATTTGGTAATTTTTTTGTTACGGCATTAATATCAACTTGGATTCCTCCGGAAACATTATTAATCATTCCGAACTTGAGTAATTCTAACCGCCTAGTCTTTAGATCATTATGTATATTTTCGGATAACATATATAAAATTAAAATCTAGGTCTTATAACTTTACCTGAACCCGGTTTGACTAATAATTTCTCATTTTCAAAGACTTTTTTTTCTCTTAAAAAAACTTTTTTGACTTTTCCTTTTACTTTCCATCCATTAAACGGCGACCAACCGCATTTTGTTTTTAAATTTTTATCATCAATAATATACTCTTCTTTTTCGTCAATTTCTACATAAGTATTTGCATCGGTTTTAATATTAAAGATTTTTTTAGGATTTTCAAAACACAATTCGATTAATCGATTAATTGATAATTTTTTTTCAGAAACTGCAGTGAGTAAAAGAGGTAGGGTTGTTTCTAAGTTCGAAATACCAAAAGGCGGACTGTTAGACAGTTTTTCCGCAGTTGTATGAGGTGCGTGATCTGATTCAATAATATCAATGTATTTTAAATTTTCCCAGAGAAAATTTTGATCAGATGTAGTGGCTAATTCAGGTTTCATTAATGCAAAAGATTTTAAAGATTTAATATCTTTTTTAGTTAAAAATAAATGATGTGGATTTATTCCGCAAGTAATTGGAATATTATTTTTTTTAGCTTTTATAATTTTTGTAAACTGTTCCCTATTTGTAGTATGAGGAATATGAACTTTTTTACCAGTCTTCTTAATAATATTAATAACTAAATCTATTACATCTTCCTCCGCATGAATAACAATAGGTTTACTGCTTTTCCAAAAAGTAAAAATTTTTCTTAATTTTTCCTCATTAATAATAAAATTTCCAGTAGTTTTATTTAAATAAAGTTTTAATCCAAAAACATACGGTTCCATTTTCATCAGTTCTTCTAGATTATTACCCAAACTTCCAGCGTAAAAACCAATATCACAAATAATTTTTTTCTTAGCTTCTTTAATTTTTTTCTTCAACAAATCTAGAGTAATAATCGGAATTTTATTATTCGGCATGTCTAAAACTGTTGTAAATCCACCTGCAAGCGCCGAGGCAGTCCCAGTAAAAAAATCCTCTTTATGAGTTTGCCCCGGATCGCGGAGATGAACGTGGACGTCAATCAAACCAGGTAGTCGGATCATAAATACTCATCCCAACTCTTAATTTTCAAGTCTTTGGTCTTGTATCTATCAAGCGCGTTGACGAAAAATCTTGCGGAATTTAAATCCGTAAACAACGGAATATTATTATCAATTGCCGCCCTCCTGATTAAATAACCATCCGTTATCACCCGCTTAAACGAACTTTCATTATTATAATCCTCACTCAAATTAATGACCAGTGAAACCTGATGTTTTTCAATCAGATCAATGACAGTCGGACTGGCTTTTTCATAAAGCTTATAGACCAATTTTGTCCGAACACCTTTGGTTTTGAGAAATAGGTGGGTTTTTTTGGTCGCATAAAGCTTGAATCCAAGATTCTTCAGTCTCCAAATTGATTCGGCAAAGCGTAGCTTAAATTCATCTCCCCCAATCGTCACTAAAGCCGTTTTATTCTTTAATGATAAGCCGGTCGAAAACAAAGATTTTAAATAAGCCTCCTCAGCTGTTTCGCCAAAACAAGCCACCTCCCCAGTTGATCCCATCTCAACGCCCAAAGCCGGATCGGCCCCTTCCATCCTGGCAAAAGAAAATTGCGGCGCTTTAACGGCCACATAATTGGGATATTTAATTTTATATGTCTTAGCTTTTCCAAAAAAACTATCAATGATCACTTCGGCAAAGTTTACTCCGGTCACTTTGGAAATAAAAGGAAAGGTCCGCGACGCTCTTAAATTCATCTCGATCACATAAACCTCATTATCCTTGACCATAAACTGAATATTAAAGGGACCAGTGATATTCAAAGACTTAGATAGTTGACCGGCAATTTCAATCATTCTCTCACCACTGAAAAAACGGACCCGTTCGGCCGGATAGACAATGGTGGCGTCACCCGAATGAACGCCGGCATGCTCAATATGGTTGGAAATGGCAAAAACTTTGGCCTTTCCTTTTTCAGCCACGCCATCAAATTCGATTTCGCGGGCATTGGTCATGTATTTGGAAATCGTCACCGGATGTTTTTTATTGATGTTGGTCGCTTTTTCAATAAAATGTTTCAGTTC
>JBBTSP010000001.1:0-42521 GCA_038064655.1 Patescibacteria group bacterium | reverse complement strand
CAGTTTTGTTGGTTTTCTGAAAAATTAACGTTGCTGAGTCATATTACAAAAAAACCTGCTCAACAGCAGGTTATAAATTTCTCTGTCGAGCATATCTATCTTAGTTTTAGCACCGTTCCCGATTAAATCAGGACGGTTGCTGGATGGATCATAGCGAGCTAAACCTCTCTCCATCACTCTTGATAATTAAGTTCCTTCTTGCCAACTATTTAAATATTTTTTTTGTTCTTTTGTTAATTTGTCAATTTTAACACCTTCTGAATTTAATTTCAAGCGGGCAATTTCGTTATCCAATTCTTTTGGCAATGAATAAACTTTGTTTTTTAATTTTCCGCGATTAATCCAAAGATATTCCGCCCCCATTGCCTGACCGGCAAAACTCATATCCATGACCGAGGCCGGATGACCTTCCGCCGCCGCCAGATTAACTAAGCGCCCCTCCGCCAATAAGTAAATTTTCTTTTTCCCCAAATCGAATTCTTCAACCATAGGCCTCACTCGAGTAATTTTTTTCGCCAATTTCTTTAAAGCGTTTTTATTTATTTCGACATCAAAATGACCGGCATTGGCCAAAATCACACCTGGTTTTGCTATTTTCAAATGTTCTTCATCAATTACATGTTTATCTCCCGTCGTTGATAAAACAATATCTGCCTGTTTAATGGCTTGACTTAGAGACATCACTAAAAATCCATCCATCAGGGCTTCAAGAGCCTTGACCGGATCAACTTCACAAATAATCACCTGGCTGCCCATGCCTTTAGCTCTCATTGCCACTCCGCGTCCGCACCAACCATATCCACAGACGACAAATTTTTTTCCGGCCAACAAAATATTGGTTGCCCTGATAATTCCGTCAATACTGGACTGTCCTGTACCGTAACGATTATCAAAAAGATGCTTGGTTAAATTATCATTGACCGCCAAGACAGGAATTTTTAAAGCCTTATCTTTTTCCATCGCCCGCAGACGAATCACTCCTGTGGTCGTTTCCTCGCTCGAACCAATAACGCCTTTCAACAGGTTAACTCTTTTGCTATGAAGTAAACTGACTAAATCGGCCCCGTCATCCATCGTTAGATTTGGTTTTTCATCAAGAACGGCATTAAGGTGTAAATAATAACTTTTATTATCTTCTCCTTTTATGGCAAAAACCGGAATTGAATAATCCTTGACTAAAGAAGCGGCCACGGCATCGTTGGTTGATAGGGGATTGGACGCACATAAAAATACTTTCGCTCCACCCTCTTTTAAGGTAATCATTAAATTGGCCGTTTCTGACGTAACATGAAGACAGGCGGCTAAAGTTACGCCTTTTAAAGTTTGCTCTCGTTTAAATCTTTTTCTAATTAAATCCAAAACCGGCATTTGTAGGTAGGCCCAATCAATTAATTGATTTCCCTGCGGAGCAAGTCTAATATCTTTGATGTCGTATTTCATAATTTATAAACTATAACAAATAAATTAAAAAAAAGTAAAGCGAAGATAACTCCCGACGTTATCGAGCTTTATGATTTTAATTTCATCATTCTCTTTTTAATCTCTTCCAATGTGGGCCGATGATTCACTGTTCCATATTTCTCAATCGCGAAACTGGCCATAACATTACCTAATTTTAAACAATTTTTTGTTGAATAACCCATTAACAAACCGGCAACGAACCCTCCTCTCAAAGCATCTCCCGCCCCCGTCGGATCAACCATTTTTTTTATCTTATATCCTTTTACAAGTACGGAATAGGCATGCCTGTTCCCTACAACAGATCTTTCTTCATACTTCACCCCTTCTTCCCCCAACGTCGTAATTACTATTACCCCTGTATCGATTAATCGATTAATTGATACATTTAATCGTTTCAAAATCATCGCAATCTCGTAATCATTGCCAACCAAATATCGGCAATTCATAACTCCCTGTTTCAAGTCCTTATCCGTTATCCAGGTCAAAGTCATACCTGGATCGTAAAAATATGGAATTTTGTTTTTGATCGCCTCGCGCTGAAAATATAAAAAGGAGTTTTTATGATTGGCGGAAATAACAAAAAGATCGGTTTTTTTATTTAATTTTTTAAAGTCAATGTAAGGAATTCTTTCCGAAGCACCATAATAAAATCCCCAGATTTGATTATTTTTTATATCGGTGATGACCGAACCTGCCGATGTATATAATTCTTTATCAACAATAACTCCACTCGCATCAATTTTATTTTTCCTAAAAAAATTAATAAACTCTTTTCCATCTTTCCCAATTGATCCAAACAAATGCACGTTTAAATGTTTCATGTTACATGTTACATGTTTTATGTTGTATGCAATATTCGTTCCCGTTCCTCCCAACTGTTTTTCAAGTTTATTTACCACAAACGATACATTTATCTGGTGTAGCTTTTCCGGATGAAAGTAATCTTGAAACTCACTTGGGAAATTCATGATCGTATCGTAAGCGATTGAGCCGGTGACATAGACGTTTTTGTATTTAAACATAAATCGTTAATTTCCGAATATTGTATAAAAAGTGGTAAAAATTGAAGCCAATAAAATAATGGTTGTCCCTCCGATTGCAAACCATTTTTGAAATCGATTATTAACATATTTACCCATGATTTCGGTATTGTTAGTAAACTTTATCAGAAAATAAAATATCGGAGGCAGGGCCATTGCATTTAAGATCTGAACGGTGACGACTATTTTAAATAGATCTACCACGGGTAGCAACGCGATGAAAAAAGCGATCAATACTTGACCAATAAAGACCGAATAAAATATCTTACTTTTGTTGTAAGGGGCGTCCAAACTTCCGGTTAAGCCGAAAAATTCGGAAAAAGCATAAGTAGTTGTTAATCCAACGATGACTACCCCCATAAATCCGGCGTTCATTATTCCAACAGCAAATAGAACTGCGGCCAATTTACCGGCAAAAGGCTCAATAGCTAAAGCCGCTTGAGTACCGTCAATCAAAGGAATTTTGTTGACAAAAAGGGTAGCCGCCGTTGCCACAATCATAAAAAATGAAAAAAAATCGGTTAAAAAAGCTCCCCAGTAAGTTTCTATCTGGGAAAACTTTAGTTTGGCCGTGCTTATCTTTTTGTCAAGGCCAAAACTACTGATAAAAAACTGTCCCCAGGGAGTGATTGTTGTACCCAGTACTCCAAGGCCGATGATAATATAATTTTTCCAATATTCAGAAGTAAAATTTATTCCCTGTGGCCAGGCCAAATTTTTAAAAGCTAAGTTCCAGTCCGGATTAGATTTGAAGGCAGAAAAAATATAGGCCAGATAAAAAAGAGAGGCAAAGAGCATGATATTCTGAGTCAATTTATAGTTGCCTTTTATGACAAATAAAAATATCAGTCCAATCATAAAAATTATCAAAGGAATCGCTGGGAGATTTAAAATTAAAGCGGTTGTCTTAAAAGCTGCTATGTTGACAACAATAACTCCCATATTGGCAATAAATAAGGTAGAAAAAATAAGGACAGAAACACCTACGCCATGATATTCCCTGATTAAATCACCCAGTCCTTTGCGGGTGACCAAACTCACTCTCATTCCCATTTCCTGGGTAATCGCCAGTAGTATTGTCACCCAAAATAGTACAAAAAGAATAGGGTAACCAAGGTGTGATCCGGCAATTGCGTAAGTAGCCACTCCAGCCGCATCATTATCAGCCATAGCGGTGATCGTCGCCGGCCCGAAGATACTCAAAAAAATTAAAAACTTAATCCTGTTTCTTTTGTAAATATTGATTATCTTTTCCATATTAGACCACATCGGCAAACATTCCTTCTAATTTTTTGAATATTTTGTGAGCGATCAAATATAATCCAATAGAAACTAAAAACCCAATCGTAAGACTTTCCCAATTAGGAAAAGTGCCGTTAAATAAAACTTGGCGGTAAGCATTTATAAACACTGACATCGGGTTAATTTTAAAAATATAACGATATTCTGCCGGGAAAAATTCTGTTGCATAAATTACCGGAGTCAGATAAAACCAAAGGGTCATTACCAAATCAAATAAATACTGGATGTCACGGTAAAAAAGATTTAAAGCCGAAAGAAGCAGGGATAGACCATAAGTAAAAATAAATTGTAGTAAAAATATCGGGAAAAAGAAGAACATAAAAAAAGTGAAGGGGATTTTGAAAAATATCATCAAAACAACAAAGACGAAGATCGCCAGACTAAAATCAAACACTTTGGCCAAAAGAGTCGATAAAATAAGTATTTCCCGGGGGAAATAAATTTTTTTAATGAGAGAAGCATTGTTTGTCAACGCCCCCATTGCCGAAGAAATGGAGTTGGCAAAAAACAACCAGGGCAGTAAACCGGCATAAAGATAGATTGGGTAGGGGACGCCAATTCCCGTCATTTTCATGATTTTGGAAAAAACAAAGCTCATGATAATCATCTGAAAAAGGGGATTTAAAATAATCCAAAAAAAGCCCAAAAAAGACTGCTTATACCTCGCCTTAATCTCCCGCGATGTTAGTTTTTTTAGTAAAGACCAGTATTTAAACATATTTTTTAATTCCTTCCTCCACGTCCCCATCAAATTCCACCTTACCTTCTTTCAAATATATTACTCTCGAACAAAATTGTTTAACCGTTTCAAGCGAGTGGGAGACAAAGATCGTCGTCACCCCAAGTTTTTTGAATTCTTCCATTTTTTTTATGCACTTTGTCTGAAAAGCCGTATCTCCAACTGCCAGTATCTCATCAATCAATAAGATATCGGGTTGAGTAAATACAGCAACAGCAAAAGCTAATCTCATATACATGCCCGATGAATAATATTTGACTGGAGTATAAATAAATTTCATGTCAATTTCGGAAAAATCAACTATTTCTTGAAACTTATCAATCAAGAATTTTTCTTCCATCCCGAGTATAACGCCATTTAAAAAAATGTTTTCTTTTCCGCTTAGTTCCGGATGAAATCCCGCCCCAAGTTCGATAAGAGGTGACACTCTACCGGTAATTTTTATGTTACCTGACGTTGGAGAAGAGACACCAGCCATAAGTTTAAGCAAGGTGGATTTTCCGGCGCCGTTTTTCCCAATGACCCCAACCGTCTCGCCTTTTTTTACAGAAAAATTAATATTTTTTAAAGCATGGACTCTCTCTAAAGTTTTTTGTTTCCTGAAGATAGCTTGGACTAACTCCTTGAGTGTTTTTTGGTGTTGAAGAAAAAAATACTTATCGACTTTTTCAAAAGCGATGACCGTGTCCATGATTAGATTTTATCACAAAATTGAACACTATTTTATCAAATTTTTCTTTCTGAGAGAAAGATACAACTTAATGTCACCTAATATTTTTTCTTTTATAAGATCAAGTATTTTATAGTTCGATTTTCCATAAGTTCTTGAATAATGACCAACCGGGACTTCAGAAAATTTACCACCGGCAAATTGTAATTTTTTTATTAGTTCGGTAAGAATGGATGCGTCTTTACTTTCAAGATTAACCTTGTTCAACAATGATTTTTTAATTAAGCGAAAATCGCAGTCAATATCCCTGATTGGCAGTTTAAATATAAACTTTGCCAATAAACGATAAATGTTTCCTAACAATACTCTCAAAATATTATCATGCCGTCTAATTTTATAACCGTTAATGATAGTTGCGCCTGTCTCCATTTGTTTTTTTACTAACTTTGGCAAGTTTTCTTCCAAATGATATTGAGCATCTCCATCGGTATAAAAAACCCAATCTTTGGTTGCTTTTTTAAATCCATATTTAATGACCGCATATCCTTCATTATTCTTTGGTCTATTAATAATTTTTAAATTTGGAAAAATCATTTTCATTTCTTTAATTTTTTTGAAAGTTTTATCTCTTGAATTCCCTCCATGAAGGGCAATCACCTCTAAATCAGAAGCAACTTCTTTTCCTATTGAATAAGCACAAATAATCTGCCTTGATACGGTTGCCTCATCATTTAAGAACGGAAAAAAGATCGATAGACTGCTAATTTTTTTCATTTACTTAGATAAAATTTTGCCAATGTTTGAATAATATAATTAATCTGTTCTTTATCAAGATATTGATGGAAAGGCAGACTAATAATTTGTTTTGATAATTTTTCTGCTCTTGGGAATGAATTTTTTGATAAAAAATTGAAAGCAGGAACTTTATTTATTATAAAGGGATAATGAATAAAAGTTTTAATATTCTCTTTTTTTAGAAAATTCCTCAGTCCGTCCCGTGACCTTGCTTTTATTACAAATAGATGATTTACGGGGTCGCTGTCCTTATCTGATGTTAATACTGTGATATTTTTATTTAAATCATATTTTATTATTTGTTTCACATAATAGTTTGCTAAATATTTTCTTTTTGAAAATTCCCTGTCAATTGTCTTCAAATATAAATTAATTATTGATGATTGAATTTCCGGCAACCGACTATGACCGGCAATAAATTCACTTTGATAACGATATTTTTCTCCGTATTGAACTGCTTTTTTTAAAAAATCAAAATGTTTTTTATTTTTTGTTATTATTCCCCCTCCATCTCCAAGAGTGCTCAGATTTTTTGTTGGGTAAAAGGAGAAACATCCGATGTTCCCAAAAGTACCGACCAATTTACCATGATATCTACTTCCAAAAGCCTGAGCACAGTCTTCAATCAAAAATATTTTATTTTTTTTGCATATATTAATAATCTTTTTCAGATCACCAACTAACCCGTATAGATGAACAATAATTATTGCCTTTGTTTTTGAAGTGATCAATTTAATGACCTGATCGGGGTCCAACTGTCCATTATCATCAACATCGGCAGGAACACCTTTTGATCCGCTCATAAATACAGGAAAAGCGGTTGGATAAGCATTGACCGGAAAAATAATTTCATCTTCCTTTTTCAAGCCTAAAGATTGAAGAGACAAAAGTAAAGAATCATGACCTGAACCGCAAGTTAAAAAATATTTTACTTCAAAATATTTTTTTAACAGCTCTTCTGTTTCTTTGACGTATTTACCATTAAGAAAAATGCCTTGATCAATAATATGGCCTATTTGTTTGAGGATTTCTTTTTTATTTCTAATCGCTTTAAGTTTAGTGTGGTTGAAAGATAAATTCATATTAATCTTTTTTTGGAAGCCAAAAATCTTTTCCCAAACTATCCCAAGGTAATCTTTTTTCATCAGGCTCCTTAATATTGAACTGCTTGTTGCAAAAAACATACAGATCCAAGGGTAAGTGTTGAAAGACTGCCGTTCCCTGAGCGACTCCCTTAGGGATAAATAATAATTGAGAATTACCTGTTCCCAAAATAATCCTCATTACCTGGCCATTAGTTTTAGATCTTTTTCTCAAATCCCATAAGCCAACAAAAAGATGATCAAAAGGGGAGACATACCAAATAAAATCTTGTTTAAAATGTAGGTGCCACGCTTTTATTGACCCGGGAATTAGTCGGGTTCTATTGATCTGGGCAATTTCAAAATCCGGAATTTGTTTTATCTTTCCTTTTTTGAGACGGACTATTTCGGAGAAGTCGCCTTCCTCACTGGCAATATTTTTGAAATCAATTATTTTTACTCCCTCAATCGATTGAGGAGATAAATAATTTTGTTTATATATATTTTTCTGATTTTTCTCATCGATATCTCCGATTGTTAAAAAGGACAATTTCATATAGCCAACATTCTAATCTATATTTATCGATTATTCAATGTGATAAAATGTCAGGATGAATATTGCTTTTGAAATCAGTCCGCTTCTTTTAGCATCTGGTAGTTTTGGTGACAAATCAGGAGTTTACAGATATTATTACGGACTGATAAAAGCCATGGGCACTTATGTAAAAAGTAACAAAAAAAACACTAAGATAATTCTTTTTTCTTTTAATAAAGACCTTCTTAATTCTCCCATCAATAAGGACATAATCGATCTATTGAATAATCAATCTATTTTATTCATAAAAAATATTCCCACAATCCAAAAATATTCTTCATTTTTTGGATTGAGACTTCTTGAATCTTTTTTAAAACCTTTTTTAAAAATAATCAACCTCATTCTACCCATTAAAAAATTATATTTCCATATTATTGATGAACTCCGTTTTCAGGAATATATTTCTTTTTTAAAAAAACAATTAAGTAAATATAAGGTGACCGTAGTTTATCATTCTGAAACCAGTTTTTATCCCCTAAAAGATTTTAAAAATGTCATTACGATTTTTGATTTAACTCCGGTAATTATGTCTCAATATCACCGTTTTGAAACAGTTGACTTATCAAAAAGAAAACTTTATTTTGCTCAAAGGCATTGTCAAGGAATAGTGTGCATTAGTAAATGCACCAAGGATGATCTATTAAAATCATATCCTGCATTTAAAAACAAAGAAATTACAATCTGCTATCCTGGTATTGACTCAGTATTTTTGTCAAAACATAAGTCAAATTTTGATGACTTGAGCCAGAAACAAATCTGTAATATTAAAAAGGGTCGCTATTTATTATTTTATAGCACCTTTGAGCCAAGAAAAAATATTATTAACCTTGTCCAGGCTTTTTTTGACCTCCATAAAGAAAAACAAATACCCGCTGATTTTAAATTTGTTCTTATGGGTGGGGAAGGCTGGGGAAACATTAAAGTTAATGTAGCTAATTTTGTAAAAGAGAATTTTCCAATTAAAAGTAAAAATAGAATTTTAATTCTTGAATATCTCAATGATGAATATCTCATCGATCTTATAATAAATTCATACGCGGTTATTTATCCAAGTTTATATGAAGGATTCGGACTACCTGTACTGGAAAGTATGTTTTTGGGAACTCCTGTTATTTGCTCCAATAATTCATCGTTACCGGAAGTGGGAAAAAATTCCGTTTTATATATTGATCCGTTTGATTACTATGATTTGAAAAATAAAATTAAACATTTAATCAAATATCCGAAAATTGCTCAAAAACTGGGACGATCGGGAATTAAGCAAAGTAAAAAATTTAGCTGGAGTAATTCTGCATCCAAGCTTTATCATTTTTTAAATACCTTGTAAATTTCATGGAAACACGTGAGTACAAAATAATGTATGAAGTTGAGGACAGTCATTTTTGGTATCAAGGAATGAGAAGAATAACTAAAACTTTACTTGATAAATATTTACCTAAAAATAAACAGTTAAAAATTCTTGACGCCGGTTGTGGAACGGGAAGAAATATTTTATTTTTAAAAAATTATGGTCAAGTTTTTGGAATAGATATATCACAAGAAGCAATAAAATTCTGTAAAAAAAGAAAGCTAACAAATTTAAAACTCGGAAACGTCGATAAAATTTCTTTTAAAAATAAATCGTTTGACGTCGTTGCCTGTTTTGATGTCTTATACCATAAGCAAGTGAAAGATTATAAAAAAGTAATCAAGGAATTTTACCGGATATTGAAACCCGGAGGCGTTTTATTTATTCGGGTCCCTGCTTTCCAATTTCTCTACGGCAGCCATGATATTGCTGTCCACACAAAACACCGATTTGAAAAAGAAGAATTAAAAATATTATTAAAAAATAATAATTTTGAAGTTTTAAAAGCCAGCTATGTTAATTGTTTTTTATTTCCTTTGGCGATATTAAAAAGAATGTTGGATAAATCTTCCGTCTCTGACGTTAAACAAATCAATCCTATTTTAAACTGGCTATTTAAAATTCCTCTTTTTTTTGAAGCAGTATTAATTAAATATTTTGATCTTCCATTTGGTCTTTCAGTAATTATCGTAGCCAAGAAATAAAAAGCTATTTCAATCCTATATATTTTACGTGAAGAGTCAACTGTCTTTTGTCTTTTGACCCAGGAATAAGCTGTGACAGGTCATGAGTATTTTTAAATTTAAAAGTAATTATATTTAAACCTTGCCTAAGATTATTTATCGATAATTGTTGTCTGCTGTATCTTCCTATTGGAAATGTCATTTTTCCTATATATTTATCATTAACATAAACTTTGGCAATCTGAGTATTAACGATTGCTTCCCCTTCAACAATTAAATTTTTTTTATTAGTCTTTTCTAAACTCATAAATACCTTGTTTGCCTTAGTCATCATCCAACGAGTTTTGACATTTGGCTCTTTTTTACCCCATCCTTCATCAGTCAAAGCTAATTCATCAGTTGGAGAATCAAAATTTATCTCTGTAATAGTCATTGTGGGTTTTCGAAAATACAAATCATAATCACCCTCATTTATTATTTTTACAAATCCAATTTCCTTAAATAAAGAAGTGATAAAAGGAGAATATTTTTCGTTGTTTTTATTTATAACATAAGAAATTTGATAAAAATCAATTTTATTTATAAAATCTTGACGATTGATTTTTTTTATCAAAGATTCATAGTCAACATTAGCTGAAGTTATAATCTTACCCAATTGACCAATTAATGAATCTTTTAAATAATAATTAAACAATACATTAGGTATTCTTCCCGCATATACTCCAAAAATTTTTTGGTGATGCAACAGTTGGGCGTAAGGCGACCAAATTACATTAGCATAACCAAAATTCTTTATCGAATCTCTTATTGAAAAAGGAATTTCCAAAACGGGACCGGTTTTTTGTTTGGATAAATATTCGTAAATCTTATTTGGAATTTTGACAGTCGTAGGTGAACTAACTATGGTAATCTGATCAAAGATAAATATAAAAAATAAAGTAAACAAAATAAGAACTTTAAGCCATTTTTTCTTGATTTTGTTTATAAAATGTTGGATTACAAAAGCAACTATAATCGATGATAAAAAAATAAATGGGACAATAAATCTTCCCGGCGATCGGGCCATTTGCAGATAGGGGATATAAGGAATAATTATATAAGGAAGGGGTATTTTCAGATTAAAACCGAAAATTTTAAGAAACGGGCCAAAAGTTAATACCAAAAATAATAAAGCTGTAAAATAAATCGGCTTTAGTAATTTTGGCAGTTTTTTTGAAACAAATAGGAAAGCTGTCATGGAAACTATTATTATTAACCCGGGATAGATAAAATTCTCAAATATATTTGAAATATATAAATATTTTGAACCCAATATTTCAAGTATCTGACGGTAAAAAGGATTTGAACCAAGAGGTATAAATATATTGGTTAGATCCGCCGAATAAGAAATAATGTCATTCCAATCCGATGAAACATCCCGACCTACAGATATAACTTTTAAAACTTCAAGTATCCAAGGAGATAAAATCAAAAAAAATAAACTAAAAGTAGTCAAAAAGTATTTTTTGTCTCTTATTATTATTTTTAATACTTGTTTGTGAAAATATAGATAATTAATAATTAATAAAACAAATACCATAATCGCCATCATTACGGCAAAATATAAATTGGTTAAAAAAATAATCGACAAACTAATCGCAAGTAGAGTTGAAAATAAATATTTTTTAAACTGCTTTTTTTCTCTGATCAATTTGATAAAAAAAATTGCCGGGAAAGTAAAAAGATAAAGAGTAGTATAAGAAGGATGAGCTCCTATACGTACAGTTACAAATGGACTGTAACAAAATATCAATCCCACCAATAATGCAGGCAACTTATCTATTTTTAGAAGCAAAAGAAGATAATACATTGTCAAACCGGAAATAATTACTCCCAAAAGAATGATCAGTATAAATGACTGGTGAATCGATAAAAACGGTCTTAGCAATAAAAAATAAACTCCAAAAATAGGAGTAACATCATCTAGAGCAAATCGCCAGCCAAATGGATATAGCACTGAGTCCGTTTTAGAAAAAGGATTTTTTAAAGAAAGAATATTATTTCTGACTGTCTCGGCAACAAATTCGTAAACAGGGGATTCTCCCTGAATTGTCAATTGATTTACTTTATCTTTGGTTATAACTTGGTTCCACAAATTTCTATAAAAAAACAGGCTTATTAAAAAAATTATCAAAGTGACCAAAATCCAAGAAAAATCAAATTTTTTTTTCATAGTTATTATTCTAAGGCAATTTTTTTGAAATTAACATAAAGCGTCCGACCATCAAGATTATCCGGAATTACATCCATTGGCCTATATCCATGATAATATACAAATTTTATCCTGTGAACGCCAGGGTTAAGAATGTAGTTAATAGGTAAGTTATAAATTTTCCATTCTGTACTGATCAATATTTCTCCAAGCAGTTGATCATCAAGATATACGGTCATTTTCTGAGGTTTACCAAGACTCAATGCTTCTATTGTTAAATTGGTCGGATAAATATCCTTAGTTACAAGTCTTAAAGTAGATTCTTTTTCATTAGCCCAGCGGGTTTTACCCTCTTTTATTCCCCAGCCACTAAATAATAAACTGTCTTCATACTCATTTTTACCCACTAAAATTTTTGACAAATCTTCATTTCGACTTAAAAGGCATTTGTCACTGTTACAAAGACGTCCCAATATGTAGTGTTCATTTTCCCACTCTATTTTATTAAAAATAATTTTTGAGGGATTGCTGTTTGACGATGAAAATTTTGATATTAATATCAAGCTTTCATCAGCAATACTATCTTTTGTTTTATTAATATTAAACGGGGTGTAGATTGACTTATTTGGATATAAAAAATAATCTGTCCAAAATTGCCGCCATAAATTTGTGGGTCCGGTAATGGTTTGCTCAGTAAATATTGGTTCGTTAATTTTTTCGTTATCGTTAAGTTCTTTTGACGAAATAAGTGAGCTGTCAACAGCAAGATATTCCCTGATAAAACGTCCATTTAATTTTACACCGGAATATAATACCGCACCAATGAGAAAAATGATGATAATAATTCCCAATTTCCTGTTATTTTCGTAAAATTTTGTTGTCCCAATCGAAAACAAAACTATTACTAATGGAAGAGTATATGTTAACGCCCTATTATAGGCAAAAAAATTATTATGCAATATTCCCGTCCAATAATAAAAAAATAGATAAAGAATCAAAAAACTTATTACGAGAAGTTTTTGTTTGGAATGAAAGACGCCTTTCACAATAGCTAAAATTATAAATAAACTAAGTAAAATCGCCAGAATCGTTGGCAACGGCTCAAATGAATGGATGCTATAAAAACCCAATGCCTCAAACGGATTAGCAAAAGGAATTTTATTTCTGAATAATTGCCATCCAATTGGAGCATCAAGCCCGCCAGCTTGCAAAAAATCAATTTTAACTGCGCGAGCGATTGATAAAAAACTAGTCACCCCTGTTATAAAAAAAATACGTATTAAAGTTTGTAGATAATAAATGACATTATTTCCTGTTATTAAATTAAATAATAAAAATATAAATATTGGTGCAATAATCAGAACCACTCCTTCATGATAAGAAAAAAACAATACGGACATTGTTAAACCGATAATGAAATCGGACTTATTGAAAATATTTTTCTTTATTTCATTCGAAAAAAAATAAGAAAATAAATGTATTAATAGAAAAACTTCAATTCCCCAAAAAAATATCTGTCCCAAGAAATCATGGTAAAGTATGTAAAGTAAATTAACATTAAATGTAAAAATAAAAAAAGAGAGTAATAAGCCGTAAAATGAGCTTTTGTACAACAGATTAAATAGCAAATATATTAGGGGGATTGTCAATCCAAAAAGAAGTAATTGAAATAAGTAAACATATTGATAACCTTTTAATTGAAAAATGTTCAAAAAAAACGAGACTATAATAGGACTACCCCAACGAAAATTGTCTTTAATCATTCCATTGACTCCGTATGTAGTTGGTTTTAAAGGTTCGTTTTCTACAGTGTAATTGTCTGCGATCGAATAATCAACAAGATAATCAGGTAATGATGCATATATAAGAACATCATTATTACCTAATGAAAGTGTCGTTAATATTTTAACCCTCCTAATAAGCGGACTGGAATTAAAAAGAATACTTATCAGAACAAAGATCAATATAATAATATCTGCTTTTGGCTCAATTTTTAGTTTCAATTTATTGCTAAAAATTGCATATACATCAAAAAATAAAAGTAAAATAATTAAAAGAGGAGATACTTGTTTCACAGAAAGACCAAAAAGACTAAAGATAACTAAAAAAAATATTAAAAAAAACATTGCATACCATGGACTTAGCCAAAGAGAATATGGCTTTAATTTATCTGGTATTGATAACAAAGTTAATCCAATACCCAAAAGGAAGAGAATAATAATTGTTGAAAAAGAGTAAAACAAAATAGTTAAAGTTGTTATTATCATAATTTTGCTTACTTAATTTCTGTTAAATAAATTTCTAAAAACTTTGTTGATATTTTTCGCTCGTCAAGACTACCCGGGATAACATCAATCGGTCGGAAATATCCATCAAATATAAAATAAACCTTGTTTATTCCCGTTTCAAATTTGATATTTATAGGAACAGAATATTCTTTAACCGCTGTTGAAATATTAACTTTTGATATCTTCTTTTTGTTTAAATAAATTGTGACCAATTGATCTTTGTTGAAAGCCGCTGCTTTAAAATGAAGATCGTATTTTTTTTGCTTTGTTGTTTTAAACATCACAAAATTTTTTTTATCAGACCAACGAAAATTTCCTTCCTGGTTATGCCAACCCATTCCCAGATAATTAATGTCATTTTCACTACCCAAATCTATTGACAAAAAATCTTTATTCTCTGAAATTCTTTTCAAAAGAGAAAATTTTTTATCAGCCATTTGTTTTTCAAAACCCAACTCTTTAAGTTTAGCGGACAATGTTGCCGCATATAACATTTCATTGTTTAAAATAATATATTTAAGGCTAAGAAAATCAATTGTTTCCCTGCTTTTATTGATATCTAAATCTGTCCAATTGATCAAATCATCCTTATCAATAATCGGATTATTGTAAAGACTGTCGTCTATGAGTCTGCCTAGATAACCAAAAAACGGATTCAACCGGTAATAATTTTTTTTATAATCAGAAACTCGCCCCATATACCCGCCAATAGCCGGTTTTCCATGCCATGATTCGCCGATCGTCATTCCGATTGCATCTCCATTGCCAAAATAAGTAAATCCGTCCCTCACGGTAAATGGAATTTCTAATACCGAAACCTTTTCTTTATCAGATTTAATCGTTTGAAATATTTTATAAGGGTAAACTTGCGGGGGAGGAAAAATATTATCAGCCACTCTTTGATCAAAAATAAAAACGAGTAAAAATATGGCAAAGAAAATCTGCTTAAAATGGATCGATTTATTTTTAAGAAAATAGTTAATCAGATAGGCGCAGACAACGTAAGCAAAGAAAATAAAGCCAACAATCAATCGACCTGGAACACGAATATTATTTAGAAAGGGGATATAATGCAAAATAATGTAAGGTAACGGAATCACGATTTTTATTCCTTCATCAACCGTCAACGTCCAGTGGCCAAATACGTGTAAAAACGGACCTAAAGTTAGGATAAAAAACACGATACTGGTAAATAAAAATGGTTTGATATTTTCTTTTGTTTTCTTATCAAATTTTTTTAAAAAAAATATTAAAACAAAGTAGCTGAAGAGAATAATAACCCCAGGATAAGTAAAATTTTCAAAAATCGAACGGGCCTCGGACCTAAATAATTTCAAAAATAATAGAAAAGGTTTATATAAAAATGGAAACTTGCTGACATAATAACCATAACCGCTGGGAATAAAATAATTAAATAAATCTGAAGCAAATTCAATCGCCCCGCCCCAACCGCTTGTTTTTGGAATTTCATCAAATGTGATCGCTTCATATAAACCTGTTGCCCAAGGTACAAGAAAAATGGCCGTTAATAAAAAAGTTAATATTCCATAAGGCCATAATTTTTTAATCTGCTCATAAAATAACTGCCTTTTAAATGAAAGATAGTATAAAAATAAACAAAATAAAGATATAAGCAGCATCACAAAATAATAAAAATTAAGCCATAAGGTCAATACAAAAAAAAGAGAGGCCCCAAAGGAAGACAAAATCCTCACAAATTTTTTATCTGATTGTAATAAATTTGCGAGGCAATAATAAAACCATGGAAAAAGATATATACACCAATAATTCAAGTGCCCTCCTCGTGGAAAAAGAAACGTCATATAACCATAAGATAGACCTATAAAAAAAGCTATTAATTTATCAAACTTTAATGTTCTAAGAAGAAGATACATACCTATATTGGCAAAAAGGAGGGAAAGGGCGACGATTATCGACATTGACTGGTGTGCTGAAAAAAAAGGTCTTAAAAACAAGAAATAAAATCCGTTAGCCGCATCAGTTAAACCTAAATGAAAGTTGAACGGATAAAGTATTCCTTGAACCAACCCGAAAGGATTTTGGCCTGACATTATTGTCTGATAAAATTTATCCGTCAACCATTCGTATGATTGGACTTCCCCCCAAACAGCTCCGCTCTTTGAAAGATCGGTAACTAATTGGTGCCAATAAACACGATAATTAAATATTATATTGACCAATACATAACCAGCAATCATCAACAGCCAAGAAAACCTTCCTGTAATAATTTTTATTAAATTTTTCATTTTCGATTAATATTTCTGTAAATCTTTTGCCACTTTTATAGATTTTATTTCTCCCAACTGATAATATTCATTTTCCCAAACTATATTTTTATAAACGATTTTTTTTCCTTCTCCCTCTAAATAATTTTTTTCACTTAAGACCAAATTCATTCCTTCCAAAAAAATTCTTTCCGTCGGATAATTTTGTCTAGTCACGATGTATTTATCTGTAAGTAAATATTCTCTCCAAAGACGTTTCCACAAATCATATTCTCCAAGAAATACGTCAGAAGTATAAAAAGCACTGGTAAAACTTTTATTATTATTTAATTCTGTTAAGGAAATTAAAGACTTATCTACTATTTTCGGATGCCAATAAAGTTGATACATCGTTCTATATGAAGATCTAATCGACATTAAAGTAAATATTACAATAATAATTGTTGTAACAACTTTGTTCTTTAATAAATCAAAAACTGAAAGCATACCGGACGAAAATAAAATTGAAATAAAAAAAACAGTATAGGTTATTGTTCGATGATAGGTAAAGAAGTTCTTGAAATATAATGCAAAAATCAAATATAAAAAAACGAAAAAACCCATAAATGAAGCTACAAAAAGCTTTTGCTTACTTTTAAAATAACCTATTATCATTATCCCCATCAGTATCACTGAACTAATCAATTCAGCCAAATAAGGAATTTTTCTTGAGTGATACAAATTATAAAATCCGATTATTTCCATGGGTTTTGCGTATCTGATTTTTTCCCAGCCAATCACTCCTATTTTAGTTGTGCTAATAAACACTTTATAATTAACCCTGAGAGCGTTTCCAAAAGTCGTTGGATTAATAACTAATAAAAGTAGAATAATTTTTAGTCCGTATAATAAAAACCAATATTTTTTTTGCAATAGCTTTAAAAAAATAAATATAAAAAGAGGGATAAAAATAAAAAATAATCCTTCTACATAAAGCGTCGTTAAAGATGATAAGCTAAAGGCTGTCAAAAAATCATAACTGTTAAAATTATATAAATTAATATTTTCTTCTGAAAAATATGAATGAAGTAAAATAATGATAGTAATAAATACACCCAAAAAAATAAATTGGGCAAAAAAAACATGATACAGCATATAAAGATTGGTGGAATTAAACGCTTGAGTGAGAAAGATTAGGAATAACAACAAATATGATTTTTTTCTATTTATTATTTGTTTAGCAAGAATATAAGTGATTGGAAAAGATAAAGCAAAAATTATTGTTATAAGTATCGAATATATCTGATAAGATTTCAGTCCAAAAATGCTTGTAAAAAAACTTAAAATCATCGGTGTTCCCCAGCGAAAACCGTTATGAAGTAAGTCTCCTGTTGCCCAAAGATAAGGCTTGTAATGGATAAAATCTTTTCCATCAAAAACTGTGTGATTTATCAAAAAATCAGACGTATGAACATAGGAAATCGGATCTAAATTGCCTAAAGAAATCGTCGTTGGAAATCCTACCTTAATCAATGGCCAAAGATTAAACAATAAACATACTATCGTCAATAAGGTTATCAATCCTGTTTCCCATGATACGAAAGATATTTTTTTATTGGTAATAAAAGCATATATAACAAGTACTAAAGCTAAGGCGAGAATTAAATATTTAGCTTGATTCATTGGAACTCCTGCCATGCTTAAAAAAACTCCAATAACACTGATAAATATTAGCCCGAACCAGGGGATCATCCAAAAAGCATCCCGGCGAAGTTTTTCAGGAATAAAAATTGCCGTAAATCCATAGCCTGCAAAAAATAATAAAAAAATTATTTTAAATAAAAGCAAAAATATTTCCATATTATTGTTTTTCTAACAAAAGATAATTAATATTCTTCTGTTTTTCAGAAAATCCTATTTGCTTGAATAAATTTATCAAATAATTTGAGTATTTTTCATCGTTCTTCAATATCACATATTTAATATTCAAAGATTGTACTTCATTTTTGGCAGTATTTATAGGATAAGGGTAAGGAAAAAGATTGATATTTCGAGGTTCCTCCTTAAGAGGAATGTAATTTCCTTTGTCAATTATGCTTGATAGGTAATTAACGAATTTCAAATTTTTGTAATAATTAAATACATTATCAGAGACTCTGGCCATATACCCGCCAATTATAGGCTTTCCATGGATAAGTTGCCCGGCCATTGGCTGAATTGCGTGGACAAATCCCATATATTGAAAACCATCACGGACGGTAAATGGAATTTCCAAGACTGTTCCCTGCGGTTTATCTTTCAAATTATTATAAATTTTTATTGGGATTTCCTGGTTTAATTTAGTTGGGATAACATAGAATTGATCAAGGAAAAACAAGACAAATAAAGTAATTATTAATATAAAGGATTTTTTTTTGCCAATTTTTATTACTAAAAAATCGAGTACATACGCTGTAACAAAACAAGCAAAAAAAATAAAAATCGGAGTAAACCTTGAAGGTGCCCGCAAGGTTGATAGTCCGGGGATATAATGAAGCAGTAAAAATGGTAAAGGAAATACGACTGCTACCCCGTCAAGATTGATTGACCAGCGGTTAAATACTTTAAGGAAAGGACCCAACATCAGAATAGCAAAAACTAAACTTATAAAGAAATGTTGTTTTATCTTATTCCACAAAATTAGTGGAAATTTTTTAAATATTTTTAATAAAATTACTGAGCAATACACTCCAAGAATAATTATTCCCGGATAAACAAACCTTTCCCAGCTGTTAAGAAAAAAATCATTGTACTTTGTAAAATAGGGTATACGTAAGGAAAGAAAAGAAAATATATTTCTATAAAATGGATTATATTCACTTGGTGTAAAAAAACTTAAAACATCGGCTGATAAAGTAATTGCTCCGCCAAATCCCGGAATTGTTGACAGATTGCCGCTTTTTGTTATCTGATAAACAGATACAAACCACGGAATTAACGATAAACAAAAAACAACGATAGAAATCATCAAATATTTAAAATTTGAAGCAATAAATTGAAATATTTTTTTTCTATTAAGAATGGTAAAGTACACTATAAACGCTAAAATACCTAAAACAATCATAAAAAAATAATAAAAGTTACTAAGCAAGACAAAAGCCAAAAATAACCCAAAAATGATCGATAAAAAATGTTTCTTATTTTTTGATCTTGCTTCCAGAAATTGATCAACTACCAAATAAGATAGAGGGAAAAAATAAATCGGAATATAAGTATAATGTCCGATTATCTTATGTGATAAAAATGGAGTGAAGCCATAAACCAAGCTAATTAATATTGATATAAATTGGTTGATCTTAAACCTTCTCAACATCAAATACATAAAAAAATTATTAAGAAAAAAACTTAAGAGAGTAATTATTATTAATGACTGGTAAGATGTAAAAAAAGGTCTTAAAAAAAAGAAAAAAATTGTGCTTGAAATTGCCGGATCGTTAAGAGAAATGTTTACAGTAAATGGGTAAAAAACTGAATCAACGATAAAAGGGTTTTTCAGATGAAGAATATTTTTATAACTATTTTCAACCAATAGTTCCGTGATGATATTGTCACTTAGTGTTAGTCTACTTCCAAAAAATTCACTCCATACTGAAAAATTAAAAACTATTGAAACTGCAATAAAAAAGGTAATAATAAAGATGGGTTTTGTTTTTAGATTATACATTTGCGACTATATTATAGTATAGAATAACTTATATGCAAAAAAATTTTGGCCTTGAAATTGCAAGGAGTATAGCGATTATTCTGGTTGTTATTGCTCATCTATCACCATTTTTCAAAAATAACCCAGTTTTTTTTAATTTATTATACAATTCGGGACTTTATGGGGTTGAGCTATTTTTTGTTCTTAGTGGTTTTCTTATAGGAAAAACTATACTTACAAAATTAACTCCAAATTTTTCTTTTAAGGAAATCATAAATTTTTATGTGAGGCGATTATTAAGAATAATGCCCCTTTATTTTGTCGTATTGGTTATTCTTGTTTTTATTGATAATTTTATATTCGGATCTAAATCATTGCACTTACTACATTTTGTTTTCCTGCAAAATTTTTTTCCGAATGAAGTAGGTTTTTTTGCCGTTTCCTGGACTTTATCTATACAGTTTTGGTTTTACTTAATTATCCCTGTCATATTTATGATTATCAATAATGCAAAATACTCATCTGTGAAATTACTGAGAACATTTATTTTTATTATCATATTAATAAACTTTTTCAGATTTATCTATATTTATTTATATAACCCTATTTTTGATTTTGGTGTAAGGAAAAATATATTACTAAGATTTGATTCTTTGTTTATAGGCGTTTTGTTTGCCATCCTAAAATTAAGGTTTAAAATCCTATATGAAAAATTTTCAAATTTTAATTCGTTTGCGGTTTCATTAATTGTTTTAACGGTATTCTATTTTTATTATGTATATCTAATGGTGAATTATGGGATTAACTTTTTTGATAGATCTATTTTATTTCGAGCATTCAGTTGGCCACTTATGAGCTTAGGGTTAATTATCTTTGTTGTTTATTTAGAAAATAATTTATTCATAAATAAAATATTGATAAATAAAAAATTAATATATTATTTTTTTACTAAACTAAGTATGTTTTCTTTTTCAATCTTTCTGATTCATTATGAAATATATACCTACTTTGAAAATAATTTAAAATTTTTAAATATTTTTTTATCGGTTATAACCGCTTCATCAATAATTTTAATTATATCGATAATGTTATATAATTTGATCGAAAGACCTATGCTACTAAAAAAGTCAAATTATAAATAAATGAGCATGCCTAAAGTCAGCGTAATTATCTCTGCTTTTAATCACGAAAAATATGTAGCTGAAAGTATCAATAGCATTCTTAGCCAAACGTTTGTGGATTTTGAATTGATCGTTGTTGACAATGGCTCCACCGACTCGACTTACAAAATAATTAAAACTATTAAAGACCCAAGAATCAGGGTTTTCCGAATAAAGAAAAACATCGGTTTTGGACATGCTCTGAATTATGCTTTAAACAAGAGTCGGGGAGAATATATATCTTTATTTAGTTCCGATGATATCTGTTTACCTGATAAGCTTAAAAAACAGGTTAAATATTTAGATGATAACCCGGGTGTTGGAGCGGTTTTTACCCAGGCCCAGATGATTGATGAGGAAGGAAACGAAATAAAAGAATATTATTATGATAAAGTTTTTGATCAAAAGAACAGGAATCGATATGAATGGCTTAATTATTTTTTTCACAACGGCAACTGTATCTGTTTTCCGTCCGCCTTAATTAGAAAGTCTTTTTATAAAAAAATAAAATATGAAAACGAACGGCTGGCGCAACTCCATGATTTTGATGTTTGGATAAGGCTGTGTTTTGAACAGGATATTTATATCTTCGATGATAAACTTGTTAAATTCAGAATCAGATCAGGAAACATGAACGTCGGAGCCGATACGATTGAAAATAAAGTCCGGAGTATGTTTGAATTTGGCCATATTCTTAAACATTATTTAGAAATAAAAAATGTCGGCGAATTTTTTAAGATATTTCCTGAAGCAAAAAAAAGATTTGATGACATAAATGATAATGAATTAATTCCCTTTTATGTGGCCAGACAAGCATTGGATGTCAAACATGTCTTTCATCAGAAGTTTGCTTTAGATGTGTTATTTGATTTATTGCAAAATAAAAAAATAGTGTCGAAACTAAATAAAAAAAGTAATTTTGACTATACAGATTTTATTAGACTGTCTGGCGAACGGGATATCTATCATGTTAATCACATCGCCTATCAGGAAGAATTAGTGAAAACATTGACAAAACAATACGAAGATTTAAAATATCCTTTAAAAAAATTAAAAAAAATCATATATGCCAAAAGTTAGCGTCATCATTCCATCGTATAATCACGAAAAATACATCGCTTACGCGCTTGAAAGCGTTTTAGGTCAGACTTTCCAGGATTTTGAGATAATCATCAACGACGATCATTCTTCTGATAAAACGGTCGAGGAAATAAAAAAATTCAAAGATCCAAGAATTAAATTATTTATTTCAACTAAAAATCACGGGGTTTGTGTGGCTATAAATAACTGTTTGGTTCTTGCTAAAGGCAAATACATCGCCCATCTAAATTCCGATGACGCTTTTTTTCCTGAAAAACTTGAAAAACAGGTTGCGTATCTTGACGCTCATCCGGAAACCGGAGCGGTTTTTACCCAGGCCCAGATGATTGATGAAGGGGGATCAAATATTCCGGACTCAGAGCATTTTCACGGCAAAATGAATTCATTGGAAAACAGGAACCGATTCCAGTGGCTAAATTATTTTTTCTATAACTGTCGTTGGTTATGGCATCCAAGTATGATGATGAGAAAAAAAGTTTATGACTTCATCGGATACCACAATCCTTGTTTGGCTCAAATCCAAGATTTTGATATAGGAATAAGGCTCAGTCTAAAATATGAGCAACATATCATTCAAGAAAAACTGACAAAATTCAGAATCAGGGCCGGCGAGATGAATGCCAGCGCCGCCACCCCCAAGGCTGTTGTCCGCAGCATGTTTGAGTTTTCCCATGTTTTAAAACATTATTTAAAAATAATGAACATCGGAGAATTTATAAAAATCTTCCCCCTATCCCAAGAAAAATATTGTGACATCACTGATGACGAATTAATACCCTTTTATGTAGCCAGACAGACTCTTGAAGTTGAACATGTCTTTCATCAAAAATTTGCTCTTGATGTGCTGTTTGATTTATTGCAAAACAAAAAAATAGTTTCCAAATTAAACAAACAGAGCAAATTCGATTATGCAGACTTTATTGAACTGACAGGTAAATATGATATTTATCATGTAAATCATATTACTTATCAGGATGATTTAATAAAGAAATTAAAAGGAGAAATTATTAGATTAAAAAAACCTATTAACCGGATAAGAATGGCCGTAAATGAAATCATTAATAAATAATATCTTTCATTTTCTTTAAAGGTTTTCCTTCGAGTTTGAGTTTTTCTAGATAAACAAATTTTTTTATACTATTTAAAACTCGTTTTTTGTTATATAAGTATTTATCGCTATTACCGTAGTGATGGGCATAAACGGATGAGACATCATAATTTAAAAAACGTTTTTTGTCTTTATTAACAAAATTTATTCCAAACACATATTTAACTATGTCAGCAACTCTAATCGGTTCCGGCGCAAAATTGATAATGGGTAAAGAATATTTGATTGTTTTTTTTAAATCTTTCCAAATATTTTTTAGATCATATACCTGGACCATACTTTCACTATTGCTTAAATAATATTTTCTTTCATGAATAAAATCATATATGAAGTTTTTTTTTAAATTTTTTCCGATTAAACCGGGCAGTCTGATAACTATCAATGATTTTTTGAATATATTTTTGAGTTTTTTTTCTAAAAATAGTCTGTTTTTTCCATAAGGTTGGACATTGGCCGAATTAATTTTGGTTTTTTCGTTTACTTTATAAGGATTTTCGTAAACGTCTTCCGTAGATATTAAAACAAATTTTCTGGCTTGAACAGTTTTTATGGAATTTATAAATTTCTTTATATTTTCAAGGTCTTTTACGGGATATTTATTGGCTATCCATTTTGTTCCAGGAATTCCTGCGCTAACAACCAAATCATATTTTTTATTTTTGATCTTGGTAATATTTTTTGAATTATAAAGTTCGGTAAATTTATGTTGGTCATTTATATTGCTTCCAACAAACCCTGTATATCCAATTAAAGCTGATTTCATATATGGAGAGACATGATAAAATCTTTTATTTTTTCTTTAACATATTTAATCGTATTTTTTGAAATTCCAGGATATACTCCCAGCCAAAAAGCATTATTCATAATTAAGTCGGCATTATTTATAGTAAGATTCAAATTCAAGATAACTCATATCTGATTGTTTTAATATACTTTCAAGGGTTCCGTGGGCTATCTGTTTGTGATTAGGAACAATAACGATAAGGGATTTTGCCATAAAAAGATTCGCTTCCTTCCAAACTAATGCCGATGTTTCTTTATAAATATTTGTTATTTTCTTCGTATCCATATAGTGTATATATTACTACACTTTCTTACCTCGTATCAACATAATGAATTTTATTATAAAAATGCTCTTGACAAGATTGCATAAACTCTTTAAGATTGATAGTATATGAAATTGTACGATATGAGTTTTTTAACCAAAAAAATATATGAATCATCTACTCAATTATTCACACTCAAAACATTAAGAGAGCATTTGAATATAGATAAATCCAGTTCTCTATTTAATATCGTCAATCGTTTGATTGAAAGTGGAGTACTGATTAAAATTGAGCGAAACAAATACAGTTTAAAAAAATATTCTTGCAGTGAATTTGCATTAGCTAATTTTATGTACGAGTCGTCATACGTATCATTTGAAAGTGCCTTAAGTTTTTATGGTGTTCTTTCGCAATTCCCATATGAAGTAACGAGTGCCACCCTTGGTCAGACCCGATTAAAAAAGTTCAATGAAAAAGAATATGGATATTACCATCTTAAAAAATCGCTTTTCTGGGGATATATAAAAGAAGATAATTATCTCATTGCTGACAAAGAAAAAGCCCTTGTTGACCAACTTTATCTTTCTTCAAAAGGTATAAAAAAAATTCATCTCGAAGAATACGATTTATCATTAATTAATAAATCAAAACTCAAATCATATATCTTAAAATATCCTCAAACAAGTCAATTTAAAAAGGCAACTGCAAATTTTAAAAATATTTAAGTATGATTACAAAAGATCAAATCAATTCATTTGCTCGTAAGTTTAAAACAAATGAATCAACGATTTACCGTGAATATCTGCAAATCCTTTTTTTAAATAAGCTTTATAAAAACGAAAAAAGTTCTCAAGTTTTTTTTAAAGGAGGAACCGCTATCCATTTTTTACTCGGTGCTTCAAGATTTTCTGAAGATTTAGATTTTACAGTTACTTCTTCTGAAGACGAATTTTTATCACTTATTAATTTAATATTTAAAGAATTTGTAAAAGAAGGGGAGTTTTCTTTTAAGGAAAGAAAAACTATTACCGGCAAACGATTTTTGCTAACAGCCACTCGCGATATCCTGCCTTATGCAACATTTATTAATCTTGATTTTTCATTTAGAGAAAAAGTGCTTCAACCAAGCAAATCAACATTTGATACGATATATCCAGTTATTTTTACTTCATTTATTTATCATCTTTCGCGTGAAGAAATATGTGCCGAAAAAATCAGAGCTCTTTTAACGAGGAAAAAGGGGAGAGATCTTTTTGATCTTTGGTTTCTGATATCGCAAGGCACACTCATAAACAACGATTTAGTTAAAGAAAAGCTAAAGTATTACCAAAAAACAGATTATTCAAATAAAAAATTATTGAATTCAATAAAAAAAATCTCTGAGAAAGAATTTGAAACTGATATGCGACCTTTTGTACCAATGGGTGAACGTAACAAATTAATGGAGAGATTTGAATATATTCAAGCTTATTTGATTAATAAATTTGAAGAAAATTAAATATTCTTTCCTTAATATACGTTATCATTTCATCATTAATTCCCGGCCAAACTCCCAACCAAAAAGCATTGTTCATAATTAAATCGGCATTTTTATGATTACCGATGATTTTAAATTTATTTTTTAATTTCAGGTAAGCCGGATGACGGAGGAGATTGCCGGAAAAAATATTTCTTGTGCCGATTTTATTATTTTCCAGATATTCTGTCAGTTGATTACGGGTAAAAGGGGAGTGAGGTTTAACAATTGCCGGAAATCCAAAATAGCTCACTTCCTCATTTTTATCCTCTTTCATCAAAATAAAATATTTTTTATATTGACTAAAAAAATTATAAAGAATTTTATAATTTTCTTGTCTTTTTTTGATAAAATCGGGGAGTTTTTTTAGTTGGGCACAGCCAATGGCGGCTTGAAAGTCAGTTGATTTTAAATTATAGCCAATCTGAGAATAGATATATTTATGATCATAACCTTGAGGTAGCTCTCCCAATTTCCAACCAAATCTTTTTCTGCAGGTGTCATCTTTTCCCGTATCACACCAACAGTCCCGACCCCAATCGCGAAACTGCCGAATTGACCGATGAATTAATGGGTTTTGGGTTGTCACAGCGCCTCCCTCTCCCATCGTGATTATGTGCGCTGGGTAAAAACTATGTGTTGCTATATCTCCCCAAGTGCCAACCATCTTACCTTTATATTTACTACCCAATGCATCACAGCAATCTTCAATCACCCAAAGATTATATTTTTTTGCCAATTTCATGATTTTTTTTAAGTTATATGGTTTACCTAAAGTATGAGCGACCATGATTAATTTCGTCTTCTTTGTAATCGCTTTCTCAATTTGATCAACGTCAATGTTTAAAGTATCAAGTTCCGCATCAATAAAAATCGGTTTTAAACCATATTGAAGTCCGGGATTAACAGTCGTTGGAAAAGCGACTGATGTAGTAATATATTCATCACCCGGTTTTAATTGCCGTTCGCCAAATACTGTTGAAGTTAAACAGGCCAATGCAACTAAATTAGCTGAAGAACCGGAATTAACAAGTGAAACGTAATTGACACCAAGAAATTTTTTAAAATCTGATTCAAACTGTTTAGCCCATCTTCCTTCAGTCCACCAGCCGTCTTTGGCCGCTTCAATGGCATTATTTATCTCTTCTTTATCAAAAACTTTTCCTGAGACTGGTATGTAGGTCTTGCCGGGAATAAACATGAAATTATTTTACCAAAAAAATAATGATATTGTATAATGAGAACAATGAAATCTAAAAAACTTATCTCTGTTGTCATTCCGATTTATAATGAATCTCTTGGAATCCCTGAATTAATTAAACAACTGACAAACTTTATGAATAAAAATCCCGCTTATGATTTTGAAGTCGTATTTGTTGAACACGGCTCTGTTGATAATTCTTTTGTTCTCTTACAAAAATTTTCCCGAAAAGATCGACGATTAAAGATACTTCAGCTTTCTAAAAACTTTGGTTGCGACGGCGGCATTGCGGCCGGTATGCATTTTGTGACAGGAGACGCCTGCGTTATCATGATGGCTGATCTTCAAGAGCCGATTGATCTTATTTCCAAGTTTATCGAAAAATGGGAAGCCGGGTATGAAATTGTTTATGGCCAGGTCAAAAAAAGAACTGCCGGTTTTTTTAGAAATGTCAGCTCTGTTTTATTTTATAAAATAATTAATTTATTTACAAAAAACATGTTCCCTGAAAATGCCAGCGACTTTCGATTAATTGATAAAAGGGTTTATCAAACAATCAACCAAATGGGGGAACAGAATAAATATTTAAGAGGCTTGATTATGTGGACCGGCTTCAAACATATTGGTATTTCATTTAACCGGGCAAACAGATTTGCCGGAGAATCAAAAGCTGATTTTAAAACAGCTCTTAAGGTCGCCCTCAACGGTATCTTTTCTTTCTCTTATTTACCTTTAAGATTTGTCACTTTTCTTGGAATCGGAATTACCGTCGTCTCATTTTTTATGATTATTTTTTATCTTTATTTATTTCTCGTCCATGGACGAGAAGCACCCGGAGCCGCAACAATGATCATACTAACCTTGAGCTTATTTGGAATTCTTTTTTTTGTCCTTGGAATTATCAGCGAATATTTAGCCCGTATTTATGATGAAGTCAAAGCCCGTCCATCTTTTATTATTAAAAATAAGGTTAATTTTTAAACAATGAAGGAAAGAACCGCTTCAAAAAAAATAAAAGTTGGTATAATCGGCACGGGAAATATCGGCTCAGACTTATTAACCAAAATTTTAAGATCGCCCGTACTGGAATGTGGAATTTTTACCGGACACAATCCTGAGTCAAAAGGGATTGCCAGAGCTAAAAAACTTGGGGTCAAAACTTCATTTGAATCAATTCGCGCTATTGAAAAAAGTCCTGGACTTTGTGAAATAGTGTTTGACGCAACCTCAGCCGAAGCCCATCAGTATAATGCCCCCATATTAAAAAGACTGAAAAAATTTGTCATTGATATGACCCCATCGAGAATCGGAAAGATGTGTATACCAATTATTAATCTTAATAAATCTTTAAAAGAATTTAATATTAATATGGTAAGTTGCGGAGGACAAGCAACTATACCCATCGCACAGGCAATTATGAAAATTAATCCGGATACTGAATATATTGAGATTGTTTCCAGTATCTCCTCAAAATCGGCAGGCATTGGGACACGAAATAATATCGATGAGTATACCCAGACAACCAGCGAAGCTTTGATGTATTTTAGCGGTGTAAAAAAAGCAAAAGCAATCGTTAATCTTAATCCGGCCGATCCGCCAATATTGATGCATAATACTATTTATGCCAAAATGAAAAATCCCAAAATAGAATTAATTACAGAAGAAATAAAAAAAGTAGTTAAAAAAATTCAGCAATATGTCCCTGGATATAAACTTGTTTTAGAACCCATCTTTGACGATGGTAAATTAACAACTATGATTGAAGTAGTCGGAAGGGGAGATTATCTTCCAATTTACGCCGGAAATTTAGATATAATTAACTGTGCAGCTATTGCCGTAGCCGAAGAATACGCCAGACGAAAATTAAAAACAAAAAAACATGAAAAATAATAATAAAGAAATTTTAATCGTTGATTCAACACTTCGTGACGGATCCCACGCCATGAAACACCAACTTACCGCTCAAGATATTACTCAATATGCTAGGGGGGCTGAATTAGCTGGGACAAAAATTCTTATCGTTGGACATGGTAATGGACTGGGCGCTTCTTCTCTTCAACTGGGAATTTCATTATTGTCAGATCAGGAAATGCTAAAAACTGCCAAAAAACAATTAAAAAAAACCCAGCTCGGTGCTTTTCTTATTCCTGGTTTTGGAACCATCAAAAATGATATTGCTCCGGCAATTAAAGCGGGGATTGAAGTGATGATGGTCGCCTGCCACTGTACTGAAGCCAATATCACTCGTCAGCATATTCAATATGCTGTAAAAAATAATATAAAAACTTATGGAGTCTTAATGATGTCTCATATGATTTCGGAGTCGGAACTTCTTGCCCAGGCAAAACTGATGGAGGAATATGGAGCTAGTGGGGTAATGTTGATGGACTCAGCGGGAACATATCTTCCTCAGGATGTGACCGAAAAAGTTTCAACTTTAGTCAAGGGCTTGAAAGTTGAGGTTGGTTTTCACGCTCATAATAATTTGGGCATGGCCATTGCCAATTCTTTAATTGCGGTTGAATCCGGAGCAAAGATTATCGACGCCTGTTCCCGTGGACTTGGAGCTGGGGCTGGAAACTGCCAACTTGAAGTAATTGTTGCTGTTCTTGAAAAAATAGGTTATAAAACAGGACTTGATCTTTATCAATTAATGGATAATAGTGAAAATATTATTGCTAAATTAATGAAAAAATCTCCTGAAATTAATTATATAACTCTCACCAGTGGTCTTGCCGGAGTCTTTTCCGGCTTTGCTCCCCATGCGGAAAAAGCGGCTATCAAATTTGGTGTCGATGTACGAGATATTCTCAAAGAATTAGGTAGAAGAAAGGTCGTCGGCGGACAAGAAGATATTATTATCGATGTGGCCAATTTTCTCAAACAGAAAAAAGAGTTTAAAAATGAAGATTATCAGATAGAATCATTATTATAATATGACTGTCAGCGACTATATCTTTAAATTTTTGTCCTCAAAAGGGGTTGATACTGTATTCATGATTACCGGTGGTCAGGCTATGTTTTTGAATGATGCGGTTTTTCGTAACAAAAAATTGAAATATATTTGTGGTCACCATGAACAGGCTTTGGGAATGTCAGCTGATGCTTATGGTCGCATTACTGGAAAATTAGGAGTTACTTTAGTTACTGCCGGACCGGCCGCCATCAACATCATGAATGGAGTCGTTGGTGGTTGGGTTGATTCGGCTCCAATGATGGTTATTTCCGGCCAGTCTGCTTTATCTTACGTCCAGTATCAGCAAAAAACCAAGATTAGACAATATGGAATTCAGGGAATAAATATCAAGCCGATCGTTGAAAAGGTCACAAAGTATTTTGTTACCGTCGACGATCCTTCTTTAATACAATATTATATGCAAAAAGCTTATTATTTAGCTTTAAATGGCCGACCGGGCCCGGTTTGGATCGAAGTTCCTCTCGATATTCAAAGAATGAAAGTTCCTGAGAAACTTTTAAAAGAATTTGTCCCTGAAGAAAGCAGTGATGAAGATAATAATCTTTCTTTAAAGGTAAAAGAGACATTAAAAATACTATCAAGGTCAAAACGTCCAATTCTTTTTGTTGGCCAGGGAATCAGGTTGGCAAATGCTTTCAAAGAATTTGATGAAACTGTCAAAAAACTTCAAATGCCAGTGATTACCTCAAGACTTGGAATTGATCTTATCGATAGTGACAATAAATTATATGTTGGTCGACCAGGCACTTATGGGGAAAGAGCCGCTCATTTTGCCATTCAAAACTCTGATTTTATCTTAGCCGTTGGCTCAAGACTTTCAACTTCAACAGTTGGTCATAACTCAAAAGAATTTGGTAAGAATGCTAAAAAAGTTGTTGTCGATATTGACATTGAGGAACTCGAAAAACCAGGAGTTGACATTTTCCTGAAAATCCACTCCGATATCAAATTATTTTTAAAAGAATTATTAAAGCAATTAACCAAGTATAAGTTTTCCAATTATAATAACTGGATTAAAAGATGCAATTTTTGGAAAAATAAATATCAGGTGGTTTTGCCGGAATATAAAAAGGAAAAACCGATTAATTCTTATTATTTTACCGAAAAATTATCCAAACTTGCATCTGATAAAGATATGATTTTGGTTGATACGGGTTCCTGTTTTCATGTCGCCTGCCAAACATGGAAAATAAAAAAGAATCAGCGCTTTTTGACTACTGGTGGTATTTCTTCTATGGGTTATTGGGCGGCCGGAATCGGCGCCTGTTTGGCAAATAATCGGGCAAATACGATTGTGATAACAGGGGACGGTAGTCTCCAATTCAACATTCAAGAATTTGCCACGATCAAATATAATAATCTTCCCATAAAAGTTTTTATTTTTAATAATAACGGTTATTTGTTGATCAGACATACCCAAAAAAATTTTATGGAAGGAAGACTCATGGGAGAAAGCGCAAAAAATGGCGTCTGGTGTCCAGATTCTCTTAAAATTGCCATGGCCTATGGAATCAAGGGAGTGAGAATCAGTTCAATAGATGAAGTTGAAAAAAAAGTCAAAGAGGTTCTTGATTTTAAAGGTCCAGTCATTTGTGATGTGATGACACCAGACTGGCAACTCTTAATTCCAAGAATAGCATCAGAAAAACGACCTGATGGAACTTTAGTTGCTAAACCGTATGAAGATATGTTTCCATTCTTAGATCGAAATGAATTTAAAAAAGTCAATCGGCCATAAAAAAACAATTATTTTTTAACGTTAATTGTTTCGTCAACTATGTAGATGGGTCTATTTTTCGTTTCCTCAACGATCACTTGGATGTATTTGCCTATAATAGAAATCGCCAGTAATTGAATTCCTCCAAAAAAAACTATCCCCAACATGATTGGGATTGAAGCATTGATAGGATTGCCTATCACAAAAACTGTGTATAAATATCCAATAATAAATAAAAATGAAAAAAATACCAAAATGAACCCTCCATAAACCATTAAATCTAATACCAAATATGAAAATCCGAAGATTCCTCTCTCAGCATGTTTCACATAATCAAAGATATTATAAGAACTTTTTCCTCTCTCTCTTCGATTTTTATTGTAATAAACATAATCTCGCTTGAAACCAACCCATGATAAGAGCCCCCTACTAAATCTAAATTTTTCTGGAAGTGACAAAAATGCGTTTAGTGCTTTTCTACTAACTAAACCAAATCCGGTGGCATTTACTGGGACATCTATATTCGAAATATATTTAAATATTTTATAAAATATTCTTCTTAACCAAGTAATAAATATGGGGTCTTCAGTTTTTGTATATATCCCAAATACAATATCATTTCCTTGTTCCCACTTTTTTATAAATTGAGGAATTAGTTCTGGAGGATCTTGCAAATCAGCAGCAATTCCTATTATTGCTTCTCCGGTTGCATATGTATAAGCAGCATTTATTGACGCTTCTGGACCAAAATTCCTGGACAAAAATATTCCTATGATTCGCTTATCCTTTTTTATTAACTTCTTAACTAGATTCCTTGTTTTATCTTCGCTACCATTATCAACAATAATATATTCAAAATCATATAGATGAAGTTTATTTAAAACAGATTCTATTTTTTTATATGTTGATTCAATATTCGCTTCTTCATTAAAACATGGAACTACAATCGAAATTTTTTTCTTCATATTATTTAAAAGTTAAAATTTTATTTTTAATTTTGTTTTTACGAATATACATTATAATTTCTTTTTTAAATCTAAACGAACAAATCAATACTGGATTATTATAGTATTTTAATTCATTAGGAGAAATTATATTAATACTATCAATTTTTTTTCCTATTAAATTTATATTACTATCAACAAATTTAAAAACTTTATTTTTTATATTGGTAGTTTTTAACAGTCTTTGAGTTAAAGCTCCAACTCCCCAAACAATTGTATTTTTTGGCAAGGAATTAATAGTTTTTAATATTTTTTTCATTTTCAATTGAGATAAATTTATATATTTGTTTATGCTTGCTTCCTTTTTATTTTTTTTCAACCAAAGAGATAGAAGGGCAAAATTATCAGTTTTTATATAAACATTTTCAAATCCGTTAAGCAACATTGATAAAGACTGTTTTGTAAAAAAATTAATGTGCTCAGTTGAAAATTCTCCATACGGCTCGTCAAATTCTTTATAGAAATTCCCTGCATCAGGAACGCCGATAAAAATCATTCCTTCATCTTTCAACAAAGATCTCCCTTTAATAATGGTATTTCTCAGATCAACTAAATGTTCGAAGACTTGGGAAAATATTATTAAATCGTATTTTTTTTTGGTTTTAAAGTTATCTAAAGTTGATGTCTTAACCGTGATATCATAATTTTTTTTTGCAATTATTTTACATTCCGGAGCCGGCTCAATTCCTAACAAATTTCTATAACTTTTTTGCTTAATAAAATAAAGTAATTTTCCTGTTGAACACCCTACATCAAGAATCTCTGCATCTTTGAGTATATATTTTTTCAAAATAAAACTAAATGTTTCAAAAGTAAATTTATCATGCATTTCATGTTGTCTTGTTCCTTCATATTTTGATTGATTTTTGTAATATGCATCGTAATATTTTTGAGAAGGCGCATTATTAACATAAATAAAATCACAATAAGTACAGCTGACTATTTTATGTTCAAAATGATCAGCAAATTTTTGGATATGTAATAATTCGCTTTTACTATTTAAACAAATTGGACAAACTCTAATTTTATTCATAGATGTTAGACAGCATAGCAAATTGTATCAAATAAAAAATTTGTATAATGACGTATATAAAATTTGTAATTTTTGTTAATCGTATTTATTAAGCAAGGAACATCCCATAAATCCTCAATATTATGATATAAACAAACTGCTAATTTTGGTTTGAATTTACTTATCATTTTTTTTGCGCCCAACAATGCCTGCTTCTCAAATCCCTCTATATCTAACTTTATATATGTAAAAATAATATCTTTCAAAAAATCTATCGGCAATATTTTTATTAATGTTTTACTTTTGCTTGTAATTTTAGATTGAAGATTTCCCTCATTTGTAAAATATAATTTTTCTTTTTTTTCACCTAATCCGATCTTATAACTGATTATTCGTTTATCAGAAAGTTTGTTTATATATTTACTTAGTTGAATATAATTACTATCATCTGGCTCAAAAGCATATATTTTATTAAAAATATTTTTAGATTTTTCAATAAACATTTTGACAGTATCTCCATCATAGGCTCCGCCGTCGAGAAATATTTCTTTTGGGGATAATTTAATTATTTTTTCATCAAAATACTCTGTTTTATCATCTTTAATCTTGCTGAAAATTGATTGATCAAATGCTAATCTAAATCTGAGTATTTCTATATATATCTTTTTTGACTTTTCATCTTTAAACAATGCAAACGCCGATTTTATTTTTTTCTTATTTTTAAAGATTAAATCAATGTTGTTCCTCCAAGTCAATAAATTAAAATCCTTGTGATCTAATGTGAAAAAAAACATTGGATTAAACACATTATTAAATCCCATTTTTTTAAGCTCTTTAATTATTTCGTCGTAGTGGACTGATGCGACGACTATCTGTATATTTTTACCAAATTTTTTAAGTAAATTTTTTTTACTAATAATCGTTAATCCTAATAATTTTTTTCCAATTTTACTTTTGTCATTATCTGTTAAAGACAGAATTTTTGTTCTTTTGCTTTCAAAATATTTAATAAAATAAGGTGATAGTTTGGCAGCGCCGAATAAGACAACAGGTTTTTTAAAATTAAATTTCGGATTATTTTTTAATATTAATTCTTTGTAGTGATTAGCAGTTTTTGATAATAAATCGCCTAATTTCTTTTCCATATTTCTTTATACCATCTATATAATTCCTTAAGAGATTCGTCAAAAGAAGTAAATTTAAATTTTTTCAATTCATTTTTTAATCTTTTATTATCACAAGTATATTCATTATTCCATCCCTTATTTTTTATTATTATTTTTGATTTTTTATCAGAAATTAAATTTATTTTTTTAGCAATTGTTAATATATCTATCTTATTTCCTGTCCCTGAATTATAAAATTTATATTTAGCTTTATGATTTATAAAGTGATCAACGATCCTAATAAAATCATTTATATAAACATAGTCAAAAAATACGTTTTGGTTCATGGTTATTGGAAGCCCGCTTGAATTATTGACAATCGCATTTGAAATAAACCTGTAACGATAGTCCTCATATTTGCCAAATAATCCAAAGATTCTAATGCAAACAATATTTTTTTCTTTCTCGATGTATTTTGAACAGATGTATTTAAAAAAACCGTATTCATCCTGTGGGATTGTATTGCCCAGATCGGTTTCTTTAACTTGAATAATGGGTTTGCTTTTGTCATATTCCGCTCCTGACCCAAAATGAATCATTTTTTTGTATTTATTTTTGTTTTTTAAAAGATTAAAAAAAATTCTTAAGTTTCCTAATAGGGAAGAATCAACATGTTCTTCTTTTCGGCTTCCTCCGATGACCGCGCAATTAATAACGACGTCAATTTTATTTTTCTTAAAAAAATCATTAACCGCTTTTTCATCCAATAGATCCAAATCTTTATGACCAGGAGTTAATAAATTATATTTTTTACTTAACTGCTCTGTAAGATTTTTTCCAATAAACCCTCCCGCTCCGGTAATGAAAACTGTTTTTTTTATTTTGTTCATAGTGAAATATACATATTATCTTTTAATTCTTCTCTCGATAAGAAAGGGGCCATGTCTTCAAGCGGACGAGAAACAAATGATCCATCTTTTAACTGCATACTGGCCGACTTCGGCATAAACTGCATATTCGGAGAAACAACTATTTCGCATACGACTGGACCTTTATATGACAAAACTTTTTTAACAATCTGATCCATACCTTTATGACTGACAATCCTTTCTGTATGAATTCCATAAGCTTTGGCTATTTTGATAACGTCGGGACAACTTACCCCACTGCCCTCGCTTGAGGCAACTAACCTTCCATCAAACAATCCGTTTTGTGTTAATCGTATTGAGACATAACCCTTATTATTATAAACAAATATTTTAAGTGGTAATTTGTTATGAACTATCGTTTGAAATTCTTGAACATTCATTTGAATACTTCCATCACCTTCAAGGCAGATTGTTCTACCTTTTTTGTTGGCAACGCTTGCGCCTATTGCGGCCGGAAGTCCATAACCCATCGCGGCACATCCTGAATTATTTATTATTCTTAAGCCCTGCGGAAAACGAATCGCTTGATAAGTACATATTGCCGCTGTGGCATTTGATACGGCTATTACATCATTTTTGTTTAGATATTTTGACAAAGTATCAATGAAACAATAAGGATTAACTTTTTTTTCTTGCCAATACTGTGGCAAAACTGTTGGATATTTTTTTTTCCAATATTTAGTTTTAGTTATCCAATTTTCTATTGATAATCTGATTGGGTAATTTTTTAATTGAATAATCATTTCATTTATAAAATCTTTTGCATCAGACAGTATTTTTTTATCAATCGAAAGAGTTGGCTTACTCATTTCTTCCTTATCTATATCTGCCATTATCTTGTATGCGCCTCTGGCAAAAGATTTAAAATCATATCCAATCATCCTGATATTTAATTTAGAACCAATTACCAGTAACAGGTCTGAATTTTGGACGGCAAAATTTCCGGATCGTTGACCGATTGTTCCCGGTCGACCAGCAAAATAAGGATTTGAGGAAGAGATCATATCAAAACCAGCAAAACCGGTGACAACCGGGATCTTCAGCAAAGAAATTAAATTTAAAAGTTCTTTTTGGGCTCCGGACAATCTTACCCCGTTTCCTACAAAAAGTAAGGGGCGTTTTGCTTTTTTAATTTTTTCAATGATAAATTCAACTTCTTTTTTTAGTTCCTTTTGGTTGATGATAGTTTTTTCAATTTCTTTTTGACTGAAATGTTTTAGTAAAGATTTTTGAATTTTTGCTCCTTGAATATCAAGCGGGATATTAATCCAAACAGGTCCTGGCCTGCCATGAGTTGCCAAGTACACAGCCTTTTCCATGTGATAGGATATTTCCTCTTCCTTGAAAATAGTCACAGCATACTTTGTCACCGGTTTTACCATATCAATAATGTTTATTTCCTGATCTCCTATCTGACGTAATTTAGAATAATCGGCGATTGTTTCCCTTTTTACTTGACCGGATATAAAAATCATTGGAATTGAATCGAGCCAGGCCCCGATTAATCCCGTTAGAGTATTTGTACTTCCCGGACCAGTTGTCACCAAACAAGCGCTTATTTTCTCGGTCACACGCGAATAAGCTTCGGCGGCAATCGCAGAGGCTTGTTCGTGGTGATTGCAAATGAATTTTATTTTTTTATTTTTTCCAACCGAATCAATTAAATGAATACATCCGCCGCCAGAAATGAGGAATATATTTTTAATGCCAAGGGAGACTAAATAATCAATAACATAATCGGAGATTTTAACAATATCTGATTGCATATGTAGAATTATACTATAATACCAGTATCAATTCATATTCTATGAAAATAAAATTAGTTGATACATCTAAAATAGCTAAAAAAATAAAAAATAAAATCAAGCTTTATGTTTTTGACTATGATGGAACTATTTATGATATAGGAGACAAAAAATTCAATCATCAAAAAGCATTTTTATTAATTAAAAAGGTTTTGTTAAAAAAAAGATTTTGTTTAATATTATCTGCCCGTTGCTCATCATTTTTTGACTTGCATATTAAAAATTTTGAAAAATTTTATAAAAAAAATCAAAATATAAAACCAATATTTATTGGTGGTGGAAATGGGTCAATATTATATCAATATTCAAATAAAGGATTATTCAAAATTTATGATAATGCCCTTACCTTTGAAGAGGCTAAAATAATTATGAAATTAGGTAAAAAAATTTATTTAGATTTAAAAATAACTTCGTCAGAATTAAATGATTTAGGAATAAAGATTCATAAATCATTTTTGAAAAAAAATTGGTTAAAATTGATTCCTAATAATTTTATTGAAGAAAATAAATTGTATAAAGGAATTTGCTTTTCGGAAGAAGCGAAAGTTGCCTTTATTTTACCTAATAATATAAAAAGCCATAAAAAAATTATTAATTTATTTAAAGATAAAATAAGTCAAAATTTAGACAATAAATTTTCAGTCGTAAAAGGGGATGATGTATTTTTACAAATCAGCCGCTCATTTAAAATTGATCCAAAACTTTATGCGCTAAAAACGATTATTAAAAAATTGAATTTAAAAGATGAACAAGTGGCTGTTTTTGGAAATATGCCTGAAGGTAACGACCGAGGAATATTAATCGATAGTCATCTTCCCTTTACTTTTACCAATTTAAAAGTTGAATCAATTCATAATTTTATTATTAAATCGCTTCAGTAAAATCTAAATCTGTTGACATTATAAAAATATTGTGATAAAAATTATCCTATAAATTTATCAAATATTTATATATGAACAATAAAACAATTTTTGATGACCTATTCGTTTTAGAATTAGCTAATAATCACTGGGGTGATTTAAATAGGGGATTAAAAATAATAGGGGATTTTTCAAAAATAGTTCGATTCAATAGCGTCCGGGCCGCAATCAAACTTCAATTCAGGGATGTAAATAATTTCATTCATAAAAAATATAAAAATAGAACCGATGTGAGGTATATAAAAAAAACTTTATCCACTCAAATGTCAGATGATGATTATGAAATTATGATTAACTCGATTAAAAAAAATGGTTGTATCCCTATGGCTACTCCCTTTGACGAAAGGTCGGTTGATCTTTGCACAGAACTTGGAATTGAGATCATAAAATTAGCCAGTTCCGATATTAATGATTGGATTCTTATTGAAAAAATTGCTAAAACCAAAAAACCAGTCATAGCATCAACCGGAGGATCTTCATTAAAGGATATGGATGATCTGGTTAAATTTTTTGAAAATAGAAATATTCCCTTTGCTATTAATCACTGCGTCTCATTATATCCTTCGGAAGATAATGAACTTGAGTTAAATCAAATAGACTTTTTAAAAGAAAGATATCCGGGTCATGTTATCGGTTTCTCTACTCATGAATACCACGATTGGTCTTCTTCCATGTTGGTTGCTTATGCTAAAGGCGCTCGAACTTTTGAAAGACATATAGATATCAAAACTTCAGACAAAGAAGTATCGCCCTATTGTTCGCTTCCAGAACAGATTGATATTTGGTTTAAAGCATTTAACAAAGCTCGAGAAATGTGCGGAAACTCAGGAAATAATAAAAGAGTCCCTCCAAAAAAAGAAATTGCTTATTTAGATCAACTTATTAGAGGTGTTTACGTAAAAAAAGATTTACCTGTAAATCACAAATTAAGCGATGAAGATGTATATTTGGCCGTACCTCTTTTGAAAGGTCAAATTTCATGTCGTGAACTGATGGATGGGGAATTACTTATCAAATCTGTTAAAAAAGATGAGCCAATTTTTATTGATATGATTGACAGTCCTTATGCTTATAACGAAGAGCTTAAAAAATCAATATATCAAAGGGGAATCGATATGACACCCATCAAAATAGTAAATAAGGTAAAAAAGAAAAAAACAAAATAATTTTTTTATACCAATCCAATATTCTTTCTGTGGTTGATTTTAATTTATTGATCTATCCCGCATATTCTCGGCAAAAAAAGCAATTGCATTCCACATATTCTCGGGTTATGCTCGCAAATTAATTCGTAAATTAATTCAATTTGACTTTCATAATAAACCGTTTATAATTAAAGTGTAGTTTAATGATTATCTAACATTATGAGCAATATAATAAATCGAACAATATCAAAAGATATAAAAACACATCTTTCAAAAAAAGAAATAACAATGATTGTTGGCGCACGTCAGGTTGGGAAAACTACTCTTATGACTAACCTGTATAACCAAGTACTTCAATCAGGTGAAAAAGCCATATTTTTAAATTTGGACGTTGAGGCAGACGTTCGTTTTTTTACTTCTCAGGCAATTCTTTTAGATCGTCTGCGTCTAGAATTTGGCGATAAAAAAGGCTATGTTTTTATAGATGAAATCCAACGTAAAACGGACGCAGGAATATTCTTAAAGGGAATATATGATTCGAATACTCCATACAAACTTATAGTTTCAGGGTCCGGAAGTCTTGAACTTAAGGAAAAGATTCATGAATCGCTTGCTGGACGAAAAAGACTGTTTGAGATGAGTCCCATAACTTTTACTGAATTTTCTGACTTCAAAACAGATTATAAATATACTGATCGTTTAACTGATTTTTTTCATATCAATCAAGAATTATCTTTAAGACTGCTCAAAGAATATCTAAATTTTGGTGGATATCCTCGAGTAATATTGTCCTTGGAACAAGAGGAAAAGAAAAAAATTATTAATGAAATCTTCCGAAGCTATGCAGAAAAAGATATTGCATATTTTTTGAAAGTTGATCGAGTTGAATCTTTTGAACTTTTACTTAGATTAATGGCAGCGCAAACAGGACAAATAATCTCATATGCCAATCTTTGCAGGGATTCTCATATTAGCTTTCCAACATTGAAAAAATATCTTTGGTACGCAAAAAAAACCTTTACGGTTAATCTAATTACGCCATATTTTAAGAATGATTATAAAGAAATCGTAAAATCACCCATCGTATATTTTAATGATCTTGGATTACGTAATTCATTATTAGGTGTTTTTGGCAATCTTCAGGAGAAAGATTATAGTTTTGCGTTTCAAAATTTTATCACGAATATCCTTTTAGAGCGCAATCGGTGGAGCAATGCTCGCATAAAGTTTTGGAGAACGACTACTGGTAGGGAAGTTGATTTCATTATTGATGAGGGTGCTAAAATAACACCCATCGAAGTAAAATATTCTGCACTTAAATCACCGAAAATTGAAAAATCATTATCTGTATTTTTGAATAAATATGATCCAGAAGAAGCTATTGTTGTAAATCTGACATTAAATGAACAAAAAACATTTGGTAAAACAAAAGTGAATTTTATTCCGTTTTGGAAACTATAGGAATTAATAAATTTTATTCCATCCTTCTTATTTATATTTATACCACCCAAATATTTTCTTCGCTGTTGATTTGATGCTTTCTTTTGGTTTCCAACCCAAAGTTTTTTTTATCTTTGAATAATCAAGCGACTGGTAGGGGATTTCGTTATAGGCCATATTTAAAATTTTAAATTTTATTTTCTTATTTAAAATTTTTCCAGTTAATTTTATTAAATCCAAAACGGTTAGCGTCTCATCTGATCCGAAATTAAAAGCCTCACCCCTAACTTTTTCAATATTTTCAGCTAACAATAAATAGCCGTTTACGACATCCTTGACATATAGATAATCCCTCACATACTTGCCATTGCTTCTAATTCTCAATTCTGAATTCTGAATTATAGATTTCATAATCCCCGGAATAATTCTGGAGAAATTTAGATCGCCTTCGCCGTAAATATTTCCAAATCGGGTAACAACGACCGGGATTTTATAGGTTTTGAAATAAGTCGTACTGATTAGATCTGTGACCGATTTTGAAGTATCATAAGGATGGTTACCCGAGAGGGGGAAGTCTTCGGTATATTTGGTTTTGTTCAGTTTTCCATAAGCTTTGTCTGATGATGCAACGATTAACCCTTTGATTTGTGGATTAATTCGCACTGCCTCAAGAATGTTGATTGTACTGACGATATTATTTTCTAAAGTATATTTTGGATTTTTATAACCCTCCTCAACCAAAGCCTGGGCGGCCAAATGAAAAATAAATTCAATTTTATATTTTTTAATTAACGCTGATATTTTTTTATAATTGCAGATGTCCAGGTTAATAACTTTGGATTTTTTATGAAGATTTTCTGTAAATAGATAAGACTGTTTATCAAGATTGATATCAACAACAATTACATTGGCTTTTAGTTTAATTAATTCTTCGACCAAATGTCCGCCAACAAAACCCGCTCCACCGGTAACTAAGATGTTTTTATTTTTTATTTCCATATCTTCCACGGCGCCTTGCCCGTCTTCCAAATTTTATTTAAATCTTCCACTTCTTTATAGGTATCCATGCAAAACCAAAACCCATCGTGCTTACTGGCAGATAACTGTTTGTTATTTGACAATCTTTTTAAAGCCGGATGTTCGGTCTCACCAATTTTAAAATAATTAAATACTCGCTTATCAAAAACCATATAACCTCCGTTAACCCAATCGATCAATACCGGTTTTTCGATG